>JAJXUA010000006.1 GCA_021783275.1 Pseudomonadota bacterium
CGCCGGTCCAGAAATGCTTCACGTTGATTTCGTTCCACACCTCCCACGCGTGGACGCGCCCCTTGTAGCGGCGCGCCAGCGTTTCCACATAAGCCTGCCAGTCATCCAGCGAACGGGGCGCGCTGCTTGCGCCCGGCCCATAGGGAGACTCAGCATCCGGCTGCACGGCCGCCCACTGCGGCGTCTGCCCCAGCGTGAGCAACACCTTCACCCCGCGCTTGTTCGCCTCGTCCACGTAACGGTCCAGCGTCGCAAAATTCCATTGTCCCTTTTGCGGTTCCAGATCGCGCCAGGTCGTGCGCGTATCCCACAACCGAACATAGCCGAACGCCACGTTCGGCCAGGGCTCACCGACGGCCACAGTGTGGATGTGCAGACCAAACATGTCTTCGGTAATTGGGGCAGCAAAACTCCGAGTATGTAGAGATGCCGCTAGAGCAAAAATCAGAAAAAGAAAAAATTTTGGCAAACCGAATTTATTCATAACTTTTACCGAATCATATTGCATGGAGGACTACAGATTAACTACTCTGTATTTGATTATTCGTCCTGGATTGCCAACAACAATCGCTCCGTCTGGGATGTCTTCGACTATCACAGCCCCCGCACCGATCACCGCATAGTCTCCAACGGTTACCCCGCCCAGAATTACCGTATTCGATCCGATATCAACGTAGTTCCCAATTTTGGGGGCTTCTCCAGTACCAAACTCTCCCGTCTCTTTCACGCCCAGAGTTGTGCAATGCCTCAGAATGACGCCTTCTCCGATAATCGATCTGTCGTTTACGACTAAACCAACACCATGGAAAATTCGCAAACCCTTGCCCACTTTGGTGCCCCAAGGCAACTCAATGCCCCATAACCACTCGAAGAAAATCCGATGGAATAGCAGATAGGGCACACCCAGTATGAAACTTATACGGCCTCCGTTACGAATCATCTGGGCCAGACGGAAAGACGCCAAAAATAATTGGGCTTTTGGATTCCTGCGATTTGCACTCCAATCTTGGAGTATCGTTTCGATCGCGCTCATTGCGTTACATAGCTGGCAGAAACTGCCTTGGAATCGACAGCTCGATATCGAGGGCTATCATCTATTGCGTATAAGTAGCTCACATCTTCACGCTTGTAGGAGCCTGAAATAGCACGTTCAATAACGCGCAGCCCCATATATGGAAGTCTCAAAAGCCCGTATTTGCCACCAAATTTTTTTCGGATTTTCAGAGTCTCCTCAATCATTTCCGGAGAGCAACTGAGGTTTCCTCCATCAAACGCGAACAACGCCAAGTATTGCTTGATAAATTTGGGCTTATAGCCTGCGGACAATAGCCTGAGAACCATATCCATATCGGAAGCATAACGAAACCCAGTGTCGAGATGAATAGCTCGCGCCTCCAACAAACGCCTGCGGAAAAACATTGTGCAAGATGCAGCGTTCAAGTATCCGTTTGAGATGTATGCCATTGAAAGCCTAATCTCCCGACGTGCCGCTATTGGATCACCATCGGGCTTTACGACAATGTAGTTTCCATATATGAAATCAATCTCGGGAGAATTAGTGAATATCTGCGCCACCTTCTCCAGCGTGCCCGGCAGATACTGCTCGTCGCTGTTGAGCCAGGACAGGATCTCGCCGTCGGCGCGCGCCCAGCCCCGGTTGATGGCGTCGTACATGCCGCCGTCGGCTTCCGAACGCCAGTCCAGGTCAGGCTGCGCGGCTAGCCACGCCGGCGTGCCGTCGCTGCTACAGGCGTCCTGCACGATATGGCGCACCGCCACGCCGCTCTGCCCGCGCACCGATCCGACACAGCGCCGCAGCTTTTCGAGCGCGTTGCGGGTGGGGGTGACAATCGAAAATTTCATCTGCTCATCCCGATTTCATATTGCACTCAGGCGCATAACCGCTTGCACTGTGAGGAGTCAATCTGGGTGGGGGTTGCGTTGATACGGTGGGACATCATGGTTGTCCCTGCTTGCTACCCGACTGACGGATGACATATTCGGCACTTGCCAACAGGAGACCCGTACTGAACCAGAACATCACACCCACAGTCAGTGTGATGAGCGGAGAATTGAAGGCTGCCACTATCAGCCCACTAACTACAATCAGCAACAGTCCATGGATCATAGCTTTGTCGGCGGCACTGGCCGGACTGCGTAACGCTCGAACTGCACGAGCTAACACGCGGTAGAAGCCAAACACGAATAGTCCGGCACCGATGAGGCCGCCATGCGACAGAATGTCAAGCAGGTCGCTGTGTGAAATGAGTACGTTGTCGCCCAGCACAATGAGTGTTCCGAGATCAATCAGTGAGGAATCCGAAAATCCGGTACCCACCAGCGGATTCTCCAGAAAGCGGGTGTAGCTTGCTTCGTAGGTAATTTTGCGCACATCCACGTTCCCTGTAGGCAGGTATTCTTCCCGATTCTGTAACAGGTAGGTGACACCGACCGCTCCCCCGACCAGACCAATCAAGAGTCCATAGACCACCAGCACCCTGCGCAACGACCCGGAACGCGTCGGCTTGCTCGCCAGCCCGAGCACAATCAGGTACACGAGACACAGCAGCAGGACCAGAAAGGCGGTGTTCTTGAAGCTGACGACAGCCAGAAAAATGTTTGTCAGCAGAATCAGCCAGCCCAGCCAGCGCTGTTTCAACGCCAGGAAAAAATAGACCCCCAGCGGCACAAACAGGAAGATTTCGATATGAAACGCCTGGCCGCCATCCATGCGCTTGACGACCACCCAGCCGATGACCACCGGCAGGATCAGCAGTAATGCCTGCAGAAAGCGACGCGCTACCAGCATGCGCTGGTTCACACTCCAGAACAGCACCACCGCCAGCGGCAAGCCCACCATGCCTATGGCAAAGGGAAGAAAGGTTTCCTGGATATCGAAATAGTTGCGCGCCACCAGCGCGCCGCCCAGCATGTACAGCCCGAACAGCAGCAAGGGCCAGGCGCGGGCCAGCGTCTCGCGCCAGGGGGGCTGCTTGGCACGCGGATTCTTCAGCATCATGCCTGCCAGCGAAAAGAAGAACGCGCCCGCGCCAAACAGCAGCGCGGTGTACTTCAGCGGCCCGATGTCGCGTGTAACGCGAAACGCGCCGTAACCGGTGTAAAACGGGTCGATCAGCAGGAACAGGGCAAAGAACAGGAACAGGTAAAAGTAGACCTTGCCGATATCAAAATCGAGCGGGTTCTCAATTCTCGCGGTAGTACCCGTAAGCATGGGGGGCTCCTTGTCGGCGGGCGCGCCAGCGCGCCTGCAGGTAACGGAAATCGACCACGCGCGCGAGACTGCCTGTCGCGCGGTCGATGCGACTGCGCCAGTCTGCACCGGCGCGCGGTGGCTTTGCGTGCAACTGTTCGAGCAGCCGTGGCAGGGGATACCCCAGCGTGTCCAGATCGCGTGGATCGAGTCGGCGCAGCATCTGCTCGGCAACACGGCGGCGGTACGCGGTATCGTAGAAACCCTGCCATTTGTCGATCGACGCGTTGCTCACCGAGGCATACCGGTGCACCCCGGTGGGGTCACCCATGCGGCCTGGCAGGGCTGCGGATTTGTAGTTGCGCACCATTTCGTCCGAGTACGCCAGGCCGATATCCGTACACAGTCCGCGCAGGATGGCTTCGGGCTCGGCCACCAGGTTTTCGTAGTGCACCACCACCTGATGGCTGCCGCCCTCGCGCACTGCCTGTGCCAGACAGCGGTGGCCTTCGATCCAGTCCAGCCAGTATTCGAACCAGATGAAGCGGCCCCGGTTGAAGGTTTCGCAGATCGACGCCAGTACCGCCAGCGGATTGCGCAGCAGCACCACGGTGCGCGCCTCGGGTAGCGCCTGTCGCAACAGTGGCAACATCAGGTAGTAGCGCGGGGTCTTGTCAACGAAAACAGGTCGGTCTTGGGCAGCTGCTGTGTACATACGGCGTGCGAAATCGCCAACCGCATCAGCAAAGACGGCCTCACCGTTGGGCACGTTACCGACAAAATCATTGATCGCATCAGCCGCAACGTAATGAAAGTAAATTGAGCGTCCTGTATCGGGACGCCGCATACCCCAGAACGGCAGCATGATCCAGGGTTCGGCGCTGCTGGCCACCTGCGGGCTGGCCGACAACATCTTCTGCAGCAGGGTGGACCCTGAACGCGGAAGCGAAGCGATGAAGACGATTTGCGGGGTCATGCCCAGATCAGCAAGGGGTTCATGGTCAGTCGCCGGCGGATGAAATACATCATCAGGCCATTCCAGATCAGCGTGGATATCAGGACAGCCCAAGCCACACCCACCAAGCTATAGACCGGCACCAGAACGGCAATGAGAGCAGCCTGAACGACCAGACTCACAAACATGGCGCGTAGATGATCCTGCTCATGCCGGGTCATCAGCAGGAGTTGGCCTGTTGGCCCGGCAAAGGCATTAATGAAAACCGAGGCGAGCAGGATGTGCAGAACCGGCTCGGCTTCGGCAAAGCCGTTGCCATAGATGCCCAGCAGGGGCTGGGCGGCCAGCGCGACGATGACGCATAGCAATAGGGTGGCAGCAGATACGCCACGTGTGACCTTCCGCACCAAAGCGCGTAGTTGCCCGGCCTCACCGCGCACATGGTGGGCTGCCAGACGTGAAGCCACGGCCAGATAGACAGCCTGCCCCACCAGGCCGGCGGCAAGCGCGTAGCGTTCGGCAGCGGCATAGCGCCCGGCGTCGGCGGCAGACGAAAGGGCGCCGGTGGCGATCAGCGCCAGTTGCGAGACAAGCACGGCCAGGATGGACGAGAAAAAAATGGCGCTGGAAAAACCTTTCGCGACGCTTTCCTTCGCGCCGCTTACAGCGTGGCCGGCCAGGGTGCGGCGTTCGAGGACGATGCCGTAAATCAGGGCCAGCACGGCACTGAGAACCATGGTTAAGACAAAGGCGGCGTTACCGGTGTGGCCGGCCAGACTCAGTGTCAGCAGGAAAATGATGGCGAGGCCGGGCCGGGCGATGCCATCGGGAATGAGCGATAGGCTGGCGCGATGCGCGCCGCGGATGAGTCCCTGGCTGAGGCGCGTGCGGGTGATGAGCGGTATGAGCACGAGCAGGGCCAGCAGGGCGGTGCCGGCCTGGGCGCCGAGGGGGAGCAGGGCCACGACGAGTGCGGTAAGGACGAGGACGACGAGGCCGGCAAGCCAGGACTGGCGTACGGCACTGCGGCGATAGATGTTGACGGCGCGCGCGCCGAGGGTGGCGACCTGGCGGGTGGCCAGGGTTTCGTGTCCGAGCAGGGCAAATACGACGCCGACGTTGACGATGCCGAGGAGGACGCTTGCGAGGCCGAAACGCTCGACGCCCAGCATACGGGCGGCGGCAATGCCAAAGCCGAAGGAGAGCGCGGCAGCAATCAGCCGGAAGGCCAGCGCGTAGGCCGGCTGGTCGAGTCGCAGAACGTGCGTGTCACGCATGGGTGTCAACCTGCGCTGACGAGAAAATCCCTGTACGCCCGCGTCAGCCCTTCGCGCATGTCCGTTATTGCTTTCCAACCCATGGTGTTCAGCCGGTCGACGTTCATCAGCTTGCGCGGCGTGCCGTCGGGTTTGCTGGCGTCGAACTCCAGTTTACCGGCATAGCCGACGGCGGCGGCGACGGTTTCGGCGAGCTCGCGGATGCTGATGTCATGCCCCACACCGATGTTCATCAGCGGGGCCAGTCCGTCATTGCGATCCTGACCCAGCAGCGGCACGAACTGTTCATCCGGCAGGTTCATGAGATACACGCAGGCGTCGGCCATGTCTTCGCTGTAGAGGAATTCGCGTTTGGGGGTGCCGCTGCCCCAGACGGTGACGCTGGGGGCGTTGGCGAGCTTGGCTTCGTGAAACCTGCGGATTAGCGCGGGGATGACGTGGGAGTTTTCGGGGTGGTAGTTGTCGCCGGGGCCGTAGAGGTTGGTGGGCATGACGGCGAGGTACTGGGTTTTGTACTGGCGGTTGTAGGCCCAGCACATTTCGATGCCAGCGATCTTGGCCAGGGCATAGGGCCGGTTGGTGGGTTCGAGTTCGCTGGTGAGCAGGTGTTCTTCGCGCATAGGCTGCGGCGCAAGCTTGGGGTAGATGCAGCTGGAGCCGAGGAATAGCAGGCGCTTCACATCATGCTTGTACGCGGCGTGGATGATGTTGGTCTGAATGGCGAGGTTGTCGCGGATGAATTCGGCGGGGTAGGTGTTGTTGGCGTGGATGCCGCCGACTTTGGCTGCGGCGAGGAAGACGTAGTCGGGCTTTTCGGCGGCGAAGAAGGCTTCGACGGCGGCCTGGTCGGTGAGGTCGAGTTCGGCGTGGGTGCGGGTGATAAAGTTCGCGTACCCCCTGGCGCGCAGATTGCCAAGTAGCGCAGTTCCCACCAGACCCCGGTGGCCGGCGATGTAAATCCTGGCGTTCTGGTCCATGGATTTATTCGTGGTAATCCATGGCCTTGTAGCCGTGCTTCTTCACCAGCTCGTCGCGTTCCGCCGCCTTCAGGTCTTCGCGCACCATCTCGGCCACGAGTTCGGCAAAGCTGATTCTCGGCGTCCAGCCGAGTTTTGCTTTCGCCTTGGCGGGGTCGCCCAGCAGGGTTTCGACTTCGGTAGGACGGAAGTAACGCGCATCAACGGCGACGATGCATTTGCCGTTAGCATCGTAGCCTTTTTCGTCAACGCCCTGCCCGTCCCAGCGGATGGTCATGCCCAGCTCTTTTGCGGCGGCGTTGACAAAGTCGCGCACGCTGTATTGCACACCGGTGGCAATCACGAAGTCTTCGGGCGTGTCCTGTTGCAGCATCAGCCACTGCATTTCGACATAGTCCTTGGCATGGCCCCAGTCGCGCTTGGCGTCCATGTTGCCGAGGAAGAGGCAATCCTGCAGGCCAAGCTTGATGCGGGCGAGGGCGCGGGTGATCTTGCGGGTCACAAACGTTTCGCCCCGTATCGGCGACTCGTGGTTGAAGAGGATGCCGTTGCACGCATACATGCCATAGGCTTCGCGATAGTTCACGGTAATCCAGTAGGCATAGAGCTTGGCGCAGGCGTAGGGGCTGCGTGGGTAAAAGGGCGTGGTTTCCTTCTGCGGGATTTCCTGCACCAGGCCGAAAAGTTCGGAGGTGCTCGCCTGATAGAAACGGGTTTTCTTTTCCAGGCCAAGGATGCGGATGGCTTCCAGTATGCGCAGCGAGCCCAGTGCATCGGAGTTGGCGGTGTATTCCGGTTCCTCGAACGACACCGCAACGTGTGACTGCGCGGCGAGGTTGTAGATTTCGTCGGGCTGCACCTGCTGGATGATGCGGATCAGGCTCGACGAGTCAGTCAGGTCGCCGTGATGCAGGACGAACTTGCGGGTCTTGACCTCGGGGCCTTCGTACAGATGGTCGATGCGGTCGGTGTTGAACAGCGACGTGCGGCGCTTGATGCCGTGGACTTCGTAGCCCTTGTCCAGCAGAAACTCGGCGAGGTAGGCACCGTCCTGGCCGGTGACGCCGGTGATGAGAGCCTTGCGGTTCATGGTTATCCTTATCGGTTGTAGTGCGGGATCAAAGTGTGCCTGTGAGGCGGACGCGCTGCGCCGTATCAAGTGAATCGAGCATGTCCTTAACAAAACGATCCTGGTTTTGGTAGCCCTTGTTGATATCAGGTGTAATGGACGAAACACGGATGAGCATGCCGTCGGGAATTTTTCCGGTAAGCCCGTAGGAAAGCTGGGTCAATTTGCGCCCAATTCCCGGCAAAGTGGCCTGATCGCCAATGGTGATCCAGTAGGTGATGGGTTCGACACGGTCACCTTGCGTGGCCTCCAGCCTTTTGACCTGCAGTTTTCCTGGGCCATACGCGAGCACGTCTTCACCACCTTGACGCACCTGGAAACCTTGGGCGGCATAACAATATTCTGGACGATGTACCTGCAAATCCTCTGACACCTGGTTAGCGCCATAGGCAATGGACAGCATAACTCGCTCACCCTTGTCGTTGACGTAGGTGCGCGACAGGGTTTGACCGTAAATCTTGTCGAGCTGCGCCTGAACGTCAGGACTGACCATGATGGGCACAATGGTCTGATCGATTGTCCAGGTACCAAATTTTGTCGGAATGAGCGTTTCCAGATTGATCGCCGGTCCCGATGCCGAAACCTGTTGCGTGGGCTTGAGGGCAAGCGCGAGACCCGCCCCGCTGAACATGCAAGCCGCTACAAGTAAATGTTTTAAGCTGAATTTAGTCATTGGGTGTCTCCAGTTTTGTGTTCTGTTTGCGGTTGGGGAAAACAAATCCCAAGAGTCCATCAAGCATGAACAGGAAAAGTAATCCGATGACGAATAGCATAATGCCGGCAAAGTCATGCAGGAAACCCTGGCCAGCCTCGTCGCCAAGATGGTAGGTCACCAGGATCAATACCATGACACGCACGACATTGGCAGCGAACGCGATGGGCAGAATGGCGATGATGATAATCAAGTTGCGCGACAAGCTGTCGTGGCGCATCAGGTAGAGATAGAGCAGCCCCATGGCCGACAGGCTGAACATGGAATGCAGGCCTGAACAGGCATCAGCTACCAGCAGCTGATATGGGCCCACTGTAAGCGTCACACCGCTGCGCGCAATGGGATAACCGGCGGCATAGAGCACTTGTTCTGCAATCACCGAGATATATTGCTTGAGTGGCCCGGTTGCCGCGTCGACAATGAAGCCGGGAAGCGGAATCATGAAGAACAGGAAGAAAAGCGGAAACCAGAGTGCCTTGGCGGAACGTGCCCCAAGTGTGACAAGCAACATGCCAAGCACCACGGGTAGCTGGGAACCCACTTCGAGAAAGACAATCTGCTGGGAACGCCCGACCGCATAGGTAAGCAATCCGAAGATCAGTAGTGCCCAGCCCGGTGTCGCAGCTAATGCGCTGGGCTTGCTGGGGGCGTCGAAGACCGAGCGTTTGCTCCAGATGAGATAGAGCGTGACGACCAGTATGATAGGCCCGTGCGCGTGGTCATCTGAATTCCACAGACCGTGGGCAAGTGTCCAGTAGGTAGGTGCATAGAGTGCAATAAATCCAAGGATCACCGGCACCCACATGCCGATCCAGACGCCACTGCCCGGTGTTTTCACTTGACTGAGTGTATTCATGTTCGAGTTAATCCAGTACCACAGCGCCCAGTATCTCTGCGCCTGTGTAAATGATACGGTCCTTGAGTTCTGCAAGCGGTGCAAGACGACTCAGGTTCCTTCGTGCAGCAAGCAGCACCCCGCCTGCAATCGCAACGACCGGCTGAAAATCCGAACCCAGCTCAGACGGCGAAGTAACAATTAAAACAATATCGAAATCGGCTTGCACTTTTGTGATCACAGTGGCAAATGCAGGGCGCGTCAACAATTCAGCCGGGTTGGGGGGCTGGGATCCCCTCGTCAGAATTGATAGCGTTCGGAACGGCGAGGCACTTTGCATGCGTATTGACTGGACACGACCCGCCAGCAAATCGGATAAGCCCAAGCCAGGAGACAGCTTGAACAATTCATGCAGATTTCCCTGGCGCATATCCGCATCAACAAGCAACACTCTACATCCCATTTGGGCAAACGACACGGCAAGATTGGCCGCCAGATAACTGGCACCTTCGTTGGGTTTTGTGTCACTAATAGCAAGGAGCTTGTGACCATTTTTGAACCAGCGCAGCAGCAGCTCGGAGCGGACAGAGCGCAAGGCTTCTGCGACCTTGCCGTGGGGCGCACTCGCTGCGACCAAATCGGGAGAAAAATGCTCGTCCCCTGCCGGGACGAAGGGGTATTCAAACTGCTTCGACAGGGCGAGCTGGATATCTTCACCACTGACCAGACCGAGTTTTATGGCCGCGTCACCGAAACGTATGTTTTTATCCTGCTGCAGGGCGAGCACCCGTTCCAGATCGGTCTGCGTAAGTTTGCCCGCATCAAGCAATAGTTTGCCGATATGTGCATCAGCCCGAATTGCCACAGACGCCAACGCAACCCGGTCATCTTCTGCAGCAGATGTCAGTATGTTCATGTAGTAATGACCTCGTTCAACTTTTCTTATAGCGAACTCGCCGGCACGGCATGCTTACGCGACCGCAGGAATACTCGGCGACGCTGGAAGTAGCCCCGTAGCGCAGCCATGATGCGGGATGTACGAGGCACTTCTGCCAATACCGGAATGTCGAGCCAGGCAACAATATCCTGGCCGGTACGCACCCGCCGATCAAACAACTCGACGATGAGACCAGCACTCAGGCCCAATAGGCCCCCGAGAAAAATACCTATGGCCAAATAAAGAACAATATTTGGGCTGGACGGTTTGGTAGGCGGAAATCCGGGATTCAACACTGCGATGTCCGTCTGTGTGGACTGCGCTTCCATGCGGCTTTGTCCGTAGCGTTGCAAGGCAGAATCGTAAATTTGCTGGGCGTTTGCGACGTCACGCGCGAGCAGGGATGCTTCCTCGCGTTGCTGTTTGAGACCGAGTACCCTGGATTTCTGGCGTTCGAAGGCAGCCGAGAGATCAGTGAACCGCTGCCGCGATGCATCTGCAGTCGCACCCACACCCCGAGTAGCAGTGCTAAGCTCTTGCGCCAGCTTGGCTTTATAACTTGCCACTTCGGCTTGCAGTCTCAGATAATCCGGGTGGTTCAAGCCCACGCGCTTGGAAAGCTCGGCAAGCTTACCTTCGCCTTGTGCGACTTGAAGCTTGAGGTTCTGGACGATCGGACTGTTATTCACTTCCGGAAGATCAGCACTCTGTCCACGACGCGATGCCGCATCGAAAGAAGTGGACTGTGCAGCGACCATTTGACCCGCAATATCTGCCAAGCGGCGCGTTTCTACGTCAAGACGTTCCTCAGATTCGACGATACCCTTCTCGCGCTGGTAGGCCGTAAGTTTCTGCTGGGCATCGTCCAGTCTTTCGCGCAACTGCACGATCTGCTGATCAAACCATGCCGCAGTCTGACGAGCAGGCTCAACGCGCAGTTCGAGATTGGTCTCGATGTAAGCCTTGGCAAATGAATTGACCAGTGCCGCCGCAAACTGCGGATCTGCGCCAGAGAAAGACAATTCGATAGTGCTGGATTCCCGCGAAGGTTCAGCATCTAAACTTTTAATCAAAACGGACGCAAGCCACTGTTCAATATCACTGTATTCCTTACCGGCCTCCGCGAATTGCTGGCGTGTGGCGGGATTATCCGTGAGCTTGAATTCACGGATTACACGACGCGCGACTTGAGTGCTTGTTATGACGTCGATCTGTGTAGCCATATACCCTGGGAAAAGCTGCACGGGAAACAACTGGCCTGAGACAGGATCCTTGCTTTTGGAATCAATGATGAGTGTGGCGGTAGCGGTGTACTCCCTGGGTGTCAGCACAATAAGCACTGTGGTTACGACGAGTACAAGTGCCACGACGCTCAGGATGATCCATTTGCGTGCCTTGATAATAAGCAGGAATTGAGTGAAGTTCATGGTCGTGGTGTTCTCAGAACAGGCTTTCCTTGACGTAAATCACGTCATCTTTTTTTACGGGCGTATCAAGACTGGCCTTGAACTCAACAAGCTCGCCCTTGGCGTCGCGCCGCTTGATGCGGATGCCGCGCTGCGTTCCACGCGGAGTAACCCCGCCGCCCATGGCCAGTGCCTGCACGACGCTCATGTTCTTTTCGAGCCTGAACGAGCCGGGGCGCTGGACTTCGCCGTAAATGAAAAACATCGGCTGTCGCGCCACATTGATGATGTCACCATCCTCGATCTGCAGATTGCTGGCTTCGCCTTGTGCGGTAAACAGACTGGGGACATCAATCTCGATGTACTCGGTTTTTCCATCACGCACCCGCACCAGGGTCGCCACATCCGCGCCATCGGCAATAATGCCGCCCGCCAGCGCCAGGACATCGGTCACGCGGCTGCTTTTTTCCAGATTGTATTGCCCGGGACGATTGACACGCCCCAGCACGGAGACCTGCTGGCCGCGGTATTGCACGATGTTGAGTGTCACAAACGGCTCCAGAATAAAACCGCCCTTGCTTAGCCGCTTGGCGATTTCCTCTTCACCTTGTGCCGGCGTCTGATCCGCGAGCCGGATTTCACCGATCAGCGGGAAGGTGATGTTGCCACTCTCGCCAACCCGCGCCTCCGTGGTGAGGTCGGGCTGACCATAAACGGCAATCCGCACCACATCACCCGTACCCATGCGGTATTCGTTATCAGCCAGCGCTGGCCCTGCCAGCAGGAGTGCACACAACACCAGCAATTTTTGCCAAATACAATTCATCAATCTCTCCAAAAATCACGCCACCCGGTTTTGTTTACTGCGTTTCGTTTACTGCAGCAGGTGGTCCGCCTTTATCTTATCGGTTTGAGCCCAGCTTAATCCAGGGGTGTGAACCCGACTTGGCTCACCTGCCCCCGCTTTTCAGCGGGTGTCCATCTGCCCAAGCTTACAATCAATCCGTGTATTTATTCAGTGTGACGTTATCAATCAAAAGTCCGCCCGTATATTGGCGAACAAGGTCTGGTAGTCATAGTCTTCGTTAGTGCGGTTCGAATCTCTTTTACCTGCCAGAATTCCCATATCGAGCGACACGACCGGGTGCGGACGGTAATTGAGGCTCAGCGAAGAACCAAGGGTTTCATCGGTGCGCGCGGGTTGCGCCGAGGGCACGTCACCTTTGTAATCGCGGCTCAGGTACTCTGCTCCGACATTGAGTCGCCATTTTTCGCGAAAAGCCCAGACGCCGCTCACGCTGCCTCCTGTACGCAATACGGAGCTGGCGTTGATATCGGTTGCACCCCCCAGCTCCTGGAAGACCGCAACATTCACCAGGGTCTTGCTGGTGGCAAACCAGTCGAGCGAGGCACGCCCGGTAAACCCTTCGAAATCCGGGCGCTCCCTGAGCGTGGGCGTGCCACCAAAATCATCCCGCAGTACGTTCTCGTAGTGCCGGTCCACTCTGCCCGCCTGGCCACGCAGTGTCAATTTCCCCGTCAGCGCCCAGTCAGCCAGCATGTTGTATTCGGTTTGCGTGTAGCTGTTGTCGGCAACCTCAAAAAAGAACGGGAAGAAGAAGGCGCTCACGATCTGCGGATTGGGGAACGTCGCGTCGATCTTGCGTACTTGGGCGCGCAAGCTGCTGCCCTTGGGTGTCTTGTAACCGAGGGTAATGTCGCGTGCCTCCTGATCAACATTCTGCGAGCGCTGCGACGGAGCGCTGTTGAGGTTCTCGGTGGAATCAATCCCCGCAGAAATTCGCCACCGTGGATGAAACTCCCATTCTGCCCGACCAAAACGCCGTTCCCGGTCAACCTGGTTGTTGAACTGGTCAATATCATCAAAACTGCTCTGACTGGTGGAGCGTGTTGCCCCGACCGTGCCCGAAAGCCGGTTACCGAGACGCCAGTTCCATCGGCCTTCCAGGTCTTCGCCGTCAAAATCAAGAAAGGTATTTTCGTTGTAACGAATCAGGGTCTTGGTCAGATTGGCCGTGAATTGCTGTCGCGCGACTTTCCAGTCCACATTGAGGCCGGCCTCCAGGAGCGCGAAACGATCCTCACGCTGTGTTCCCGGACTGTCATTGTCGTCCAGCCGGAACAGGTTGTTGTCGAAGTAATACCCTGCTGACACGAACGGGCGCAGGGTGTCGCCTTCCTTTGCCAGCACCGGCACGCTCAGGCACAGACACACGCCCAGGACCTGCCAGCGCAACCGCCGGATCACCAGAAACTCCATTGCCGCGTCATCACCACATACACGCCGAGGCCAAAGTTGGTCATGGCATGGGCAATGATCGGCGCCCACAGGTTGCGCGTATGGATGTACAGCCAGCCGTAAGCCAGTCCGGCGATCACTGCAGCAAACCATTGCACATGCGCGGTGGCAAACAGGGCGCTGGCAATCAACAGGGCTTTGAGACCGATCTGCGCAGGATCCAGCGTCAGGAAGTCCGGCTTCTGTACCCAACGCTGCAGAAACGAGCGCCAGAACAATTCTTCCATCACCGGCACCACCAGCGCCGCGCCCGCAATGCGAAACGCCACCAGCAGCCAGTCGATCTGGCCCGCAGCGCTGATCGGGTTAAAACCCTCGCCCATTTCGCCGCCGACCAGCATCCAGCCGGTATCAAGATTGACCCACAGCACCAGCACGACGATGCCGACGGCCACCGACAGCAGTCCATTCAGTGCCGACAAGCCCCAGCTTTTCAGCTCGGCGTAATAACGCCACAAAACGACGAGCGCCAGCGCCACCAGACCGGCCTTGACCGGATAGACCCAGCGCACATCAAAATCGGGGGCGTAATCCGCCAGCAAGCCTTCCAGCGCCAGCAAAGCGATGTACAGGCCGAAGGGCAGGCAGCGAACGAAAATCGGAGACATGAGATCAGGCGAGGCCAGTGTACCGGCCTCGCTCCGTAAGGCGCTTACAAGCCCGAGACGCCCTTGCTGATGGCTTCAGCATCAACATCAGATGCCTCGGCTTTCGGGGTGGTCGGTGCCGGTGTGGACGGTGTCGGGGCGGCGGCTTCAGGCGCAGCGGCATCCGACGCGGGCGCTTTGCCCGCATCGACAAACTCGCCCAGATATTCGATCTTGGCTGTAGCCTTCAGTGTATCCAGCTCAGCCTTCGCGGCTTTTTGCTGCGCCTGCGTTTTCAGCAGATTCGCGATTGCCGGCTTGGCCTGCTCCAGCGTCACGGGCTGATCCTGGGTATCGGCCAATACGATGACCAGCAAACCCTCAGGAGTATTGACCACGACGGCTTGTCCCTTGGGCATGGTCGACAGTTTGGGCAGCAGGCTCAAGGGCAACTGCTCGGCCGGTTTGACGCCCTGTTTAGCCTGGACTTCATATTTTTCGGCTTTCAGCCAAGCCGCAAAATCATTGAGCGTTTTCGACTCTCCCAGCCTGGCCTGAATCTGGGCCTGTTTTTCTTTGGGCGTCTTGATCGATATCTCTTGCAAGCCATACAGCTTGCGCTTGCTGAAGAGCTCGGGGTGTTCGTTGTAATACGCCTGTATTTCGGCATCACTGGGTTCTGCAGGCGTGCCCAGCTTGCGGCCCATGTATGCCTCGGCGAGTATTTGACGGCGGGCGGCGTCCAGTGCCTGAACCACCATCGGATCACGATCCAGTTTATCCGCGATCGCTTTTTGCACGACGATTTCCTGATCCACGAGATTCTTGATCACCTGCAGCGAAGCCGCCTTGCTCTGATCCGGCGTCAAATTGGGAATACGCTGCAAAGCGTAGTTCACTTGATGCACCGTCAACTCCGTATCGTTGACTTTGGCAGCAACTTGAGTAGGTGCTTTTTCATCTGTGGCGACTTCGTCTTTTTTGTCGCCACAACCCGCTGCCAACGCAGCAATCATGATCGTCAGCAGCCAGGTTTTGGGGTTGATCGTCAGCATGTTGTCTTCCTCTGTTGCAGATTGTTTAAATTATCCATTGCCAATGTTACATCAGGGCTATGCACCATGACAAAAGTAGCTCACTCGAACAAGCCTGATCGGGTTGTGTACGAGACACTTCAGGGCATAAAAAGTTTTTGGGAAACGGTTTTCTGATTACGAATCAGCCCCGCGGACAGATGCAGATTCTTTTCTCAGAACACTGCTCACAATTCATTTAATTAGATATGCAAGGCAAAAAAAAAAGCCGGGGTTAAGCCCGGCTTTTTTCAAACGGGATGCTTAGAAGCGTACTGCAAAACCAGCCGTCACCAGATCAACGTCATAGTCGCTGTCGATGGCATAACGCTCCCACTCGGCGCGGAGATCCAGTCCCTCAATCAGGGTGTAGCTCACGCCCACCCCATAGTAGAGATCGATTCCGTCATCGCTGGTGTTCAGGCTGGGAACGATGCTGCTGGTCGATCCGATACTGGGATGGACACTCCAGAAATGCGCACCCACCTTGCCAAAAACATCAATGTTATCAGTCACCGGAAGCGTCCCCGTGCCGCCGAGAAACCAGGTATCTGCCGCGACCTTAGTGTTGATCCGACCGACCGCCGGGGCCGGTGCGGTTACCAGCGTGGTCGCCGTGGCGTCGTTCAGGTTGACATAACCCCCTTCAATACCAAAGTTCGGTGTCAGCTGGTAGCCTGTGAAAACCTTCCATCCTTCGCTACGCTTATTGACCGCAGTGGTATTTGCCGTTCCCCCTCCCAGCGCCGCTGCAGATTCTGCAATATCACCATTCATGTCCACATGGTTGGACTGACCAAAGCCCATACCGATGTAGAAACCAGAAAAGTCATATGGATCGATTTCCACGTCGCCGTAGTCATCCTTGCCGGGCTCAAGCACCCAGCCGAGGCTTATGCCAAACAGGTTCTGGTGCATACCAATTTCGACACCACCCACAATATTCTGGTCTCTAGCCACCTGGCTGTTCGGGGCAGCATACATATAGGTACCACTAACTTCCAGCGTGTCACTGGCCTTGTAGGTAAAGCCCACCGAATAATGGTGCTCAACTGTGGCCGGGGCCAGGGTATTGAAAGTCAGTTGATCATCCAGAATCGGGCTTTTACCATAGTTGTAACCTGCGCGCAGCTGGAGGCGATTGTTTACGCCATACTGGACACCGAGTTTGTATACAGTCTGGTTGACCCAGCCGAAACCCAAGCCTCTGTCTTCACCCAGGCAAAGCGCGGCATCACCAAGGTTTCCACACGGAAAACCTGCCGCAATACCCTGAAACCCCGGGCCGCTATCGAAACCCGGACCGCGATTCGACACCGCGGCGACCCCCTCGTACTCGATCCGTAACACATCGGCAGCAATCACCAGATTTTTAGCAGGTTTGAGCGCGATGCCGATTCCGTAGTTCGACGGAATATCGAACCCGCCCTGCTCGGCAAACAAACCTCGGTATTTGTCAAATTTCGTCATGTAACTCTTGGTTGCATAGGTCAAACCCAAGGTCAACTTGTCATCGAGAAACTCACCCAGCCAACCCAAACGAAGTGCCGCGCCATAGGAATAGTCATAGCCGTTGTTGGTCAGATTGGCCGGATCAGCCGAAATGGCAGCAAAAGACTGTAT
Source organism: Pseudomonadota bacterium (assembly GCA_021783275.1). Classification (GTDB taxonomy): domain Bacteria; phylum Pseudomonadota; class Gammaproteobacteria; order Burkholderiales; family Thiobacillaceae; genus Thiobacillus. The sequence goes on from JAJXUA010000006.1 coordinate 17,043, forward strand.
CCCATAGGCCCGGAAACGGGTCTCTGCCAGCACGACCGAGGCACCGAAAGCATGGTCGTCATTCAACTTGTAGGCCAGAGTAACCGGCACCAGCAACTGGAGCAGATCCACGCCTAGCTGATATGTTGAGTTATTCTGGAAGAAATTGGTCGAGTAGTTCGTGTTCATCCCGCCATTCCCTACAACAGCCACCCCCAGATGGAGTTGCTCGGTCAGCGGCATGGTAAAGCCCATTTCAGGCACAACAAAATATTGCAAATCGCTTTCTGAGCTACCGTTAAACCCGAAGAAGGTGGTATCGCCCGCCGGCGTGCCGACAGCCGCGTATCGCTCCGGGTTGAAAATACCGAAACCCATGTCGCCCCGCATACCCGTGTTTACAGCATTGGCCGGGTTGGCCGCCACCGAGAGTGAATCACGCCCGTAGGCAATCCCCACCCCACCCATGCCCTGGGAGCGAAAACCGAACCCGGGCAGAAAATAACCGTTTGTGGCATAAGCGGGAAAAGCCGCCATACAAGCCGCCGCCAGCACCGCATGTTTCATGATTTTACGCATCAACGCCTCCTTCAATTGGACTAAACATTCACGGGGCTTATCCCCGTCTTTATTGGCATCAAAAAACCTGGTCGAATTGTACTGTGAACAGAAGCAACAGACACCGCCAACCATACAATTTCGGTGGCCGTTGGATTTTTACCACGGCTCCAAGCATAAACGCTTCGCGGCTGACCACTTAGTAAGCTACCCCTGTTCCAGTGCAGCTCGTACAAGCCCCCACCCCCGCCGAACCACTAATCTCTCAAAACCTCCGCAAGACAGATATAAAAAAACACGGCGGGATATCCCGCCGTGTTTTTTGACACCCACAAACAGTAACCACTACACAAAACAGCCCCGACAGCGCAGGGCCGTTTGGATATTCAGGCCACCAGTTTGCGGCGGCGTGCCACCATCGTGCCGACCAAGCCCAGACCTGCAAGCATCATCGCATAGGTTTCAGCTTCCGGAACAGCAGCAGCAGCAGTACCATTAATGATCCAGTTTGCCGCCTGTCCATTGAACGGGCCACCAACAATCGTGGTAGTCCAAGCAATACTGAAGGCGCCGGTGGACGAATCATAACTACCCGTTGCAGCCGCAGTACCGGTGTTGAAGTTCGTGCCATTCCAGTAGTTGGTCCACGAAGACAGATCCATCGTGATGGTAGAGGCAGTAGTTACGCCAGAGGGGAAAGCACCTCCGCCAACAGCAACACCACCATAGGGGTTATCGTCGGTAGCTAAGGGGGTATTGGTGAAGATCGCTACCGGACCACCGAAGAATTGAAAAGCATTTACGATACCACCGGTTGCGCCACCTGCGTCAACAAAATCCCAAGGCAGAGCTGCGATAGCGATGCTGGGAGCCGCACCCAGTCCGAACAAGCCACCGGTCACATTGAAGTCAACGACAGCACCGATACCACCATCGGGGGCTTCGTCAATAGCGTAAGCGCTAACAGAAGCAACGGTCAGCGCAAGCGCCAGAGCAGTTTTCTTGAAAATCATTTGTTTCTCCTCGAAAAATTTATAGATCGATCTATCTACTTGTTGCCACCTACAACACACCCTTATTAGTTCCGGGTGCCAGTACCACCGGGTAACGCTGAAGTGGTACGAACTACTTAAGCAACAGCTGTTCCAGTTTTATACGCTAAAATTTATCTTCTTTGTTTACATAGATTTAATTCATTAATTTGTTTTTCATCCAGCATGCACTGTGGTTTCCTCCGGTGTTAGTGTAAAAAAAACCGACGATTTGGCCTGTCTTTTTAGCAGAGTTAAGACCATTTCTCTCATTCGCGTTCATGGTGACATCAAAAATATCATTATTATTCAATGTGATTTCGACATAACCCCGTAAAACACAATATGTAAAATTTATCGACAAGTTCGGGTATTCATAAAATATTCGAGTTGTCCAGGCACGGACGTCACTGGCGGCTGGATGTTCAGGTTCGATTCAGGTCCCGCCCCAGACAAAATTCCCCGCAAGACCGAAAGTAAAAATGCCCCGACCAGCGGGGCATTTCCTTCCATGCCAGGGAACTCGATTTTAGTTCACGCCGCCACCAGTGCCTGACGCCGACGCGCTGCCGCACCGACAAGGCCCAGACCCACCAGCATCATTGCCCATTCAGCAGGCTCGGGTACGGGGGTAATCGGAATGCAGATATCCGGGTTAGGGATAGGCGAACCCAGCAGATTGATGCCTACCAGAGTAGCCGTGCCCGAAAAGAACGGGCTAAAACCCGCAAACGGGAAAGCCGTGATTTCGGTACCAGGAATACCATTGCCATCGGTATCAATTGAAGCCACTGCAAACTCGGCCCCCAGGTTCAGGCTGAGCAAATCGGTCAGGCCCGGAATGACCGGGTTCAGGCCAAACGCCGCCTGCACAGGGACAATGATCCCGTTATACGAAAAGTCAATTTCCGAATGCGCACACATGAACGCACCCGCGCACTTGTCCCCGGCGAGCAATCCCACATAGGCCGACAAATCGCCATCCGCGAAGAATGGAACATTAAAAAACTCGCCTGTCATCGAGGCCGTACCGCCAAAGCTCACGGCGTCGAGCGTGATTGTGCCCATGACACCAGGGGTTTCGTTTGGTACAACTTCGCCATTTCGGTCGTACATCGTAAACTGGCCATCAAAATCGAAAGTGAGGATGGTGCTCACCGGCAATATGGGTGGCAGAATATCACCCAGCAACGCATGGGCATTGGCAGATAAAGCCAGCATCGCACTACCGGCCAGCACTGCGACCGCGTTTTTTTTGCGCACAAGTTCAAGTTGCAACATGGAAGCCTCCTCGATATTGAAATATCTCGTACTGGTATACGAGTACCAAGGACAGAGGCACAAAACATTCCAGAATTAATGCAGAACGTGCAAGTTTTTGAATTTGCAGCACATTCTAGTATTCACAGCCATTAAGCGCATGAATACACACTGGTCAAATTCATCTGGTGTAAAGAAAACCGACTTGTCTGCCAACGAGCACGGGAGCCTTGCCAGCAAGCACTTAATTCAATACGCGTTCTGATCCCGCCACACCACCACCAGGGTCTTGCCGATGATCATCAGGTCGAACATCAGCGACCAGTTGCGCATGTAGTCGATGTCGTACTGAACGCGGGCGCGCATTTTGTCGAGGGTTTCGGTTTCGCCGCGCAGGCCGTTGACCTGCGCCCAGCCAGTGATGCCGGGTTTGACCTTGTGGCGCAGCATGTAGCCCTTGATGAGCTTGCGGTACTGCTCGTTATGGGAAACAGCGTGGGGGCGCGGGCCGACGACGCTCATGCGGCCCTGCAGCACGTTGATGAACTGCGGCAGTTCGTCGAGCGAGGTTTTGCGGATGAAAGCACCAAACGCAGTGATGCGGCAGTCGGTGCGGCTGGCCTGGTTGATGATGCTGCCGTCTTCGCACACGCTCATGGAACGGAATTTGTAGATAAGGATTTCCTGCCCGTCCAGCCCGTAGCGGCGCTGCTTGAAGATGATGGGGCCGGGCGAGGACAGCTTGACGCCGATGGCCAGGGCTATCAGCAGTGGCCAGATCAGCAGCAGAATGAAACTGGCGATGACGACATCGCTGATGCGCTTGCCGATACCGCTGACACCGAGGGTGGGCGATTCGGTGAGCGCCACTACTGGCATGCCCTGGATGTGATCGACTCGCGCCTGGATCAGGTCGGAGACAAAGATATCCGGTACGAAATACACCGACGCGGTGGTGTCACGCAGGGCATCGAGCAGGCTGAGGGTGCGGGGCTGCGACGCCATCGGCAGGGTGATGTACACCAGATCGACGGTGTGGAGATTGACGTACTCCGGGATATCCAACAGTTTGCCCAGCAATTTCTCGGGATCGGTCAGTTCGGTACGCTCGATCAGCCGGTCGTCAAAGAAGCCGATCACATCCACGCCCAGCGCCCGATCGTTGGCAAAACGCCCGCGCAGTTCGGTGCCCAGATGGCCTGCCCCCACAATAATGGCGCGGCGGCGCCCGCCTTCCAGCAGCAACAGGCGCGGCAGGATTTTGCGCACCACCCGGTGCGCCAGCCACATGGCCACCGGCGTAATCAGCATCCAGGCCATGACCAGCTCGGGCGGGAAGAAATCGAGATAGCCGGTGGAATAGCCAAACAGCAGGATCAGGCCGGAGAGGAAAAACCACGGCATGATGACTTCGTTCCAGAATGCGCGCAGCGTCACCTCGGGCCATTTGCCGGGGAAGGTCAGCGTGAACACGATCAGGGCCAGGATCGGGTACGGCCCCTGGAACGGTTCATGGAAATAAATCGTGCAGCCGATCAGCACCAGCACGGCCACAAACGGGTCGAGCAGGATTTTGGTCAGGGAAACAACGGAGAGTTGCTGTCGAAACAGCCACTGATTGTGATTGGTCATGGCTCCGGGATCTGGGCACGGATGATTTCTTGTGGTCTTGCTCCGGATCAACTCCGGACCCCCTGCCCCCGATGATGGCAGGGCAGGGGCATTATGGCGCAAAAATGCCGACTCTGCGCCAAGCTGGATACAAACCCCAGACCAAGCCCGAACCCAATAACAAGTGTATGACTGCCGCGGCTCCCAGCTTAGTGGCTGACACACGATCATCTGGCTGGGCAGTGGTCCGCCGCGCCATGCTATGCTCCATGCCACTTTATGGATCTATCGGGATATTCCCTGTGCTTATCAAGATTCTGCTGCTGATTGCCATTGTCTTTGTAATCTTGGCGCTGTTGCGTGCCTACAAGCGGTCACTGACCCAGCCCCACGCTTCAGCTGATCCGCAACCTGTTGAAAACATGGTGAAATGCGCGCATTGCGGGGTGAATCTGCCGCGCAGCGAAGCGATCTATTCGGCGGGCGAGCTGTATTGCTCGGCCGAACACCAGCAACTGGGCAAACGGTAAGCGCCACGCCATGAAACCTGCGGCCATGCCGCGCCCTGTGACCCGGGGCTATTACGCGTCACACTGGCGCAGTCTCGATTATTTCAACCTGTATCGTCTGACGCTGGCGGTGGCGCTGGTGTTTACCGGGCTGATTTTCAGCGGCTCGGATGTCTTTCCCGAAACTTCGGGTGAGCGTTTCCGCAGCTATGCTTTTGCCTATCTGGTGTGCGCCGCCCTGTTTGTGCTGGGGATACGGGCACGCTGGCCCCGCTTTCAGCTCCAGCTCAGCGCGCACATTCTCACCGACATCATTTTCGTGATGCTGCTGATGGGAACCAGCGCACGTCTGTCCTCCGGGTTGGGCTTGCTGCTGCTGATTTCGATTGCATCGGGCGGGCTGGTCGGCAGCGGCCGACTGACGCTGCTATATGCCGCACTGGCCTCGATTGCCCTGCTGTTGCAGCACGGTTTCAGTCTGCTGGGTGGGCGCCTCGGTCTGGACAGCTATTTCCAGGTGGGTCTGCTGTGTGCCGGTTACTTCGCTATCGGCTGGCTGGCCCATGCCTTGACCCAGCGCGCGCTGCGTTCGGAAACCCTGGCGCTGCTTCAGGCCGACGAGCTGGCCATGCTGAACCGGATCAACGCGGTGGCGATTGAAAATTCGCCAGACGGCCTGCTGGCGGTGCGCGGCGACGGGGTGATCAGCCATGCCAGTCCGCGCGCGCTGGCTTTGCTGGGGGTGCGCGCGACGATCAGTCCGGGCATCAGCCGCCTGGCTGAACTGGCACCAGAATTTGCCGAGGCGCTGTCGCCGCAATGCCTGCCCGATAAAACCTATCCCTTGAGCATCCCCGGTGTCCAGTTGCGGGTGCGCTGCATTCCGCTGGACACCGCCGACCACAGCCGCATCCTGCTACTGGAAGACCAGAGCCAGGCTGATCAGGCGGCCCAACGCCTCAAACTGGCCGCATTGGGGCGGCTGACGGCCAACATTGCCCATGAAATCCGCAATCCGCTGTCGGCGATCAGCCACGCGGCACAGTTGCTGCGCGAGGAGTCGCAGGACGCCGGACAGATTCGCCTGACCGGGATCATCGACAACAACGCGCAGCGGCTGGACCGGCTGGTGGAAGAAGTGCTGACCCTCAACCGGCGTGACCGGCTCAACCCCGCAGATTTCAACGCCAGCACGCTAACCGCCCTGATTGCGGAACTGCGCCAGACTGAAGAAATCCCGGACGCCGCCGTCATAGTGCACATGCCCGATACCCTGCATTTCCGCTTTGATCCCGACCACTTGCGCCAGATTATGTGGAACCTGCTGCGCAACGCCTGGCGTTTCAGCCGCCGTCAGCCCGGCAGTATCCGCATCTCGGGCACAACGCTGAACGGCCACGTACACATCGATCTCCAGGACGACGGGCCGGGCATCCTTGCCGAACACCGCAGCAAACTGTTTGAACCGTTTTTCACCACCGACGCACAGGGAACCGGGCTGGGACTCTTTCTCGCACGCGAACTGGCCGAGGCGAACCATGCCATGCTGGCTTACCTGCCGGAATCCACCGGCGGCCATTTCCGCATCAGCCTGCACGAGCGCGCCTGACATGGCCACCGGAACGCGCATTCTGCTGGTGGATGACGAGCCCGACCTGCTCGACCTGATGGAGCTGACCCTGGTGAAAATGGGACTGGAGGCCGACCGCGCCACCAGTGTGGCCGAAGCGCGCGGGCATTTAGCGCAAACCCGTTACGACCTGTGTCTGACGGATATGCGACTGACCGATGGCGAAGGCCTGGAAGTGATTGCCATCGCCAGCGCGTTGGCTACACCGGTGCCGGTGGCGGTCATCACCGCATTTGGCAACGCCGGCAATGCGGTCGCCGCGCTCAAGGCGGGCGCGTTCGATTATCTGGCCAAGCCGGTGGCACTGGATCAACTGCGCACGCTGATCAAGTCGGCGCTGAAAATACCTGCCCTGGCCCAGGGCGACGATCCGACCCGCGAATTGATTGGCAACTCGCCCGCGATGCAGGATATCCGGGCGCGTATCGTCAAACTTGCGCGCACCCAGGCTCCGGTACACATCACCGGCGAATCGGGTAGCGGCAAAGAGCTGGCAGCGCGTCTGATTCACCGCTTGGGCAGCCGGGCCGAACAGCCGTTTGTTGCAGTGAATTGCGGCGCGATTCCGGAAACGCTGATGGAAAGTGAGTTCTTTGGCTATCGCAAAGGGGCTTTTACCGGTGCCGAAACAGACCGCAATGGATTTTTTCAGGCTGCCGACGGGGGCACCCTGTTTCTCGACGAAGTGGCCGACCTGCCCCTGTCCATGCAGGTGAAATTGCTGCGCGTGTTGCAGGAAAAAAAAGTACGCAAAGTCGGTGCCACGCAGGAAGACCCGGTGGATGTGCGCATCGTCAGCGCCACCCATCAGAATTTATCCACGCTGGTGGAGGGCGGGCGCTTTCGCCAGGACCTGTACTACCGCCTCAACGTCATCGACCTGCTGATGCCCAGCCTGCGTGAACGGGTGGAAGACATACCCGTCATGGCGCGTTTTCTGCTCGACAAACTGGGCGGCAGCGCCATCAAGCTGGATCGCGCTGCCGAACAGGCGCTGTGCGCCTACGCTTTCCCCGGCAACGTGCGCGAACTGGAGAACACACTGGAACGCGCCGTTGCCCTGTGTGAAGCCCAGCACATCACCTGCGCCGATCTCAGCCTCGCCCCCCCTGCCCTACCTGCATCCGCCCATGTGCCGGGCGGGAAATATCCGCTACAGGATTATCTCGACCAGACCGAGCGGGTTGCCATTCTCGAAGCACTGGAGCAGACGCGACACAACAAGACTGCGGCCGCGCGCATCCTCGGCGTCACCTTCCGCAGCCTGCGCTATCGCCTGGAGCGGCTGGGAATCGACTGACGGCGGACGGGATTCAGCCTGCTGAGTAGTGAAACCGGCAGGCCACTATGCGCAACTCGGTATCGGTCGCCTCATAAACCAGCCGGTGGGCTTCGTCGATACGTCTTGACCAGAAGCCCGACAAGTCCCCACGCAGGGGTTCGGGCTTGCCTATGCCTATGAACGGGTCACGGGCGGCGGCTTCTATCAGGATATTGATGCGTTTGAGTGTTTTGCGGTCTTGACCCTGCCAGTAAACGTAATCTGCCCATGCGCCGGGCGTGAATACGAATAGCCGCATCAGGCTTCCAGCAGTTTTCGCGGCCTGGCTTTGCCGGTGCGCAGCTGATGAATGGATTTGGCCAGGTGCGCGGCATTGGCCGGGTTGCTGGTCAAATGCAGGGTTTCCATGATGCTGTTGTAATGCGCAAGCGACATGACCACTGCGTCATCTTCGCTGTCGCGACGGCTGATGACGGTGATGTCCGCGTCTTGCGCCACGGTGTCCAGCACGTCTTTTAGCGCATTGCGCGCATGGGAATAAGTGACGATGCGCATGATGGTGTTGACCTATATGTCCAGCTAATTGATCAACTATAGCGCGGGTTGCTACAGGAGACAACGGTTCGCAGCATCGATCAGGCTGTATGGTGCAACTGAACAACTCAAGGTTGGCCACATGTCGCATACCGTCATTGCGTACCGCCAACAAGACAGTATTTCCCGGTTGTGCCATGCCATGGCGTGGACAACAAAAAACCCGCAATCCATTGCCAGATGCGGGTTTAGCTTACTTCATGTCAAGTGCTGATACGGGTATGTGGTGCCGCTTGTCGGATTTGAACTGACGACCTACCGCTTACAAGGCGGTTGCTCTACCCCTGAGCTAAAGCGGCAACGGGCGACATTATAACGATGCGCACGCAGGTGAAACGGATTACTTGACGACTTTGAGCGTGGGGCGGCCTTTCGGCGGTGCGGGCGGTTCAGTGCCTGCATCAACAGCGGCAGGCGCTTCGGAGGATGCACCGGCATCGACTGGCTCGAAGTGCAGGCCCTGCCCATTCTCGCGCGCAAAAATGGCGGCAACGCGATCCACCGGCACCGAGATTTCGTGTGAAACCCCGCCAAAGCGTGCAGAAAACTGGATCCAGTCGTTGTCCAGCCGCAGGTCGCGGGTGGCCCCGGCGCTGATGTTGAGGACGATTTTGCCGTCTTTGACAAAGCCCATCGGCACGCGCGTGTGGGCATCGACTGCCACCAGGATCTGCGGGGTGCAGCCGGAATCCACGCACCATTCATACAGGGCGCGGATCAGGTAGGGTTTGGTGGAGAGGTCAGCCACAGCCGTGCTTATTTACGCAGGGCCTTTTCGGTCGGCGTCAACGCCAGGATGAAGGCCGGGCGGCTGAACAGGCGTTCACGGTATTTGAGCACCGGTGCCGCCATTTTCGGCAGTTCGATCCCGTAATGCTCCAGCCGCCACAGCAAGGGCGCGATGGCGACGTCGAGCATGGAAAACTCGTCGTTCATCAGGTACTTCTGCTTGGTGAGGATGGGGGTGAGCTGCGACAGGCTGTCGCGAATTTCGACCCGCGCCTTGTCCGATGCCTTGCTGAGCGAATGCTCCAGCGTGTTCACATGGGTGAACAGATCGTGCTCGAAATTGAACAGCACCAGCCGCGCGCGGGCGCGCATCACCGGATCCGGCGGCATCAGCTGCGGGTGCGGGAAACGTTCGTCGATGTATTCGTTGATGATGTTGGATTCGGTCAGGATCAGGTCGCGCTCGACCAGCACCGGCATCTTGCCGCTGGGGCTGATGCTGGCCACTTCTTCGGGATTGTTGTGCATGTCCACGTCGATCACTTCAAAATCCATGTCCTTTTCGAACAGGACTATGCGGCAGCGATGGCTGTAGGGGTCGGTACTGCCGGAATATAAAGTCATCATGGTGAGGCTCCCGTGGTGTTACGTGCAGGCTGGGCTTGCAGGCTTAAAACGCCAACAGCCGGACACAGTCCGGCTGTTGGCAAAAAATCACTGGTTTCAGTGGATGTCTTTCCAGAACTCTTTTTTCAGGTAGTAGGCCACGACGAAAAAGACCGCCAGAAACGCCAGCACGATCAAGCCCAGCTGCTTGCGCTGGAGTTGTGCCGGTTCGCCCATCCAGACCATGTAGTTGACCAGGTCGCCCACCATCGAATCGTATTCGGCGAGGGTGACGCTGCCCGGTTTGACGAGTTCGAGGCGGTCGATCACCTCGTGGCCGTGCTCGGTCTTGTACACCGGGGCCATTTCGCCCTGCAGGCTCCACATCACGTGCGGCATCCCCACCTTGTCAAACACCGTGTTGTTCCAGCCGGTGGCCCGGCTGTCGTCACGGTAAAAGCCGCGCAGATAGGTGTAGAGCCAGTCGGCACCGCGTGAGCGCGACACCACGCTGAGGTCGGGCGGCGTGGCACCGAACCAGGCTTTGCCGTCGGCTTTGGTCATGCCGACTTTCATCAGCTCGCCGGGTTTTTCGCCGGCAAACAGCAGGTTGTCCTTGATCTGATCTTCGGTCAGGCCAATATCCTGCAGGCGGTTGTAGCGCATGTAACCGGCGCTGTGGCAGTTAAGGCAATAGTTGACGAACAGGCGCGCGCCACGTTGCAGCGATTCCTGGTCGGCCACGTTGACCGGGGCCTTGTCGAGCGCCACGGTCGGGGCTGACGCACTGGCCAGCATGGGCAGCGCCGCCAGCAGGAACAGAAGATTCTTCAAGCGTTTCATTTAGCCAGTCACCCTTTCCGGTTCCGGTTTGGTTTTGTCAATCGAGGTGTACCAGGGCATCAACAGGAAAAACAGGAAGTAGATGACCGAGAAAACCTGGGCAAAAATCGTTGCGATCGGCGTGGACGGCAACAGACCGAGATACCCCAGGCCGACGAAAGACACAATGAACAGCACCAGCGCGATTTTGTAGATCGGGCCGCGATAGCGGATCGATTTGACCTTGCTGCGATCCAGCCACGGCAGGAAGAACAGCAGCACGATCGACATGCCCATGGCCACCACGCCGGGGAATTGCGAGCCGAACAGCGGCGGCACCGCACGCAGAATCGCGTAGAAGGGCGTGAAATACCACAGCGGCGCGATGTGTTCCGGGGTCTTCAGCGGGTCGGCCGGAATGAAGTTGGCGGCTTCCAGGAAATAACCGCCCATCTCCGGCGCAAAGAACATGATCGCCGAGAACACCATGAGAAACACCACGACGCCGACGATGTCCTTGACCGTGTAATACGGATGGAAGGGAATGCCGTCGAGCGGAATGTGGGTAACCGGGTCTTTGTGTTTCTTGATCTCGACACCGTCGGGGTTGTTGGAGCCGACTTCATGCAGCGCGACCAGATGCACCACCACCAAGCCCAGCAGCACCAGCGGCAGGGCGATGACATGGAAGGCAAAGAAGCGGTTGAGCGTGGCATCACCGATGACGTAATCGCCGCGGATCCAGATCGACAGGTCTTCGCCGATGATGGGTACGGCGGCAAACAGGTTGACGATGACCTGCGCGCCCCAGTACGACATCTGGCCCCACGGCAGCAGGTAGCCCAGGAAAGCTTCAGCCATCAGCGCAAGGTAGATGCACACGCCGAAAATCCAGATCAGCTCGCGCGGCTTGCGGTACGAGCCGTACATGAGCCCGCGGAACATGTGCAGGTAAACGACGACAAAGAACATCGACGCGCCGGTGGAGTGGATGTAGCGGATCAGCCAGCCCCAGTCCACATCGCGCATGATGTATTCGACCGACGCGAAAGCCAGTTCCGAATCCGGCTTGTAGTTCATCGTCAGGAAGATGCCGGTAACGATCTGGATCACCAGCACCAAAAGGGCCAGCGAACCGAAGAAGTACCAGAAATTGAAATTCTTGGGCGCGTAATACTCGGACAGGTGCGCCTTGTAGGTCGCGGTCAGCGGCAGGCGTTCGTCGATCCAGCCCATCAGCTTTTGCATGGCAGACATTGATTAAGCTCCTTTTGCGTCTACGCCGATCAGCAATTTTGCGTCGCTGAGGTATTGATGGGGCGGGATCACCATGTTGGTCGGTGCCGGTACGCCGCTGTAAACGCGTGCTGCCAGGTCAAAACGCGAACCGTGGCAGGGGCAGAAGAAGCCGCCCTTCCAGTCCGCGCCCAGATCCGCCGCGCCCACATCCTTGCGGAAAGTCGGCGAACAGCCCAGGTGGGTGCAGATGCCGACAGCCACCAGATACTCGGGCTTGATCGAACGGGTGGGATTCTTGCAGTACTCGGGTTGCTGCGGCATCTCGCTGCCGGGGTCGGCCAGCTGGCTGTCCAGCGTGGGCAGGTCTTTCAGCATTTCCGGCGTGCGGTTGACGATCCACACCGGTTTACCGCGCCATTCCACGGTCAGGATCGCGCCGGGTTCCACCTTGCTGATATCCACTTCCACCGGCGCCCCGGCAGCCTTGGCACGCGCACTCGGCAGCATGCTCATTACCAGGGGAATCGCCACACTCGCCGCTGCCACACCCCCGACCGCACTGGTCGCTGCGATCAGGAATTTGCGCTTGCTGGCGTTCATTTTTTGCCCATTAACTTCCTGGCTCATCTTTGTCTGACCTGAACGTGTTTGCAATAAGACCGGCATTCTAACCAAATTGGCCCCGTCTCCGGAAGCCCACCCGCGCATGATCCCGACCGTGGGCTATAATCGCCGCGTGCCAAAACCCTGGCCAAGTCCCTGAATTCAATCGATATGCGCAAACTCTGGCTGCTGTTCGCCCAATCCACCACGGTGGCGCTGGGCGTGCTGTTCATCATTGCAATGTTCAAACCGGACCTGTTGCGCTGGCAGCCGCAAGTGCAAAGCGTCACCATCCAGCAGGCCGTGCCACCTGCACCCGGCCGCGCCGTCAGCGGCGAGTCGTTTGCCCCGGCTGCGCAAAAAGTCATTCCGGCGGTGGTCAATATTTTCACCCAGCAGAAAATCCGCAGCCCGGCGCACCCTGCGCTGCAGGATCCGGTCTTCCGCTATTTCTTTGGCGATCGCCTGGATGCCCGCCCGCGCGAAGCGTCCAATCTGGGCTCGGGGGTGATCGTCAGCTCCAATGGTTACATCCTCACCAATCATCACGTGGTCGATGCGGCAGACGAAATCCAGGTGGCACTGGCGGATGGCAAAACCCTGCCCGCGCGGGTGGTGGGCAGCGACCCCGAAACCGACCTCGCGGTGCTGAAAATCGATGCCGGCACGCTGCCCACCATCACCTTTGCCCAAGCCGACAGCCTGCAGGTGGGCGACTGGGTGCTGGCAGTCGGCAATCCTTTCGGTGTCGGCCAGACCGTGACCGCAGGCATAGTCAGCGCGCTGGGCCGTACGCATCTGGGGATCAACACTTTCGAAAACTTCATCCAGACCGACGCCGCAATCAACCCCGGCAATTCGGGGGGGGCGCTGGTCGATGCCGCAGGCCATCTGGTCGGCGTCAACAGTGCGATTTATTCACGCACCGGGGGGTCGCAAGGCATCGGTTTCGCGATTCCGGTATCGATAGCCCGGCAGGTGATGGAACAGATCGTGAAATCCGGCAGCGTGACGCGTGGCTGGGTCGGCGTCGAAATTCAGGACCTCACCCCCGAACTCGCTGAATCCTTCAATCTGAAAACCGTGCAGGGTGCCCTCATCGCCGGGGTACTCAAAGGCGGTCCGGCTGACGCGGGCGGGGTCCGTCCGGGCGATATTTTGCAGGCGGTGAACGGCAAACCGGTCACGGACGCTTCGTCCCTGCTGAACCTGATCGCCGCGCTGAAGCCGGGTGACAACACACAGTTGACGCTGGAGCGCAAACAAAAGTCGCTCACGGTGACGATCCTGGTGGGCCGCCGCCCGCCCCAGCGCTCACTGGCAATGAATCCGGAAGCCGAACTCAACTGAATCCGGGCCAGCCGGGCTGGATCCGTTTCAAGCTGGGCGGATGAAGTGCTCGCGGTAGTACTTCATCTCGTCGATGGACTCGTAAATGTCTGCCAGCGCCTCGTGCTTGCTGGATTTCTTGAAGCCTTCGGCGAGACCCGGACGCCAGCGCTTGGCCAGCTCTTTCAGCGTGCTGACATCCAGATTGCGGTAATGAAAGAAGGCTTCGAGTTGCGGCATGTAGCGCGCCATGAAGCGGCGATCCTGACAGATCGAGTTGCCGCACATGGGTGAGGTTCGCGCAGGCAGGTGCTGCTTCACGAAGGCCAGCATCTGCGCTTCGGCATCGGCCTCGGTCAGCGTGGACGCCTTCACGCGGTCGATCAAACCCGATTTGCCATGCGTGCCCTTGTTCCAGTTGTCCATGCCATTCATCACCTCGTCGGTCTGATGCACAACGAGCACCGGACCTTCGGCCACGGTGTTGAGATCGGCATCGGTCACCACGATGGCGATTTCAATAATGCGGTCGGTGTCGGGTGACAGGCCGGTCATTTCCATGTCCAGCCAGAGCAGATGCGTGGGGGTAAGCGCCATGACGATTCCTGATTGAAGTGAGCGCGCATTTTCGCACACCCATGACCCTGCCCCATACGCCGCCTGGCTGCCCCCCAGACTGGCAGAAGCCAGCGCTTGCACCCATAATCCTCACATCGCTTGATGGAGACGGATCATGAAAACCCTGATACTTGCCTGCCTGACCCTGCTTGCAAGCCCCGCGTGGGCTGCGCCCTTTGCCCAGGGCGACGCCAAACTGGGCAAAGGCCTGCATGACAAATCCTGCACCAGCTGCCATATCCGCCTGTATGGCGGTGACGGCAGCAAAATGTATCTTCGCGCTGACCGTAAAACCCGTTCCGCTGCGCAGCTTGCGGCGCGCATTTCCGGTTGCAATGCCAATACCGGTGCAGGCTGGTTTCCCGAGGATGAGCTGCATGTGGCGGCCTATCTCAACCAGCAGTTTTACAAATTCAAATAAGGAAACAGCATGACGACTATCGTTGAAGAACTCGTTCGCAAGAAATGTGCGCCCTGCGAAGGGGGCGTTGCAGCCATGACCGATGCGCAGATCGCGCCCATGCTCAAGGGGCTGACCGGCTGGCAGCGTGATGGCATCAAAATCACCCGGGAATACAAATTCAAGGATCACTATCAGGCCCAGGCGTTTACTAACGCAGTGATGTGGGTATCGCACCGTGAAGACCACCATCCCTATCTGCTGGTCGGCTATAACACAGTCAAGGTCGAATTCTGGACGCACGCCATCAACGGGCTATCGGAAAACGATTTCATTTGTGCGGCCAAGGTCGATAGTCTGTTCGAGATTTAACGCAGGCTCATGGCCTCCGTCGCGAGGAGCGCGTCATGGACTGGATGGAAATAATCCGTGCACACGTCATGTGGAAGCAACGGCTGACGACTTTACTGGCGGGCGAAAGCACCGAAGTGCTCGACCCGGAAAGCATCCGCGAAGATAACCGCTGTGCCCTGGGCATCTGGATATACGGTGAGGGCGCGGCCATGTCGCAGCTGTCGCGTTATGAGGACGTGCGGGAATTGCATGCGCAATTTCATGAATATGCGGCAAACGTGGTGGCGCTGTATCTGGCGGGACGGATCGACGACGCGCGGCAATTGCTGAGTGGCGACTATTCCAGGCTGTCGGAAAAGCTCAAGCACCGCATCCTCGGGCTGTCGCAGCAGGTCAAGACCGCCAGCGACGACACCCCCCGATTCTGAATACCCTGACAGGCGAGGTCATCGCCGCTTTCAGCCGACGTTTCATCGTGGCCACGGCGGCAGGCACCCTGCCCTGCCAGGTCAAGGGACGCCATCTGCAAGTGGTGTGTGGCGACCAGATCACCCTCGAACGCACCGGTGACAGCGGCGTGATCCAGTCGGTTCTGCCGCGCAGCAGCCTGTTTTATCGATCCGATGCCTACAAGACCAAGGCCATCGCCGCCAATATCACGCAGCTGGCCGTGGTGGTGGCGGCACGGCCGAGTTTTTCGATGGAACTGGTGCAGCGCTGCATCCTGGCCGCAGAAGACCAGGGCATTGCCAGTCTGGTCATCCTCAATAAAACCGATTTGCCGGAAACACCCGCCGCCCGCGAACGCCTGACCCTGCTTACGCGTATCGGCTACCCGTCGATTGCCCTGTCGGCCCTGGCCGACCCTGCCCCGCTGCGCCCGGCGCTGACAGGACACACCACGCTGATGATCGGTCAGTCCGGCATGGGCAAATCGACACTGGTAAACGCGCTGTTTCCGGATGCCGACGTGTTGACCGCCGATTATTCCGAAGCACTCGACAGTGGCCGCCACACCACGACACACACCCGTCTGCACCGGCTCGACGCGAACTCTGCGCTGGTGGATTCGCCCGGCCTGCAGGAGTTTGCCCTGCAGCATCTGGATACCGATGCGCTGGCGCACGCTTTTGTCGAATTTCGCCCCTATCTGGGCACCTGCCGATTCCGTGACTGCCAGCATGAAAGCGAGCCAGGTTGCCGGTTGCACGAAGCAGTAGACGCAGGCGAACTGGATCCGGCGCGTCTCAGCCTGTTCCGGATGCTGCGCCGTACCCGGCAACACGCCGCACAGCGGCTATAAATCAAGCCGGATTCGTCAACTCCGGTCTGACCGGAATACAGGAGGCTGCGATGAAAACACGGACGTGGAAAAGAGTGACCGGCTGGTTGGACAGACTCATTTGGCTGGGCGCAATCGTCGGGCTGGGACTGGCCACTCCGGCACAGGCAGCCGGCACCTGGACGCAAACCCCCTACGCGCCGGCCCGCGTACTGTTCGATTTTTATCTGGACCATCCGCACAAAATCGGCAGTGCGCTCTATTGGCTGCGTTCGCTGGCCAATACGCTCCAGGCGTCGCCCTACGACCAGTCGCCGGAAGACATGAAAATCGTGGTCGTGATTCACGGTCTGGAGATTGTGACGGTGGCCAAAAAGAACGAAGCGACCTATCAGGAAGCAGTGGATCGGATGCGCTATTACGCCGATCTTGGGGTGACGTTCAAGGTATGCGGCCAGGCCGCCGAGGACTATGGCTATGCGGTGAAAGACTTTCAGGATTTCATCGAAGTCGTGCCCAACGCCATCACCGAACTGGCGCACTGGCAGCAACAGGGCTACGCGCTGATCACACCGAACATCATGGACAAGACGCTCGATATCGAATCAATCCGCTGAGGGGTTCCGAAAACACCCTTACACCACAGAGGCACAGAGAAAAACCTGAGATTCTGAAGTTCCGGATGTCGCTACGAACGGTCTGGCCTGCTTCTGAAACAGGGCGACCATCCCCTGTGGTTTTCTCCGTGTCTCTGTGCCTCTGTGGTGAGCGGTTTTAGTTCGTTTCCGGCCAGTGCTTGATATAGCGCTTCAACAGACTGTTTTCGAACTTCGCTTCCTTGAGGCTGGCGCGTGCCACGTCGTGGAAGGAGATGATCCCTAAAAGCTTGCTGCCGTCGAGGATGGGCAAATGACCGATGTGCGACTTGGTCATCACGTCGCGCGCATAGTCGAGCGAGTCATCGCCGCTCGCCACCACCGGTTCGGTGACCATGATGGTGCTGATGTCGGCGTCCTTCAGGTCGCAGCCCTGCTTGACCATGCCGTGCACCACGTCACGCTCGGTCAGGAGTCCAACCATTTCGCCGTCTTTCATCACCACCAGCGAACCGATGCCCAGCTCGACCATTTTCGCGACCCCGACCGCGACCGAATCATTCGGCGCAATGGAGTAGATGGTGTCGGTTTTCTGGGTGAGGATGTCGCGTATCTGCATGGCAATCTCCGGGTGTAACAGTCAATACGGGATGATAAACGGATTGGCGGGCCCGGTGGGCTAGGGCCGCATCAAGGGCGCTTCGACCTGCCTGCGCGTGTCCTCGCCCAGCAGGGTCTCGATCAGCGCCAAGGCAAAGTCCATTGCCGTGCCCGGCCCGCGCGAGGTCAGCACCGTGCCGTCGCGCACCACGCTGTCGGTACTCAGCCGGATGTCCGGCTGGCCATCCAGCGCACCGGGGTAACTGGTCGCCGCTTTGCCTTTAAGCAGCCCCGCTTCCGACAGCACCATGGGCGCGGCGCAAATCGCCGCCGTGTATTTTCCGTCCGCCGCCATGCGCTTCAGCACATCCAGAATGCGCGGATCGGCCTTAAGATGCGCCGCCCCCGGCATGCCGCCCGGCAGCACCACCATGGCGTAGTCCTGCGCCAGTGCGGCGTCGAGCGTCATATCCGGCACCAGCACCACGCCACGGCTGCACCGGACAGGCCCGGGCTGCAAACCCGCGCAGACCACCTCGATGCCGGCGCGGCGCAGCAGGTCGATCACGGTCACGGCTTCGAGCTCTTCACAGCCGTCTGCCAGCGGTACCAGCACCCTCACCATGGCTCCCGTCAGTCGCGGAAGTTCTGGTACTGCAGGGGAAAGTCGCTGATCTCTTTGCGCACCAGCGCGATCGTGTCCTGCAACAGGTCGCGCTTGGCTCCGGACACCCGCACGGTATCGCCCTGAATGCTGGCCTGCACTTTCAGCTTGCTGTCCTTGATGATGCGCACGATTTTCTTGGCCAGCTCGATCTCGACACCGGTCTTCACCGTGACGCTGCGCTTGACCTTGTTGCCCGAGACTTTTTCGACGTCGCTTTTGTCCAGGCATTTCACATCGACACTGCGCTTGGCAAGCTTCTGCGCGAGGATGTCGTAAACCTGATCGAGCTGGAAATCGGTATCGGCAAACAGCGTCAGCACATAGTCCGCCTGCTCGACCCGCGCATCGCTGCCCTTGAAATCAAAACGCGTCGAGACTTCCTTGTTGACCTGATCGACCGCGTTGCGCACTTCCTGCTTGTCCACCTCGGACACGATATCAAAGCTGGGCATGATTCACGCCTCCAGATTCAGCACAAAAGACTGCACCGGCGGGCCGGATTCGTCGTGGAATTCGGTCGCTGCCAGCACGCCCAGGCGGGCAATATTCTCCGCATCGAGCGTCGGTGAACGATACGCCACAAACATCGCCCCCAGCGCATAGGGACTGCCGCTGCCGTAGGCATAAAATTTCGAGAATTCCTGCACCGTGCGGTGCGCCGATACGCCGAAAATGCCGTGCCGGTTGGCAATCAGCACATCCATGCGACTCGATTCGAGCTCGTCTTCCTTGTCTTCTTCAGCCTGCAGAAAATAGTGCTCCTTCATCGCCCCGTGCAGGCCGTTCCAGGTGCGGAAAATTTCTGCGGGCGACGCCAGCGTGGGCGTTTCCTCCAGACTGGAAAAATAGTCACCCAGAATCAGATGCGCCGTTGCCGATCCCGTGATCCCCAGCCAGCTCTCGCCCACGCGGATGATTTTCTGGTGGTTGACAACGTAATCCGCCGATTCCTTGCCGCCGCCCCACTTGGTCAGCGTATCCGCAGCAATCGCGATCTGGCCATTCTTTTTGACAACGGTTACGGTGGACATGGCAGCGCTCAGCCGAAATGACAGACGTAATGATACGGCTCGCCGCTCACTTCGATGTCGAAGCTGGAATTGCCGGGAATTTCGAAGGACTCGCCCTCTTTACTCGTCTGCCAGTCCGCGCCGGCGAGCTTGTAGCGGCACGCACCCGCTACACACTCCATGATTTCCGGCGCGCCTGTGTTGAAGGTCAGCGTGGCCGGCAGAATCACCCCGACCGATTTTTTCGTGCCATTCGGCAGCCGGATCGTGTGCGAGACGCACTTGCCGTCGAAGTAGACGTTGGCTTTGGCGACGACGGAGACGTTGTTGAATTGGCTCATGGTTTTAAGGATCTCAACGGTTATGAAGTTTGGCGGCGATTCGCATCCTGAGCGCATTCAACTTGATAAACCCACCCGCATCCTTCTGATCGTAAGCCCCTGCATCATCCTCAAACGTCGCAATCGTCGAATCGAACAGTGAATCGGTTTTGGAATCGCGGCCGACGATGATGACGTTGCCTTTGTAGAGCTTCATCCGCACGGTGCCGTTGACGTGCTGCTGGGTGTGGTCGATGAGCACTTGCAGGGCTTTGCGCTCGGGGCTCCACCAGTAGCCGTTGTAAATCAGGCTGGCGTAGCGCGGCATCAGGTCGTCTTTGAGGTGGGCGACTTCGCGGTCGAGGGTGATCGATTCGATGGCGCGGTGGCCTTTCAACAGAATCGTGCCGCCGGGAGTTTCGTAGCAGCCGCGCGATTTCATGCCGACGTAGCGGTTTTCGACCAAGTCCAATCGACCGATGCCGTGCTTGCCGCCGATGGCGTTCAATTTGGCGAGGACTTCGTGGGCGCGCATGGCCACGCCGTCGAGGGCGACGACGTCGCCGTGGGCGTAGGTCAGTTCCAGATACTCGGCGGCGTCGGGCGCGTTTTCGGGCGAGACGGTCCAGCGCCACATGTCTTCTTCGGCCTCGGCGTTGGGGTTCTCCAGATGTCGGCCTTCGTAGCTGATGTGCAGCAGGTTGGCGTCCATCGAATACGGCGAGCCGCCTTGGCGGTGTTTCATGTCGATGGGGATGCCGTTTTTCTCGGCGTAGGCGAGGAGTTTTTCGCGTGAGAGCAGATCCCATTCGCGCCACGGGGCGATGACTTTGACGTCGGGTTTCAACGCGTACGCGCCGAGCTCGAAGCGCACCTGGTCGTTGCCCTTGCCGGTCGCGCCGTGGCAGATGGCATCCGCCCCGGTCTCGTTGACGATGTCGATGAGGCGCTTGGCGATGAGCGGGCGCGCGATCGAGGTGCCGAGCAGGTATTCGCCTTCGTAGACGGTGTTGGCGCGGAACATGGGGAAGACGAAGTCGCGGACGAATTCTTCGCGTAGGTCGTCGATGTAGATCTGCTCGGGCTTGATGCCGAATTGCAGCGCTTTCTGGCGCGCGGGTTCGAGCTCTTCGCCCTGCCCCAGGTCGGCGGTGAAGGTGACGACTTCACATTGATAGGTGTCTTGCAGCCATTTGAGGATGACCGAGGTGTCGAGGCCGCCGGAATAGGCCAGCACTACTTTTTTGATGTCGCTCATGGGGTGATCCTGGTTTTCAATGCGTGGAGCCGGACTGGCTCTTGTCGATGACTTCGACCATGCCGGGGAAGCCGCCGATTTTCAGGATGTCGAGATTGGCGGCTAGGCTGGCTTTTTCGATTTCGATGCCGACGACGCGACCGTCCGCCGAGAGGTTGAGCACGATGCCTTCGTGCGCTTCCCAGGCGTGGTCGGGGTTTTCGGCGCTGATTTCGATGTACAAGGAATCCATGTCCTTGAGGTAGGCGATGTTCATTTTTGGGCGTGAGGGGTCAAAAACGGCGGGCAAATGACAATTTGTGGCGTCTCTAGAAAACCATTAACCATTTAGTATGATCGAGACTGCAATGAGGCTGCCGACAAATGCCCCTATCGCTGCACCCACTGCAACAGCTTGAAGTACAGGTTTTTTAAATGACAGCAACAAGCCGCCGCCACTTAGCAGGAGAAAAGACAAAACAAGCGCCAGAAGAAAGTCTCTCTGCCAAAGCCATGAAAAAAGAGCACCCCCAAGCAAAGTGGAAACAGCCAGAAGCAGGATCACTTTCCGTAACTGGCTTTCGGCAAGGTTAGTGCGCAGGACGCTCATGCTCAACCCTGCACCTTGCCGAGCAGCAAAAATTCCATCAGCGCTTTTTGCACGTGCAGGCGGTTTTCGGCTTCGTCCCACACGACCGACTGCGGGCCGTCCATGACCTCGGCCGAGACTTCTTCACCACGATGCGCGGGCAGGCAGTGCATGAAGAGCGCGTCGGGTTTGGCAACTTTCATCATGTCGGCGTCGACCTGCCAGTCGGCGAAGTCTTTTTGCCGCTCGGCGTTTTCGGCTTCCCAGCCCATGCTGGTCCACACGTCGGTGGTAACGAGGTCGGCGTCGCGGCAGGCATCCATCGGGTCGGCGAAGCTCTCGAAATGGTCGTTGCCGTACAAACCCGCGCGCTCGGGTTCGACCTCGTAACCGGGCGGGGTCGAAACATGGACGTTGAAATCGAGCACCTCGGCGGCTTGCAGCCAGGTGTTGCACATGTTGTTCGAGTCGCCGACCCACGCGACGGTTTTACCTTGAATACTGCCGCGATGCTCGATGAAGGTGAAGATGTCGGCGAGGATCTGGCAGGGGTGGTATTCGTTGGTCAGCCCGTTGATGACGGGCACGCGCGAGTGCGCGGCGAAGCGCTCGATGATGTCCTGCTCGAAGGTGCGGATCATCACGATGTCGACCATGCGCGAGATGACTTCGCCCGCGTCTTCGACCGGCTCACCGCGCCCGAGCTGGGTGTCGCGCGTGTTGAGATAAATCGCGCTGCCGCCCAACTGGTGCATCCCGGCTTCAAAGCTCAAGCGCGTACGCGTCGAGCTTTTCTCGAAGATCATCGCCAGCGTCCGGTCGACCAGCGGGTGATACGGCTGGTAACGCTTGAAGCGCGACTTGATCAACCGCGCGCGCTCGAACAGGTAATTCAGTTCCTCACGTGACAGATCCTTGAATTGCAGGAAATGTCTCAACATCACGCCGCCTGCTGCAAATAATGTTTGACGATGCCAGCCACGGCGGCAACCAGTGCGCTGGATTCGGCGGCGCCATATACCAGCGGGGGAACCAGACGGATCACCCGGTCGGCGGTGACATTGATCAGGACACCCGCATCGCGCGCGACCCCGACCAGTTCGCCACAGGCACGATCGAGTTCGATGCCGATCATCATGCCTTCGCCACGAATATCGATCACGCCATACACGCCGGCCAGTGCTTCGCGCAGGCCCTGCCGGATGGCTTCGCCCTGTGTACGCGCATTGTCCAGCAAGCCTTCCGATTCAATCGCGTCCAGCGTAGCCAACGCCGCTGCGCAGGCCAACGGATTGCCGCCAAAAGTCGAGCCATGATTGCCCGGCTTGAAGACATCTGCCGCCACGCCGCGCGCGAGGCAGGCTCCAATCGGCATACCCGACCCCAGGCCCTTGGCGAGTGCCATCACATCGGGCAGCACCCCCGAATGCTGGAAACCGAACCAGGTACCGGTACGGCCGATGCCGGTCTGCACTTCGTCCAGCATCAGCAGCCAGCCCTGTGCGTCACAAATCTGGCGCAATCCGGCCAGGTAATCCGGTGCCAGCAGATTGATGCCGCCTTCGCCCTGCACCACTTCCACCAGCACCGCGACCACATTCTTGTTGTGCTCAGCGACCTGGCGCACGGCTTCGATATCGTTGTAGGGCACACGGGCAAAGCCGGTGAGCAGCGGCTCAAAGCCCGCCTGGATTTTGCGCGAACCCGTAGCGGTGAGCGTGGCCATGGTGCGGCCATGAAAGGCCTTTTCCATGACGATAATGGTTGGCAGTTCGATCCCTTTGCCATGCCCGTACAGACGGGCCAGCTTGATCGCTGCCTCATTGGCTTCGCAGCCGGAATTGCAGAAAAAGACCTTGTCCATGCCCGACAGCGCACAGAGCCTGTCTGCCAGTTCTTCCTGACGCGGGATGCGGTAAAGATTGGAGGTGTGGATCAGCGTCGCCGCCTGATCGGCGATGGCTTTTGCCAGCCCGGGGTGGGCGTGACCCAGACCATTCACCGCCACACCGGCCACCGCGTCAAGATAACGCTTGCCGGTTTCGTCCCACAGATACGCGCCTTCGCCACGCACAAAGGCCAGCGGCTGGCGGGCGTAGGTGTTCATTAAATGTGTCGTCATGGCAGTTCCTGTGAAGCTGTCTCCGGTAGTCACTGTTTTTCTGTAAAGCCCGTACGTTGAAAAGCCACAATAGAAAACGGCGGCCAGAGCCACCGTTCTTGTTGCAGCACTTTGATTATAGGCCGAAAAGTGCCCGGTGCGACCAGCCGCCCGCCATGAAAAAAAGCATCGGGATCGACAGCATGGTGTTGGTGCGCGACGCCAGGAACGCGACCCGGCGGGCCCGGTTCTTGTCGTCGTCGGACACGGGCACGAGGCCCAGTATCTTCTTCTGGTTCGGCCAGATCAGCACCCACACGTTAAACAGCATGATGGTACCGAGCCAGGCACCGATACCGATGGCGCCCATGCCGTTGCGCAGCAGGAAGGCATCGACAAAGTAAGGCCCGAGTAACGCGGCACCCGCGAGCCAGGTCACCACCGCAGCCCAGCGAAAAAACAGCAGGGCGCGCGGCGCAACATGCTTGGTAATGCCCGCCGCCGTGCCGTCTGCACCCGCGTTCTTGAGCGCGGCCACCTGTACGAAATTGAAGTAATACAGCAGACCGATCCACATCACCCCTGCCATGAAATGAATCCAGCGCGCCAGCGCGGCGACAATATCAACGTTTTCCATGATTCAGCCTTTCAGGCGAGAAAGTTTCGGGCGAACACATAGAGCACTGCGGTCAGCACAACGCCCGCGATAACCGTGCCCCACAGCGAATCCAGGGGATTTTTCATGCGTGGTTCTCCTTGTTGATGGTTGACAGCGGTCTGGACCGGCGAAATGACCGGCGCTCAGTATCTGCAAAATGTCAGCTGCCTGCAAGCAGGCGGCAGGCAGCGCACCGACGGCTGCATGTTAAAATCCGGCATCTCATCAAGATTTTCTGTCCATGGACGCTGCCGCCGACGCCCCTTTCATCATTCGTGGCATCACGCTACAGGGTGCGCGTTTTCGTCCTGGCGACTGGGCCGACCGGCTGGCCGGTGCCTTCTGCGTCATCGACCCCAACAACCGCACGCACTATTCCCCGTATGTCCAGCCGACAGCGCTGGACGGCATACCCTGTGTGGTGATCGATAAAAAACTCAAAACCAGTGATCTCGCGGCCTACCGGTTTCTCGAAGCATTTGCCCGCAGCAACGAGTTGCAGACCGAAAACGCCGGCTGAACCCGGCCTGGGATCCCGCTGGCCTCACGCTGGTTTCGCAAGCCGTATCCATCGCCCCCCACCGGATACGCCATAAAAAAACGCCGCTGCCAAAAAAAACGCCGCATTAGCGGCGTTTTTCAGGCGCACCGGAAACCGGTCAGGCCATGGCTTTCACTGCCTGTGCGAGACGGCTCTTGTGACGGGCGGCCTTGTTCTTGTGAACAATTTTCTTGTCGGCAATGCTGTCGATCGTGCTCATCGACGCCTGAAACAGGGTTTGCGCTGCGGCTTTATCGCCGGCTTCAATCGCCTTGCGGACTTTCTTGATTGCGGTACGCAATTCGGAACGCTGGCTCATGTTGTGGTCGCGCTGAACGACGGCTTGACGGGCGCGTTTGCGGGCCTGGGCGGAATTCGCCATATGTATGCTCCTGTACACCCCGCACGGATAGGCAGGGCTGATTGATCGGGTTCGGGCAGTCCGGAAACGGAGCCTGCCGCAACGAAGCCCGCGATTGTAAGCGACTATCGCGCCTAAAATCAAGCCCGCTCCAGACAGGAGTTGCAGCCCGGGAGCGCGACCCGCACAATGCGCGCGGAAACCCCATTTATCCATGAATCTTCTCAAAGCCCTCGCTGCGGTCAGCAGCATGACCCTGCTCTCGCGCATCCTGGGGTTCGTCCGCGACACGGTCATTGCCCGTACTTTTGGTGCCGGACTGCTCACTGACGCCTTTTTCGTCGCGTTCAAGATTCCCAACCTGTTGCGGCGGCTGTTTGCCGAAGGCGCGTTTTCGCAGGCTTTTGTGCCCATTCTGGCGGAATACAAAAACCGCCAGGGGCAGGATGCGACCCGCCTGCTGGTGAGCCAGGTGGGCAGCGCGCTGACGCTGGTGCTGGTGCTGGTGGCGCTGGTCGGCGTGCTCGCCGCGCCGTGGGTGGCTTATGTCAGTGCGCCGGGGTTTCGCGCCGACCCGGAAAAATTCGCGCTCACCGTCACCCTGCTGCGCATCACCTTTCCTTACATTATTTTCATATCGCTGGTGGCGCTGGCCGCCGGCATCCTCAACACCTACAGCCGGTTTTCGGTTCCTGCCTTTGCCCCGGTGCTGCTCAATGTGGCGATGATCGGCGCTGCGTTATGGCTGGCCCCCTACTTTGACCCGCCGGTGCTGGCGCTGGGATGGGGGGTGGCGCTGGGCGGCGTGCTGCAACTGGCGTGGATGTTGCCGCATCTGGCCAGAATCGGCATGTTGCCCAGCCCCACCCTGCGTTTCAATGATCCCGGGGTGCGCCGCATCCTGACCCTGATGGCACCCGCCACCCTGGGCGTGTCGGTGGCGCAGATCAGCCTGCTCATCAACACCATCTTCGCCTCGTTCCTGGTAACCGGCAGTGTCTCCTGGCTGTATTACGCCGACCGCCTGATGGAGTTTCCCGCCGGGATGCTGGGGGTGGCGCTGGGGACGATTTTGCTGCCGAGTCTGGCCAAGCACTACGCGGATGACTCGCCCGCCGAATATTCCAGGCTGCTCGACTGGGGCTTGCGCCTGACGCTGCTGCTGGCGCTGCCTGCATCTGCGGCACTGGCCGTGCTGGCGGTTCCGTTGATCGCCTCGCTGTTTCACTACGGTGCATTCACCGCGCACGATGTCAGCATGACACAGCAGGCGCTGGTGGCTTACAGCCTGGGGCTGCTGGGACTGATCCTGGTGAAAGTGCTGGCCCCCGGGTTTTATGCGCGGCAAAACATACGCACGCCGGTCAAGGTTGCGCTGTTTACCCTGGCCGCCACACAGTTGATGAATCTGGCTTTCATACGCCCGTTTGGCCATGCCGGGCTGGCGCTGGCGATCGGACTCGGCGCGTGTCTCAATGCCGGGCTGCTGCTGCATTTACTGAAAAAACACGGGATATACCAACCCCAGCCCGGCTGGACAGGCTACATCCTGCGTGTGGTGCTGGCAGTCATGCTGATGGCCGCATTGCTGTTTTACGGCATGGGCCCGGCCTCCTGGTGGCTGGCAGCCGGATTGGGCGAACGGCTGCTGCGCCTGACAGTGCTGGTGGGCGCGGGCGCGGGCGTATATTTTGCCGCACTGGTGCTGATGGGCTTTCGCCCTCGCCAGTTTGCACGCCGCGCAGCCGAATAAACGCCGGTATCGGCTAGAATCAAGCCCTTTCGCTGGTTTTCCCTGTTTTTCATGCGCATCACCCACGGTTTTGCTCCCACTGGCAGCCCCCATGCGGTCACCATCGGTAATTTTGACGGGGTGCATCGGGGGCATCAGGCCATGCTGGCGCGGTTGCAGCAGGTTGCGCACGAACGCAGCCTGCCCAGTTGCGTGCTGAGCTTTGAACCGCACCCGCGTGAGTTTTTCACCCCCGAACAGGCCCCGGCGCGGCTGTCCAGCCTGCGCGAAAAAGCCGAATGCCTGCAGCAACTGGGAATCGACCGGCTGCATGTTAGTTCGGA
>JAJXUA010000200.1 GCA_021783275.1 Pseudomonadota bacterium
GATTGCGGTTTCGGTCTGGCCGACAGTGTGGCGCGTCTGGCGCGGCTGGGTTTGCAGGTGAACGATCTGGCGGGCATTGTGGTAACGCACGAACACAGTGACCATCTGGGCGGCGTGGGACGGCTGGCGCGCAAATACCGCCTGCCGGTGTGGCTCACCGCAGGCACGCTGGCCATGGCGCAGGATCTGGACGGCGTGACGGTTGACACCATCGATAGCCACACCGCGTTTGCCGTGGGCGATCTGGCGATCCAGCCGTACCCGGTGCCGCACGATGCCCGCGAGCCGGTGCAGTATGTGTTTGGTGACGGCAACGTCACGCTCGGGGTGCTGACCGACACCGGATGCAGCACCCCGCACATCGAAGCCATGCTGAAGGGTGTGAATGCGCTGGTGCTGGAATGCAATCACGATGCGGCGATGCTGGCCAGCGGGCCGTATCCGGCCAGCCTCAAGCGTCGTGTCGGCGGGGCGTATGGCCATCTCGAAAACAGCCAGTCGGCTGCCCTGCTCGGCAGGATTCGGCACGACCGACTGCAAAGCGTGATGGCCGCCCATGTCTCGCGCCGCAACAATACCGACGCGCTGGCGCAGCAGGCCCTGGCCGGTGCGCTGGGATGTGCGGCGAACGAGGTGCGGGTTGCCTGCCAGCACGCAGGCTTTGACTGGATCAGCCTCCAGTCGGCGGGCTGAACACACTGGAGAATGATCGATTTTGACGACTTTTGCTGAACTCGGGCTTGCGCCCGACATCCTGCGGGCCCTGGACGAACTGGGCTATGCCACGCCGACGCCGATCCAGTCTGAGGTGATCCCGCTTGCGCTGCACGGCGGCGACATCCTTGGCGCGGCGCAAACCGGCACCGGCAAGACCGCTGCGTTTGCGCTGCCGCTGATCCAGCGCCTGCTGCCGTTTGCCAACACCAGTACTTCGCCTGCCAAGCATCCGATCCGCGCGCTGATTCTCACGCCGACGCGCGAGCTGGCGATCCAGGTCGAAGAAAGCATCAAAACCTACTGCAAGCATGTGCCGCTGCGTTCACTGGTGGTGTACGGCGGCGTCAACATCAATACGCAGATTCCCATCCTCAAGACCGGCATCGAAATCCTGGTGGCCACGCCCGGTCGACTGCTCGATCATGTGCAGAACAAGACCCTGATGCTGGGCCAGGTGAATACCCTGGTGCTCGACGAAGCCGACCGCATGCTCGACATGGGGTTCATGCCCGACCTCAAGCGCATCGTTGCCTTGCTGCCCGAGCAGCGCGTGAACATGATGTTCTCGGCGACGTTCCCGGAAGAAATCCGCAAGCTGGCCGACAGCATCCTGCGTGCGCCGACTTTCATCGAAGTGGCGCGCAACGAGACCGCAGTCACGGTCAAGCAGGTGGTGCACCCGGTACACCAGGAGCGCAAGCGGCAACTGCTGGCCCATCTGATCCAGCACCGCGACCTGCGCCAGGTGCTGGTGTTTACCGGCACGAAGCTCGGCTGTAACCGGCTGGCCAACGAACTCAACAAGCTGGGCCTGCACGCTGATGCCATCCACGGCGACAAGAGCCAGCAGGAACGCATGAAAGCGCTCGACGCTTTCAAGGCGGGCACGATGCGCGTGCTGGTGGCGACTGATGTGGCGGCACGCGGCATCGACATCGAGGCGCTGCCGTTTGTGGTCAATTACGATCTGCCGCACAACGCCGAAGATTATGTGCACCGCATCGGCCGCACCGGCCGCGCGGGGGCCAAGGGCGAAGCGATTTCTCTGGTGAGCGAACCTGAAACCCGCTATCTGCGCGATATCGAAAAACTCATCGGCAGCGCAATCGAGGCGGTGATCGTGCCAGGTTTCGAACCGGGGGCGGCGGATGTGCCCGCCTTTCAGCCACGCACGCCACGCCCGCCCGAGCGGCATCCCGAGCGGGCAGTGTCACGTGCCCATCCGCCTGCTGCTCGCGACACCCTGTTTGATGCGCCTTATGTGCCCGCCGCCGAGCCGGCTGCAAGCCCGCCCCCTGCTGCGCCAGTACGGCAGGGGCCGCGCAAGCAGGTTGCGGCCTTGTTCCGTACGCCGGTCAAGCCGGACACGGTCTGAGCGTGAGCTGGGAGCTGTTCGGACTTGCAGGGCTGGGCATGCTGGGCGGGTATTGGTATCTCAGCATGCAGGTGCGTGAACAGGCGATTGCGGCAGGTCGTCGCGCCTGTAGCGAATCGCGTTTGCAGTTTCTCGACGACAGCGTGTCGTCGGTGCGGGTGCGTATTGCGCGCGATGGCTCAGGGCAAATGCGCTTGCAGCGCGATTACCATTTCGAGTTTTCGGATACCGGCGATAACCGTCGCCCGGGTGTCGTGCGCATGCTGGGCAAGCGCGTGGACTGGGTCAGCCTGGACGGGGAATGGCAGCCAGGCCATCTGGCCAGTGTTTCCCGGATCGTGGAATAAGCCGTTTTTCCCTGTATCGCCCCGGTCACGATTCCGGCACGACAGAGATCACTCCGTGAACGGAATCACTCCTGCTCGATTTCCAGGATGGCAAGACTGATGTGCTTGCCGATCGCCCC
>JAJXUA010000201.1 GCA_021783275.1 Pseudomonadota bacterium
GGCCACTTTCATTTTCGGCGGCCAGATCGCCGGGCAGGCGCCCGAAACCTTCATGATCTATCCGCAGGGCAACCACATCCACGAATCGGCTGCTCACCCCTTCCTGCAGATCGGCGAAACCAAATACGGCAAACCCATCCTCGACCGCGTCATCCGCCCCGAGACCCCGCTGGAACAAGCCGCGCGCTGCGCGCTGGTGTCGATCAACTCGACCATCCGCTCAAACCTGACGGTGGGTCCGCCGGTCGAATTGCTGATCTACACTGCAGACACACTTAACGGCGGCCGTCGCCTGCTGTTTTCGGAAGACCACCCCTACTACCGTTCGCTGGCCAACGCCTGGAACGAAGGCCTGCGCCAGGCGCTCAACAACCTGCCGCCGTTCGAATGGGAAAACCAGCCGCAGCCGCTGCAGGTGGTGGCAAGCGACAAGAGCGGTCAGATGCAGGGGTAAAACGCCTGCGCCACGCGAAGTCCGAAGGCAAGCCGCTTTATGACTGAACCGGCAAGGGTTCGATGACGCAGCGGCCTTTGCCGCCGAGTTTGGCCTGGTACATCAGCTTGTCGCTGGCCTGGATCAGCGCTTCCGCGCTGTAGCGATCCGGTGCGCCGAACACGACGCCGATGCTGGCGCCGACTTTGAAACCAGCTGCATTCGGCTGGTTGATCTGTCCGATGCGCTCCACGATGCGCTCGGCCAGACTGCGTACCCGCTCGATCTCGCCGGCATCGCCGAGCGCCACGATGAATTCGTCGCCGCCGAGGCGGCCGATCGCATCGTTGCTGCGGGTGACTTCTTTCAGCGTGTGGCCAATCTGACGCAGCACGTCGTCACCGTAGTTGTGGCCGAAACGGTCGTTTATTTCCTTGAAGCCGTCGAGGTCGATGAACATGACGGCAATCGACGTGCCGGTGCGCTGTGCGCCATGAATCATTTTCTCCAGCAGTTCCATGAACAGCAGGCGGTTGCTCAGACCCGTGAGGCTGTCATGCGTGGCCATCTGTTTCATGTCTTCGTAAGCCTTTTCCTTGTCGGCCTTTTCCCTGGACAGGATGCGGTTGGCGCGCAGGATGACGGCGGCCATGGCGAGAATGATGAGCGACAAGCCCGCGAACAGCGCCGTTTCGCGGGGGTGCTGGGCGAGGAAGTCGCGCGTGCTGATCTGGCCGTAATTTTCGTAAGGCCCTGCCCGCAGGGTTTTCAGCAGTTCATGCACCGGCTGGTAGTCGCAGGGAAAGGTCCATTCCTGAAATCCGGCCCTGGCGTTAACCGGGCTGTTGCTGCCGAGCGAGAGCAGGGCGAGGGCGACGGATTTGCTCAGTTCGTTGGAGGCCTTGTGGGTTTTGGCGAAGGCCCAACCGGGATACAGCGGCGTGCTGACCCGGTAGGGGAAGCCGGGGTAGGTTTTGGGCGCCAGGACACGAAAGTCGTCGAGTCTGATTTTCCCCGCCGTGGCGTGCATTTCCAGCGTGCCGGTGCGGATCACCGCGGCATCGACTTCGCCGTCGAGGACGGCCTGAATCTCCCGCGGCTGGGTGCCGAGGAATTTAACCGCCCTCGCGTCTTTGTAGGGATCGAATCCGTGCGCCAGCATTTCCTTGTAGCCGACCAGCCAGCCGCCAAAGCCGAGTTGGGCGACGCCTGCGATGGTTTTGCCGCGCAGATCCCTGATGCCGTGGATGTCGCTGTCCGCCCGCGTGATGATGGCCGAGCCGAATGCGCTGTGGCCGCCCTGCTGAACCATGGTCAGGATGCGGGAAACCCCGAACTCGTTTTCCAGAGCGACATAGATGGCGGGCTGGGTGATGACGAAATCGATTTCCTGGCGTGCGATAGGCGCCTTGATCTGTTCAAGGTCGAACGGGGAAACGGGGATCAGGTGAAATTCGTGGCGGGGCAGGGTGGCTTGCAGGTGGTCGAGGGTGGGTTGCCACTCCTTGCGGGCGACATCCTCGCCATGGATGGCGATCACCAGAATATTGACCTTCCGGGCAAAAGCGCTCGGGGCCATCAGGAACGACAGCACAAGCAGTAGCGACCAGGCAAGGAAGCGGCGGGAACTTTGACGGTGCAATGTTTGCGCCATGCGGCAAAGCGGGAGGGAATGCATCACCAAAACGCGATGTCTCGGACGGACATGCCGCACAGTGTGCGCCGTAGTGGGATAGAAATGTCCATGAGCTCAGTCAATGGGGTTTTGTCTGGGAACAGAATAGCATGTGCACCAATATCGAGCGGTGATGGAGGGTGCCGCCATGCGTGCTTTTTATTATTACTGGCTCGACCCTTGCTTGTAACAGACTGTCCGCATACTGACTGCCACCATGAGCATCCACGTCGCCATCCGCCACACCACCGTCTACAAGTTCGACCGCCGCGTCTCGCTGAGCCCGCACGTGGTGCGGCTGCGTCCGGCGCCGCATTCGCGCACGCCCATCCTCGCCTACACGCTGAAGATCACGCCGGAGACGCACTTCATCAACTGGCAGCAGGATCCGTTCGGCAACTATCTGGCGCGGCTGGTGTTCCCGGAGGAA
>JAJXUA010000075.1 GCA_021783275.1 Pseudomonadota bacterium
GGATAACGCGGTTTACCACGTTCGCAAGGGCAATTACGTCGGCCAGAATTTTGGCCTGATCACGCAGATAGGCGAGAACGACGTCACCTTGCGTGAGATTGTCCAGGATAGCGCCGGGGATTGGTCTGAACGCACCAGCACCCTGATTTTGCAAGAATGATTCGTCGCATGAATTTCAAAGAGGCTGACATGAACGCACTGCCGAAAATTGCCCAGACCATCGCCCGTCATCTGACTGGTTTCATCCTGTTAGCGGGTTTGACCCTGGCCCCTGTTGCATCCGGCGCGGATGCCCCGCCTACCGGCAATGCCGTTGAAAGTGTCGATACCACGACGCTGCCAGGTGGCAAGGTGGTCGTTCGCATCAATCTGAAGAATCCGCTAGCGGCGACCCCGGCCGGGTTCACCGTCGGTAACCCGCCGCGCATTGCGCTGGATTTGCCCGATACCGGTAATTCGCTGGGCAAAAACACGGTTGAAGCCAATCTCGGTCCGCTGTCCAGTGTCAACGTCGTGCAGGCAGGCACCCGTACCCGTCTGGTGCTGAATCTCAACAAATCAGTTGAATACGAAACCCAGATCGAGGGCAAGACCCTGCTGGTCGCGCTGGGTGATGTGGGAGCGAGTGCGGCGCCGGTGAATGTCAGCCCGCAATTTGCGGAAGCCGCGCCCGCTGTGTCGAGCCATAGCATTCGTGATATCGATTTTCGCCGTGGCGCAGCCGGTGAAGCGCGCATTGTGACGACGCTTGCCGATGCCCAGACCGGGATCAATATCCGTCAGCAAGCCAATGGAGTGGTGGTGGATTTCATCGGCACAGAATTGCCGAAAGCCCTGCAGCGCCGCCTGGACGTGGCCGATTTCGGTACGCCCGTACAAATCATTGAGACCTACCCGCTGGGCGGCAATACCCGCATGGTGATCCAGCCCAAAGGCGGCTGGGAATATTCGGCTTACCAGACCGATAACAGCTTCATCGTCGAAGTCAAACAAAGCGACGATGCGCAGAAGAAAACGGCTGACGGCAAGATCAAGTACGTCGGCGAAAAGCTGTCGCTCAATTTCCAGAACGTCGAAGTGCGTTCGGTCTTGCAGGTCATTGCCGATTTCACCGGCCTGAACATCATTGCCAGTGACACCGTCACCGGCAGCCTGACCCTGCGCCTGAAAGACGTGCCCTGGGATCAGGCGCTCGATCTCATCATGCAGACCAAAGGTCTGGACAAACGTCAAAACGGCAACGTGGTCTGGATTGCGCCCAAGGATGAATTACTGACCAAGGAAAAGCTCGAGTTCGAAGCCAAATCGGCCGTGGTTGATCTGGAGCCTTTGACTACTGAGTACATCATGCTGAATTACATGCGAGCTGATGAAGCCAGAACCATGTTGTATGGCGCGACAGGTAATACCGGTGATGCAGGAGGAAACTCGGCAGTAAACTGCTCGGCTCAGGCAGCGGGTTTGTCTGCAGTCACTGCATCAACCCAGCAAGCTGGCGGAAATACTGATCAGAAAATACTCACCAAGCGCGGTCGCGCAACATTTGACCTCAAAACCAACACGCTGATCATTACAGATACGGCAAGCAAAATTTTGGAAGTCCGTGCCTTGCTTGCCCGTCTGGATGTCCCGGCTCGGCAAGTCATGATTGAAGCCCGGGTAGTAATCGCAACAGACGGCTGGAGTCGAGACCTTGGTGTGCGTCTTGGCGCGGCTGCCAGGAAGCAGGGAACCATAGGTGGGGATCAGCACACGGCTGGATTTGCTGGAACACTTAATGACTCATTCACTATTGCAAATGGTGGAACAGTCCCGCTCCTAACGCCTAACGTCGATTTAGGCATTGCTAATCCCGCAGGGCGTATCGCGCTGTCATTACTCAATAACGCGACAGGAAACTTGCTCAGCTTAGAATTGCAGGCGCTTGAAGAAGATAATCGGGGCAAGGTGATCTCCAATCCACGCGTGATGACCAGTAATCAAAAGCCTGCGGTCATACTCAATGGAACCCAGATTCCTTTTGTGACCCCAGGCGGCGTTAATGAGCCTGCGACTGTGACATTCAAGGATGCTTTCCTGTGTTTGTTGGTGGATCCACAGATTCTGAACAATGACTCAATCATCCTTACAGTTGAGGTTCAGAAGGATTCAGTTCGAGATCTAGCAACCATCCAGGATAACCCAGCGATTGATACCAACCGGATCAAGACGCAGGTGCGGGTGAATAATGGAGAAACCCTCGTGCTGGGCGGAATATTTGACGGTGTAGACACCTCGACGGTGAGTAAAGTGCCGTTGCTTGGCGATGTGCCCATCTTTGGGAATCTGTTCAAAACGACCAGTAAAAACAAAACCAAAACAGAGCTAATTATTTTTCTCACACCGCGTATTCTGGATGAGCGCCTATCGTTGCGCTGAATACAATGAAGTGAATCAGCGCGGGGCATCCCGCGCTTTTTTTCGTCTATTCAACTGTGCTAGTTGAAAGGCTTAAGCACCTCGGTGTGCTCTCCTTTAGAATGCCGTCATGAGCAAGCATGACAATCTCTACCTTGTCGGCCTGATGGGAGCGGGTAAAACCACCGTGGGTCGCCTGCTGGCGAAACATTTCGGCTATGCGTTTCATGACTCCGATCACGAGATCGAGGCGCGGACCGGGGTCAAGATTCCGGTGATATTCGAGATCGAAGGGGAAGCTGGATTCCGCAAGCGCGAGGAAAATGCCATCGCCGATCTGACTGCGTTGCGCGGCGTGGTACTGGCGACGGGGGGAGGCGTGGTGTTGTCAGAAGCCAATCGCACGCTGCTACGTAAGCACGGCCTGGTGATTTACCTGCGCGGTACTCCCGAACATTTATACGAGCGTACGCGCCATGACCGCAATCGCCCGCTGCTGCAAACCGACAATCCACTGGACAAAATGCGCGAGCTATACCGGCAGCGCGACCCGCTTTATCGCGAGGTGGCCGACGTGGTCGTGGATACCGGGCGGCAGAGCGTGTCGGTGATGACACGCGCACTGTTCGGAAAAATCGACTTGCTCAGGTCGGGGCTTGGTATCAGCTCGCCTCCAGTTTCCGAGAAAATTTAACCTAGAAACCGCAGTTGGACGCGCCCGATGGTGCGTCAGATCGGGTGACTGCCGCGAAGCAACGACGCCGCGGGCCGGGGCCCGCAAGGAGGCGCGACAAAGGCAGGCGCCCGAGCCGGCGTGCCAGCGGGTGCGTAGCGGTCTCACCCAAACGGTGAACGTTATCGAAGGCACAAAAGCGCGTATTCATGTGGCTCTCACGAGGGCGATAAGCGGTCAACTGCGGTTTCTAGGTTTAACAGGCATTATTGCAGCAGGCTG
This sequence comes from Pseudomonadota bacterium, assembly GCA_021783275.1. Lineage (GTDB taxonomy): Bacteria > Pseudomonadota > Gammaproteobacteria > Burkholderiales > Thiobacillaceae > Thiobacillus. The sequence goes on from JAJXUA010000075.1 coordinate 3,353, forward strand.
TGCCACCAGTTACGGAGTCGCGTTGCGATTCCGGGCTTGACGTCCGGCCTGTCAGTTAACGGAAATATATCTTCGAGCAGGGTCCCCTGCTCGAATTGCACGCCGTTTCGCCCGGGTGTGAACCACCAGCGGCGTATCCCCTGGCTTGTGATGATCTCTACCCCATTGCGACCCGCCTGGTTCAGCTTGCGTATGGTTGGAAGAGGTGAGGCCGTGCCTCTACGGGGAATCAACACCACCAGAAATTCGTCGTCTTGCTGTGCGTCCGGCGGTGACACTTCCATGCGCCACTGACCCGGCTCGGTGGGCTGGCGTTTTTTGCGGATGATTTCCGGAAGGGTACCGTTCTCGTCATAATTTTTGCCGTCCACAAAAAACGCCTGCCCCGGCCCGCCTATTTTTTCGAGCCGAGCCTGCTCGGGAAGCAGAACCTGCGCGGTGAGCGTCCCTCCGGCCTGTTCACGTTCAGCGTCAGCAGGCACGCTGGCGGCAAATGACTGGCCGAAAATCAGCGGTTCGGTCTGGGTGTGCAGCAGCCAGCGCTTGCGAAACTCCGGTCGTGTCGATTTCACCAGGTCGCGCACGATGACGATATCGGCTGCGCGGTCATAAATGAACGTACGCCACATGCGCTCGACTCTCCGGGTGCGATGAGAAAACTCACCTGATGCAGATTCCACGTTGGTATAGGCCGATGTGGTGTCCGCCACCGCCACCACGCTATCGTGGCCGTCGAAATAGCGTTGCAGGGTGCCGGTGTGGTACAGCTCACGGTGGTCGAGCCAATCATTCAAATCGATCGGCGCGGATTCCAGCCCCCAACCGGAGCCGATGCGGCGTTGCCCGCCGTCGTTGGCGATGCTGCGAACCTGTTTGCCGCCCGAAGGTGCCGTGTCATCCGGATCGGTGACGGTGACCAGATTATGCGCAATGCTCTGGTAGGCGTAATTCATGTGGTGATCGGAGCCGTATTTCGGGCCATAAAAGCCGCTGTCGATCGCAAGCTCGCCGCCCTTGTAGAGCGTGAAAGCCCCTTGATCCAGATGCGAATGTGACCAGAAATTGTCGCCGGCCTTGAAGCTCACATAGGTCGCATCTGCGCCCCAGCCGCTGCGCGCCACGACCAGACCGATGCCATCGAATTGCCGGGCCAGCGGCAGGGTGTGCTGGGCGTTTGTGTCCAGCAGGGTCGCGTCGGTCAGCGGGCCCCAGGGCCAGCTAGTCGGCGTGGGCTCGGGTTTGGGGCGTCGCAGGTTGTAGGCCGCAGCGTGCCGGTATTCGAGGGCCAATGGCACCAGGTCGGGAATGATATTGTTGAAGTAGCCCGCATCACCCCAGCGGAAATCCGTGTTGTCCGGGCGTCTGCGATAGACCGCAAAGTCGAGGAATCCGCGCAGCCCCGGCTCGGCTTTGAACAGGTCTTCGCCGGTGGCACTGCGCCACATGGCGGGGGCCTGGTAGATGGCCTGGCCGATGCCGATGCCGATGTATTCGCCGCCTTCATGCCAGCCGCCGTGTTGCCCCATGACCTGTCGCCAGGCCGGCAGGATGCGGTGTTTCCATAAATCGTAGGTGAAGCGCATATTGAGCTCACCTCGCGGATCGTCGCCGTAGAGCACGAGATTGGCCGCCAGCAGTGACTGGAACGGGCTGTTATAGAGATAGACGTTGTAGGGCGACAACCGGTCGCGACGGATGAAATTGACCAGATAGGTCACGCCTTCTGCCAGCTTGTCGCGCAGCGCCAGGCGCTGATGATCATCCCAGTAGGCATAAAGCCAGTCGTAGGCATGGGCGATGGGTTTGGCTTGTTTGCCCCGATAACCGAAGCGGATATCCGTCAGGCGCGTGTACAGCAGCGCCAGATCCTGGCTGCCCGGTTCGATATACGCCATGGTAATGACGGCATTGAGATCGCCACTGCCGCCACGTGCCAGGTTGTGCATGTATCTGAGCCAGTTGGGATTCTCCAGACGCAGGCGTGCGATATCCTCAGGACTGGGGTGCGGCAGACGCGGGTGAGACATGCGGAATCCGGGCATCACCAGTGGAGCCAGATTTTCCGGAGCAGGCAATACGGCCCGTCCACGGTCGTCCGTGTCGATGCGAACCTGGCTGCCGACCATCCAGCCGGCAAAACTTAGACTGGCCATCGTCGCGGCCAGGGCGGGCAGGGTCCAGCGTAACTGGCGAGCCGTAGGCACAATCCCGGCTGCGGTTACAGGCCCCCGGGTATCGCTGAGCAACCAGGGAATACTCCAGCCCAGCAGCGCCAGCATGACATCGGTGATATCGGCAAAACGCCCCGGTATGGATTGCTGTATCCATTCCAGCGCAAAAGTCAGCGTGATCACCGCCAGCCCACCGCCCGACATGACCCACCGTCGCCAGCGCCACGGCGTCAGCCAGCGCAGCGCCAGAGCCAGTGCGATGAACGGCCACAGAGTTTCCAGAATATCGCTGATGCCGGAGAGCGTGCCGACCTGCCCCTGGAAGGGCACCCAGTTGATGGCCGCCGTACCGGGAAACACACCCGCCTCGAACTGGGCCAGCGCATAGGCTGTGCACAAAGCGGTAGCCGCGCTCATCAATCGCACGCTCAAGCTGGCGTAGCGCCAGAGTATGGCGAGCGCAACGATGGCGCCGCCCCAGCCGAGCAAGGCTTCAAGCGTGAGCTGTCGTCCGACGATCGGCACTTTCGCCAGCAATACCGCCAGGCTGAAGAGCACGAATAGCTGCAACACCGGACGGCGTGCGGCATGGAGGGTGATCAGCCCCAGTGCCAGCACGATCAGTCCGACACTCAGTGCGTTTGCTGCACGGAAGGTTTCCAGGTGCCGCAGCGTATTGCCCAATGGCTTCAGCCCGGCCTTGAGATTACCCCAGTCCAGCGACGGCACAAACGGCGCGGTTTGCGTCAGTGCCCACAGCGCCAGTATCACCAGCGCCAGATTGACCAGGCGACCCGGGTCGAACCAGGTATCGCGCCAGTTGCGCAGTTGACGCCCAACAGCAAGATGGGGATCGAACAACGTCGCCGCCAGCGCGCCCATCAGGGTGCCTGCAGCATTGGTCACCCAGTCGAGCAGCGCAGGCACCCGGCTGGGCAGCGCAGATTGCAGGACTTCCAGCGTATAGCTCAGGCTGCATCCCAGCAGGCTCACGACCAACATGGCGACGACCAGACCGGTTTTCTGTCTGAGCCACAGCACCCCGAACAGCCCCAGCGGGACATAGGCCAGCACATTGATAATGATGTCGGCACGTGAAGCCCGGTCTGGCCATGGCTGCGTGATAGGATTCGACCAGCCCGATAAGGGCGTTGTCCACTCCGATAAAGGGAACAGCGTGCCGTAGATAACCAGCGCGCCATACAGCAGGCTCATCCACAACATGGACGAGCCGGGACGCACAGGAAGTGACGGCCCGGAGGAAGCGCTGCGATGTGTCATCAGCCGATTCTAGCGAACTACCATGAACGTAAGAACTATCGATGTATTCAATGGCGATGCGGACGGTCTGTGTGCCTTGCACCAGCTGCGGCTGGCAGACCCGGCTGAATCCGAACTCGTCACCGGGCCCAAGCGTGACATCAGCCTGCTGAAGCGCGTACAGGCGCAGTCAGGTGACCGGGTCACCGTGTTGGATATCGCCCTGTCCAAAAATCGCGACGCACTGGATCGCCTGCTCGAGACCGGTGTGCACGTTCGATATTTCGATCACCATCAGCCGGGCGACATTCCGGTTCATCCCAAGTTCGAACCGCATATCGATACCGATGCCAATGTCTGCACCAGCCTGCTGGTGGATCAGGCCTTGCAGGGCAGACAGCGGGCATGGGCCGTCACTGCGGCGTTTGGCGATAACCTTGCCGATGCGGCACGCCAGGCTGCGGTGATTTTGCATCTCAGTGACCGCCAGCTGGCGCAGCTGCAGTCGCTGGGTGAATGCCTCAACTACAACGGCTACGGCGAAACGCTCGACGATCTGTTTTTTGACCCTGCGGACTTGTACCGCCAGCTACGCCCCTATGCCGACCCGTTTGCGTTCATTGCCGAATCGCCCGCCTACGCCGTGCTGCAAACCGGCTACGCCGAGGATATGGCGCGCGCCATCGCGGTACACGCCGCCGAGTCACAAGCCGCCGGACGGGTCTTCATGCTGCCGGCCGAGAAATGGGCGCGGCGCATTTCTGGCGTGTTCGGCAACCAGCTGGCGGTCGAATCCCCCACCCAGGCGCATGCCGTGCTCACCGCCAAACCCGACGGTGGCTATGTTGTCAGCGTGCGTGCGCCGCTGGCAAACAAGGCAGGCGCCGACACCCTGTGCAGCCAGTTCGAAACCGGCGGCGGGCGGCGCGGAGCAGCGGGAATCAATCACCTGCCCGATAGCGAGTTGGGCCGGTTTGTGGCGAGTTTCTATACGGTATTTCACGGAGCTGAATCTTGAACCAACTGATTGCGCCCTACGGTGGTCCTCTCGTCAACCTGATCGATCCGGCACAAAGCGAGGCGCTCAAAAAAGAGGCGCTGAGCCTGCCTTCGCTTGATCTTGACTGGCGTCAGCAATGCGAACTTGAAATGTTGATGACCGGTGCCTACTCGCCGCTCACCGGCTTCATGACCCGCGCCCAATGCCACGGCATCGAGACCGACCGGCAACTGGACGACGGCACGTTCTGGCCGCTACCCATCACCCTGTCCAGCCAGCAAAAAGCCGCTGCCGACATCTCCACCGGCAGCCGGATCGCGCTGCGTGACGGTGAAGGTTTCATGCTGGCAATGCTGACCGTGCGGGATAAATGGGAACTGAACGGCAGCTGGTATCTGGGGGGTCCGGTCGCAGGCGTGGCCTTGCCGCCGCACCCTGATTTTGCCGAGTGGCGCGCCACCCCGGACGAGCTGCGTACGCAGTTTGCCAAGCGCGGCTGGCGTCGCGTCATCGCCTGGCAGGCGCGTCAGCCCATGCACCGCGCGCAATTCGAGTTTTGTTTGAAAAGCGCCGTCGCCAACGAAGCCAATCTGTTGCTGCATCCGCAATCCGGAGGCGATCTAACCGAAGCGCCCGCGTATTTCGGGCTGGTGCGTGCGTTCATGGCGATACGTGAACGCTTCCCCGCAGCCACTACCCAGTTGACACTGCTGCCCGCGCCGCCGCGTGACGCCAGCGCCGATGCCCTGCTGTTGCGCGCCATCATTGCGCGCAACTACGGATGCGAGATGCTGATCGCCGGCGGCGAACACCAGCCCGATGGAGACAGTCGGCGCGGCGAAGATGTCGCCCGCGATCTGGACAGCGCACTGGCCGATCTCGCGCGCCGCATCGGCGTCACCCTGATTCCATATCCGCGTATGGTCTATGTCGAAGACCGCGCAGAATATCTCCCGGTAACCGAGGCACCGGCAGGCTCGAGGCAACTGACCTTGAGCGGCGCAGAGTTCAACCGCCGGATGCGCGCCGGTCTGAAGATTCCCGACTGGTACAGCTTCCCCGAAGTGATGGCCGAGTTATATCGGCAGACTCCGGCGCGTGAGCAGCAGGGCTTCACCGTGTTTTTCACCGGCCTGTCCGGCGCGGGAAAATCCACCCTGGCGCGTTCGCTGGCAGCCCGTTTGATGGAAATGGGTGGACGCAGCGTGACCCTGCTCGACGGCGACATCGTGCGCCGCAACCTGTCGTCCGAACTGGGGTTCACCAAAGCCCACCGCGACATCAACGTGCGCCGGATAGGCTTCGTTGCAAGCGAAATCACCAAGAACCGCGGTATCGCCATCTGCGCCCCAATTGCACCCTACCGCCAGACCCGTCGTGACGTACGCGCCATGATCGAAGCCGTCGGCGGCTTTGTCGAAATCCACGTTGCCACCCCGATTGAAACCTGCGAAGGACGCGACCGCAAAGGTTTGTATGCCAAGGCGCGCGCCGGGTTGATTCCGGAGTTCACTGGTGTCTCCGACCCCTACGAAATTCCGGAACACCCCGAGCTCGCCATCGACACGACCGGGCTGAGTATCGACGAGGCCGTGCAGCGCATCCTGCTCAAGCTGGAACACGAAGGGTATCTGCGCTGATTTTTCAGTCTGTTCAGGGGTGCTCATTGAGCGGATGAGCGCAATGCCGCGCCGGAGACCATCCCCACCGCACTCGCAATCAGCCCGGCAAACTGTGGCGGCAGTGCCGCGTCCGGGGCGATGAATTCCATCGCGATCCACACTACCAGTCCGAACAGGATGGAGAGTCCAGCCCCTAGGTTGTTGGCGCGCTTCCAGTACAGCCCGGCCACCAGCGGCACGAAGGCGCAGGCCAGTGTCACCTTGTAGGCGTTGGCGACCATCTCGTGGATGCTGGTCTCAGAGTGCAGCGACCATAGCGAATAGGCGATGACGAGGCCGGTGAACGCGACCACGACGGCACGGGTAACCCACAGCAAGCGCGCTTCGCTCATGCGGTGATGCGGCATGAATTCCTTGAGGATGTTCTCCGATATGGTGACCGAGGGGGCGAGCAGCGTGCCCGACGCGGTGGACATGATGACCGACAGCAATGCGCCGTAAAAAATGATTTGCGCATACAGCGGCAGATGGGTTTTGACAAAGGTCGGCAGCACCAGTTGTGCGTCTTCGGCGAGCAGCCGGGTGGTCATCGCCGGATCGACCAGGGTGGCCGAATAAGTGAGATAGATCGGTACGGCGGCAAACAGGAAATACAGCACACCGCCGATGACCGTGCCCCACACCGCGACGGTTTCGTTTTTGCCGGCGTTGGTGCGCTGAAACACGTCCTGCTGCGGAATCGAGCCCAGGCCCATGGTGAGCAGCCCGGCGATGAAGGTGATCACCGCCGCCCATTCCAGCGGCGGCCAGAATTCGAATTTGCCGGCGGCGCGGGCGTGGTCGATCACGGGGGCAACGCCGTTCACCGCCGGCATGTCGCCGGTCAGTTTGGCGATCCACAAGAGGCCGGCGACGATCACCGTCATCTGCACCAGCGTCGTCAGCGCAACTGACCACATGCCGCCGAACAGGGTATACAGCAGCACCACTGCCGCACCGAGCAGAATGCCCTGTGGCTGAGAAATCATGCCTTCCGACAGCACGTTGAACACCAGCCCCAGCGCCACGACTTGCGCCGATACCCAGCCCAGGTACGAGAGCGCAATCGCACCGGAAATAATGATCTCGACGGGGCGGTTGTAGCGCTGGCGGAAATAGTCGCCCAGGGTGAGCAGCTTCATGCGGTACAGCGGGCGGGCAAAAAACAGCCCGAACAGAATCAGCGCCAGCGAGGCTCCAAAGGGGTCGGAGATCGTCGCGCCGAGGTTTTCGCCCAGAAACGTGGCGGGGATGCCGAGCACGGTTTCGGCGCCAAACCAGGTGGCGAACACCATCGCCACCACCACGATCATCGGCAGGCTGCGCCCGGCGGTGATGTAGTCACCGGCGTTGTGCACCTTGGTCGCGGCGTACAGGCCGATGCCGATGGATAACACCAGATACAGGGTGACGAATGCGATCAGCATGACGGCTCCTTTTACCGTGAGATTGAATAGAGTGCCGTGATTACCAGCAGCGCGAGCAGGGCGGCGATCACGGCCAGCCAGCGGTTGCGCGACTGCTGTTGACGCAGCATCAGCACCAGGCCGGATTCGAGCTGGGTCAGCCGGTTTTCATTGAGGGCGTGATGCGCCAGCCGAGGTAGCTGTGGGATCAACTGCGCCCATTTCGGCGCTTCGTCTTTCAGATTGCGCACCAGCGCGCGCCAGCCCACCTGCTCGTTCATCCAGCGCTCGAGAAATGGTTTGGCGGTTTTCCACAGGTCGAGATCAGGGTCGAGCTGGCGACCGAGGCCTTCGATATTGAGCAGGGTTTTCTGCAATAGCACCAGTTGCGGCTGGATCTCGACGTTGAAGCGGCGTGATGCCTGGAAGAGTTGCAGCAGTACCTTGCCGAAGGAAATCTCTTTCAAGGGGCGGTCGAACACCGGCTCACATACCGCGCGCACGGCCGATTCGAGCTCGTCGATGCGGGTGTCGGGCG
>JAJXUA010000076.1 GCA_021783275.1 Pseudomonadota bacterium
CTGCGAGATGAAGGCCTTGAGATTCAGCGACAGGTCCATCAGCAACTGGTCGCGCTTTTCTTCCGGGAAAAAGTTGATGATGCGGTCGAGCGCCTGGTTGGCGCTGTTGGCGTGCAGGGTCGAGAGACACAGGTGGCCGGTTTCGGCGAAGGCGATGGCGTATTCCATGGTGTCACGGTCGCGGATTTCGCCGATGAGGATGACGTCGGGGGCCTGACGCAGGGTGTTCTTCAGAGCCGAAAACCAGTTCTCGGTATCGATGCCGACTTCACGCTGGGTGATGATCGATTTGCGGTGTTCATGCACGTATTCGATCGGGTCTTCGACCGTGATGATGTGGTCGCAGGCGTTTTCGTTGCGATAGCCGACCATTGCAGCGAGTGAAGTGGATTTACCGGTACCGGTACCGCCGACGAAAATCACCAGGCCGCGCTTGATCATGGCAACGTCGCGCAAAATCGGCGGCAGGTTGAGCTCTTCCATTTTCGGAATCTTGGTCACGATGGTCCGCATCACGATGCCGACGCGACCCTGCTGAACGAAGACATTGACGCGAAAACGCCCGATCTCGGGGGGGTTGATCGCAAAGTTCGATTCGTTGGTTTCCTCGAACGCTTTCCACTGCCGGTCGTTCATGATGGCGCGCGCCAACTCGCTGGTGTGTGCGGGGGTCAGGCTCTGCTGCGATACCGGGGTGATCTTGCCGTCCACCTTGATGGCGGGCGGAAACCCTGCGGTGATGAACAGGTCGGACGCGTTTTTTGCCAGCATCAGCCGGAGCAGGTCGTGGACGGTTTTTTCTACGTTCATGGCGTTATCCTCAGCCTAAGAAGGCGTCCTTGTTCTGCGCTGCGTTGCGGGCTATGCCGGACGCAATGACGTTGCGCTTCACCAGATCGGTGAGGCACTGGTCGAGTGTCTGCATGCCCAGGTTTCCGCCAGTCTGGATCGACGAATACATCTGCGCGACCTTGTTTTCGCGAATCAGGTTGCGAATCGCCGGGGTGCCGATCATGATTTCGTGCGCTGCGACGCGACCGTTGCCGTCCTTGGTTTTGAGGAGCGTCTGCGAGATCACCGCGCGCAGTGATTCGGACAGCATCGAACGCACCATTTCCTTTTCTGCGGCCGGGAACACGTCCACCACACGGTCGATGGTTTTGGCGGCCGACGAGGTATGCAGCGTGCCGAACACCAGGTGGCCGGTTTCGGCGGCGGTCAGTGCCAGCCGGATGGTTTCCAGGTCGCGCAATTCGCCGACCAGAATCACGTCCGGGTCTTCGCGCAGCGCGCTGCGCAGCGCGTTGCTGAACGACAGCGTATGCGGGCCGACTTCGCGCTGGTTGATCAGGCATTTTTTCGACTGGTGAACGAATTCGATCGGATCTTCGACGGTGAGGATGTGGGCGTACTGGTTTTCGTTGACGTAATCCATCATCGCCGCCAGCGTGGTCGATTTGCCCGAGCCGGTCGGCCCGGTGACCAGCACAATGCCGCGCGGCTGGTCAGAAATTTCCTTGAAAATCGGCGGACAGTTGAGTTCTTCCAGCGTCAGGACCTTGGACGGAATGGTACGGAACACTGCACCTGCGCCATATTGCTGGTTGAACGCGTTGACGCGGAAGCGCGCCAGCGAGGGAATCTCGAAAGAAAAGTCGGTTTCCAGCGATTCCTCGTAGACCTTGCGCTGGCTGTCGTTCATGATGTCGTACACCATGCGGTGCACGTCCTTGTGGTCCATCGGCGGCAGGTTGATGCGCCGCACGTCGCCGTTGACCCGGATCATCGGGGGCAGACTTGCCGAAAGATGCAAGTCCGACGCCTTGTTTTTGACGGCAAAAGCCAGCAGTTCAGAAATATCCACACGCGCCTCGGTCAGAGAGTTTTATCAGATAATAATCGGATAGGTTAACGGTGCATCAATTCGCGAACTTGAGGCCAGCCAGCGGTGATCGGGCAACCGGCTGCGCCTGCGCGGGGCCATACAGGATGAATCAACATGCATGAAATCAGTTTCATCGGCGGGGGCAACATGGCTGCCGCCATTATTGGCGGGCTGATCGCCAGCGGCGCAGCACCGGCCAGTCTCGAAGTCGTGGAAATCAACCCGGAGGCGCGCGCCCAGCTGGCAGCGCGTTTTGGTGTGGTAACCCATGCCAGTCTGGACACCGCCCGACTGCACAGTCTGATTGTGCTGGCGGTCAAGCCGCAGAGCCTGCCCGGAGTGGCGGCCCAGCTGGCGAACCGGCTGCAGGCGCAACTGGTGATTTCGATTGCGGCTGGAGTGCGTACTGCCGACCTGGCGCGCTGGCTGGGAGGACATACCCGCATCGTGCGCGCCATGCCGAATACGCCCGCGCTGGTTCAGGCCGGTATTTCCGGGTTGTATGCGGGTGCCGGGGTGGACCCGTCAGCCCGCTCGCTGGCCGAGGCCGTGTTGCGCGCGGTGGGCAGCGTGGTGTGGGTGGACGACGAGACGCATATCGACAGCGTGACTGCGGTATCGGGCAGTGGTCCGGCCTATGTGTTTTACTGCATCGAATCACTCGAGGCTGCTGCGGTGGCGCAGGGGCTGTCGCCGGATGTGGCGCGCCAGCTGGCGCTGCACACCTTTCTGGGAGCAGCCAGGCTGGCGCTGGAATCGGGCGAGGAACCGGCGCTGCTGCGACAGCGTGTGACCTCTCCGGGCGGCACCACCGAGCGCGGCATTGCGGCGCTGGAAGCGGCCGCGCTCAAAACCACTTTTGCCCGCGCAGTGGAAGCCGCACGCCTGCGCAGCGCCGAGCTGGGTGATGAACTGGGACGGCTGGCATGATCGCCAGCGCTCTGATTTTCCTGATCCAGACCGTGGGCAACCTGTTTGTGATCGCCGCGTTGTTGCGTTTCATGATGCAGGTCTTCCGGGTGCCGTTCCGCAATGCGTTCGCGCAGTTCATCGTGGCGCTGACCGATTTTGCCGTCAAACCCCTGCGCCGGATTGTTCCCGGTTTTTATGGCCTGGACTGGGCCTGCCTGCTGCTGGCTTTCGTCGTCGAGGCGGCGGTGGTGCTGGCCGCTTACTGGCTCAATGGCTTTCCCTTTGCGCTGGCGGGCGGCGGCGTCTGGACGGTCATGCTGGGCCTGACCACCGTGCGGCTGCTGACACTGGGCATTTACCTGATTATCGGTCTGACCCTCGTGCGGGCGGTGCTGACCTGGGTCAATCCGCATACGCCGCTGATGCCGGTGGTATTTGCTCTGACCGAGCCATTTTTGCGACCATTGCGACGTATCGTGCCGATGATTGCGCAGGTGGATATCACCCCGCTGGTGCTGTTCATCGTCTGCCAGCTGGTGCTGATGGTGCCGATTTTTGCGCTGGAAAAAGCACTGCTGGCATCGCTTTGACGCTATCTTGTGGTGCGTCACTGCGCGTGCATGGTGCGCGCGATGCAGTCGTTAAAGTATGCGCGGCCCTTCGTCGTTAACAGGACGAATGCGCCTCTGCTGGATGGGTGGGTTACGGGTCAGTCAACTGACGGCGTGACCGCGACAGACCCTGGCACGCGCTATAGAGAACCCGCATCCCATGAGCATTCATCTGGAACAGGAAGTTGCCGACTACAGTCAGCGGCGTTTGCGGTTGGCCGGCGGCATTACCGATTATGCCAACTGGCTGGACCTGCAATATGGCATCGACGCCGAGCGCACGCTGCGGCTGATGGATATTGCGGCGAGCCTGCGTCACGACAAACTGGTGGTGGCGTTTGTTGCCGAGTTCTCGCGCGGTAAAACCGAACTGATCAATGCACTGTTTTTTGCCAGCCATGGCCAGCGCCTGCTGCCCTCGGACGTGGGGCGCACCACCATGTGTCCGACCGAGCTGTTTGCCAACGCCGATGAAGCGCCCAGTCTGAATCTGCTGCCGATCGAAACGCGCAAACGCGAAGAATCGCTGGCGCGGCTAAAGCACATGCCCATCGAATGGTGCCGGATTGCACTGGATCCGGCCGACCCGCGCCAGATGCAGGAGACCCTGAAAAAATTGACCGAAACCCGGCTGATGCCGGCGGTTGAAGCCATCGAGCTGGGATTGTGGAACGGCGAGGACGAAACCGAGCGCCATCATCTGCGCCCCGATGGCACGGTGGAAGTCCCGGCCTGGCGCTATGCCATGGTCAATTACCCGCACCCGCTGCTGCAGGCGGGCCTCACCATACTCGACACGCCGGGACTGAACGCCCTGGGTGCCGAGCCCGAACTGACGCTGTCGGTCATACCCAATGCCCATGCGGTGATGTATGTGCTGGCCACCGATACCGGCGTAACGCGCTCGGACCTGGAAATCTGGCAGAAGCACGTGCACCGGCATACCAATTACCATGTGGCCGTCCTGAACAAGGTGGACATGCTGTGGGATGAGCTGAAAAGTGACGCCGAAGTGCTGGCCACGGTCGAGCGCCAGGCCGAGGAAACCGCGCGGGTGCTGAAGCTGCCGCGTTCCCGCGTATTCACTGTGTCAGCACAGAAAGCGCTGACGGCCAAGATACGCGGCGACGAAGCACTCCGTGTGCGATCAGGCATCGACGCGCTGGAATACCTGCTGGCGCATCAGGTGATCCCGGCGCGGCGCGACATGCTCTATCACGCTGTCAGCCATGACATCCTGGGCCAGCTTGATACCAGCCGTGCGGACATCAGCGCGCGCGTCAAACGCAGCAGCGATGAGCTGATCCAGCTGACCCAGCTGTCGGGCAAGAATCGCGAGCTGATCGAGCAGACCCGGGTCAGCCTGCAAAAGGAAAAAGACACCTACGACGCGACCGCTGAACAGTTCCGCACTACGCGCCGCGTGATGAAAGGACATGGCGAGCATTTGCTGTCGCATCTGTCAGACAGCACGCTGGAAGCGATACTGACTAGCGCGCGTACTACCCTGGAAGAGAGCTGGACCACACACGGGCTGACCCAGGGTATCCGCCAGTTAAGCGACGAAATGGGCGGCCGCATCCGGAAAGCCACCCAGCTGGCGGACAACATGCTCGACGCCCTGGAGCAGGCGTACACGCGCTTTCATCGTCTGCATCATCTGCCCAAAATGCAGGTGCCGCGCCTGGATCTGACTGCCTATCGCAACCGGCTGGAAACCCTGATCGAAGAAACCGAAGCGTTCTGCAAAGACCCCGCCAACCTGATGCTGGAAAAGCGTTTCATGATCCGGCGCTTTTATGCCGGCTTGGCCGAAGAGGCGCGCAAGGCGTTTCGCCTGGCGCAGGCTGCGGCGGAACGCTGGCTGCGCATCGCGCTGGACCCGGTGATGACCCGCATCCGCGAGCACAAGCAGTACCTCGCTACCCGGCTGCATAATCTGCAACGCATCCTGGAAAACATGGGTACCCTGCATAACCGCATGGCGCAGCTCAAGCAGGACATTGCGGGTTTGCGCGCCCAGAAGTCCGAACTGACCCGGATAGCTGAAACGCTGACTGCCTGACGCTAACCCGCTGCTACTCAGGCTCCCGCTTTGTTCATGCGGTCCAGCAGGGTGGCAGTCTTGTCCGGGTCGATGTTCTTGAGCAGTTTTTGTGCAGCCGGTGTCAGGGTCTCCAGATGCGATTTCAGCACCTGCTGTTTCACCTGCAACAGGCTGGCCGGATGCATGGAAAAACTGCGCAGCCCCAGACCCAGCAGCAAACGCGTCAACATCGGGTCACCCGCCATTTCACCGCAGACCGAAACCGGCTTGCCGGCTTTGACCCCGGCGCGGATGGTGGTGTGGATCAGGCCCAGCACCGCCGGATGCAGCGGATCGTATAAATGCGCCACGCTGTCGTCTGCGCGGTCGATGGCCAGCGTGTACTGAATCAGGTCGTTGGTTCCGATCGACAGGAAATCGAGCTGCTCGGCAAAAAAGCTGGCAGACAGCGCCGCAGCAGGCACCTCAATCATTCCACCGACTTGAATGCCTTCGTCGAATTTCAGCCCATCCTTGCGCAGCGAGGCCTTGGCTTCGTCGATGCGTTGCAGGGTTTGCCGCAGTTCGATGAAATTGGCCAGCATCGGAATCAGGATGCGCATCCGGCCATGCTGCGACGCCCGCAAAATTGCGCGCAGCTGCGTCAGGAACAGCCCGGGCTCGGCCAGACACAGGCGGATCGCGCGCAGCCCCAGCGCCGGGTTGTCGGCCACGGTGTGCCCCCACGGGGCCTGCTTGTCGGCACCCAGGTCGAGCGTGCGGATGGTGACGGGTTTGCCGTCGAGCGCCTCGGCAACCGACTTGTAGGACGCGTACTGTTCTTCCTCGGTCGGCAGGTCGTCGCGGTTAAGGAACAGGAATTCACTGCGGAACAGGCCGACGCCCTGTGCGCCCGCTGCTTTCAGCGCATCGACATCGCCGATGAGTTCGATGTTGGCCAGCAGTTCGATGGCTGTGCCGTCGAGCGTTGCCGATTTACTGGTTTTCAGGCGCTTGAGCTTGTCGGTGTCGATACGCCACTGGTTTTGCCGCAAGCGGTATTCGGCCAGCACCGCTTCGTCCGGATTGACGATGACCACGCCTTCGCGGCCATCGACGATCAACAGGTCATGGTCGCGAATCAGGTTGCGCGCGGTATGCAGGGCCATCACCGACGGCATCGCCATGCTGCGCGCCAGAATCGCCGTGTGCGAGGTCGAGCCGCCGAGGTCGGTCACGAACGCGGCAAAGTGCACGTTCTTGAACAGCACCATGTCGGCGGGCGACAGCTCGTGCGCGACCAGAATGCGCTCGCCGTCAAAGTCCACGTCCAGCGGCAGATGGCTGGGGTGGCCGAGCAGCGCTTTGAGTACGCGCTCCACCACCTGGACCACATCTTCCTGGCGGCTGCGCAGGTAGGCGTCGTCGATTTCCTCGAAGCGCGCAACCAGCGCGTCCATCTGCTGTGCCAGCGCCCATTCGGCGTTGCACTGGGTTTCGCGAATCAGGCGCTTGGGTTCTTCGGCGATCATCGAATCGCCGAGGAACATCAAGTGCATGTCGAGAAACGCCGACAGTTCAGCCGGTGCGTTGAGCGGAATATGGCTGCGCAGGACTTCCAGTTCGAGCCGCGTGGACAGGATCGCTTCGTCGAAACGGGCGAGTTCTTCGTCCAGGTATTTGTGGTCGAGCATGTACTGCGGCACTTCGACGCGTGCGTTCGAAGTGAGATGCGCATAGCCGATGGCAATGCCGCCCGATACGCCGATACCGTGCAGGGAAAAGCTCACATTTCTTCCCCGAAACCGCTTTCGATCATGGCGGCCAGCGCAGCCAGGGCTTCTTCTTCATCGTCCCCGTCAGTTTCCAGCGTCACCGTGCTGCCCTTGGCTGCGGCCAGCATCATTACGCCCATGATGCTTTTGGCGTTGACGCGCCGGCCATTGCGTGCCATGAACACCTGGCTCTGGAAACGCGAGGCCAGCTGCGTGAGTTTGGCCGAAGGCCGCGCATGCAGCCCGAGTTTGTTAACGATTTCAACGTCCCGTTGCTGCATGGCACATGGTCTCGGAAATATGGTTAATGCTGTTGCGTCCGCCTTCGACTATGCGCTCGACGAGTTTGGGCAGCGGCAGCGATTCACGGTAGTTCAATGCCTTCAGCAGCATCGGCAGATTCACCCCGGAGACGCCTTCGATATGCGCGGGCTCAAGCAGGCGGCACAGGGTATTGCTGGGTGTAGCCCCGTAGACATCGGTGAGCACCAGGATGCCGTCGCCTTCGTCCAGGTCGGCCAGTCGCGATTGCAGGGCTTTCTGCCGTTCGTCGGGATCGGCATGGCCGATGAAATCGAGCGTGGCGAGCCCGCGCGGGCGCTGCCCCAGCACGTGGGTGGCGCATTGCGCCAGGCTCTCGGCGAGCGAGCCGTGAGCAACAATGAGGATGCCTATCATGGTGATGGAAATGTCATGCCGAAAACCGCATTCTAACGAAGCCGCGCCTGCATCGCCGGGGAGACGTGCATTTTGCCTGCCGCATCCACACCCAGATAGGCCGAAATCCCCAGATGCGCAGCCTGCTCGGCGAGACGCTGCGGGCCGTCGATGAACAAGGGTTTGGATAGTGCATCCGAGCGCACCCCGGCGTGCGCGCCCCGCATCAGCAGGGTGACCGACTGCATGGCGTGAGCAGGCAGCCCGTTGCGCGGGTCGATCACATGACAGTATCGCTGGCCCTGCACTTCAAAAAACCGCTGGTAATCGCCCGAGGTACCGATGGCTTCGCCGTCATGCAAATCCAGCGTCGCCAGCGTACCTGGCTGACGCGGATGCTGGATGCCCACGCGCCACGGACGGCGTCCGTGCTGGCCCAGCGCAATGACGTTGCCGCCGATATTCACCAGCGCGTTCTGGATCCCGTGCTGCTTCAGGATCGCCACCGCGTCATCCAGCGCACGCCCTTTGGCATACCCGCCCAGATCAATCTGGACGGCGGGATTGCTGCTGGAAACCGTGTTGCCTGCAAGCGTGATATCCGCCATCAGCGGATGCTGCTTCACCAGCGCCGCACGTGCTGATGGGTCGGGAAGCCGTGATTGCGGGGTGTCGGCATGAAACCCCCACAAGGCAATCAGGCCGCCTATCGCGGGATTGAACAAGTTTGCTGTTTGCGCCGACAGGGCTTGGGCTTCCTGCAACAGCGCCGCCAGTTCGGGCGTGACCTGGGTGCGCTGCTGGTTGGCCAGCGCACGGTTCAACTGCGACAGGGCACTGGGCTGCCAGGCGTGCAGCGTGCGATGCAGGTGATCGAAGCGCGCAAGTACCGCACTGATGGCCTGCCTCGCCTGCGGTTGCGGCGCGTCATAGACGCTGACCTCAACCAGCGTGCCAAAGACATAGGATTGTTGCTGCACCAGCGGCGGCGGGCTGCACGCCGTCAGCAGTGCGAGCAGCACGCCAATCCATGCGGTGCGCAGCGCGCGCATCAGCGTTCCAGCGCGCGGATGAACGCCTCGGCCACGTCGTAACCGGTCTGCGCCGTAATCTCCTGAAACCCGGTCGGGCTGGTGACATTGATTTCAGTCAGGCAATCACCGATCACGTCCAACCCGGCGAGGAAAATGCCGTTTGCCTTGGCCCACGGCGCGATGGTTTCAGCGATTTCACGATCACGCGCCGACAGTGCCTGCGCCCGCGCCGTGCCGCCTGCCGCCAGATTGCCGCGCGTTTCCCCTGCTTTGGGTATGCGCGCCAGCGCCCACGGCACCACTTCGCCGTCGATGAGCAGGATGCGCTTGTCGCCTTCGGCAATTGCCGGCAGATAGCGTTGCGCCATGATGGCGCGCTGCCCGTGGTGCGTCAGCGTTTCCAGAATCGCATTGCGGTTGGGGTCGGTGGCCGTCAGCCGGAAAATGCCTGCACCGCCCATCTCGGTCAGTGGTTTGACGATGATGTCGCCGTGCTCCGCCAGAAACGCATCGATATCTTGGGGATTCGCGGTCACCCGTGTCGGCGCGATGAAATCGGGAAAATTCAGAATCGCCAGCTTCTCGTTGCAGTCGCGCAGCGCGGCAGGGCGGTTGAGCACCCGCGCCCCGTTGGCCTCGGCCACACTGAGAATCTGAGTGGCCAGCAGGTAATCGGTATCGACCGGCGGGTCGGTGCGCATGATCACGGCGTCAAAATCATGCAATGCACACAAGTCCTCCGACTCGACAGCAAACCAGGCCGTGCCAAAAAAAATTTTTAATCGCTGGCAGCGGACCAGGGCTATACCTGCCACAACCTGTAAATCTGCGGTGGTGCAACTGAAAACCTCGTGGCCAAGCGTTCTGGCGGCACGCATCATCGCTACGCTTGAGTCTTTATGCGGCTTCAGGTGATCTAAATGGTCGCATATATATAGTATTTTCATGTAAATGTATTAGTAAATAATGGATTAGTGTTTGTTGACTATCTGGACTTGTTCTAGTCTCGGCAACGAAGAAACAACAGTAAAAAACCAGAATTGCAGAGGATAGCCGTACGAGTTGTCCCCCTGCTAAATCGGAAATGAAATCGGGAGGAAGTATGTCTGAGCAGCCTAACACCATCCACAGCGCCTGCGCGCTGGACACTACAGCGTGTGCCGTCCCTGCGGGGACATTATCAAGTGGGCTGATGCGCGCGCTCAGCTGCTGCCTGCGACGCGCAGCGCCCGTCGTGGCCATGGTGCTATCGGCCACATGGCTGGCTCCTGCACATGCGGAAAAACCCTACAGCTTCTGGCATTCGCAACCGGTCAAGCCGGGTGAAACGGTTCTGGTTCAGGGGCATGGATTTAATGCGGGTACGACAGTTCAGCTTCAGCGCCTGGCCGATGGTGATGCCGGAGCGCCCGGCACAGCATTGATCTGCCCGGGAGAGGACTCGGTCACACTGTTGCCGCACCGCACAGATGGAGGTGCTGCGCTCAGCCCGACCAACCTCTATTTCACGCTGCCCAAAAATATCAACGGCAGTAGCGACAATGGCGTGTTTGTCTATTGCCTCAAAAACGGCACCGAAGTCAGCGCTCCGAAACTGATCAACGGGCCCGATGTCTGGTTCGTGCAGGGCGACTTGGGTAGCCGTGCGACGACAGGGGGTTGGATAGCCGTATATGGCAATGGATTGAGCGTTGACGCAACGGGACAAGTCTCAAAGCTGACGTTGGTGCCTGAGCTGGGTGGTGCGCCGATCTTGGTTGACGCACTGCTAGGCGATGTCAACGTAACAGCACCCATCGGAGGAGCCCAACTCAAGGGTAATAGCCACACGGCACTGCAAGGCAGCACCTATGCGCAGTACTTTCAGTTGCCCGCGGTAACGCCCGGGAAGTATGCGATCCATCTACACAATGGCCATGGGAACTCATCGGCCTGGAGAAAATACGAAGGTTTCGGCAATGACAAAATTGAATTTGTCGAGGTCGTGAATGCGTCCAAAGTATGGACACACGCAGCGGAGTCGAACAAACACATTGTTAATTGCACAGCAAACGTTGCAGACAATGACACTAAATTTTCAAACGCGATCACGGCGCTTTCTGGCGGCGGGGTAATCGAAGTCGGTACAGGTACGTGCGAATTAAGCAAAGCGCTGAAATTGGGTAATCACATTGTGTTGCGTGGTATGGGAATGGATCAAACCATTCTGTCGTGGACGAATCCCTTGACGACGCCAGACGCTAGTGTAGTGTTTTAATCTTGATGGAACTTAATTGCACTACCGTTCTCCAATGTTCTACATTCGGTTTGCATTGGAGTGATGAATTGCGAGTTGCCCCGGGAATAGAGTTGACGGACGAACAGCA
>JAJXUA010000077.1 GCA_021783275.1 Pseudomonadota bacterium
CTTCGCCTAAAGGCTCGTCGGTGTAAACGATTTTCGTCCGGGCTTTAGTTTGGGTTTTCGCGTTCATAGATTGCCTTTCCTTTGCGCCAGTAACCCGCGCCGATGATACGGATGACCGAGGCGCGCCAGGTGAAACGCACGGTGAGGATGCCGCCATCCACTTCTCCGAAGCAGAAATAGCGTTCCTCGCTTTGGCTATGTGCGACATCCCGTGCGATCACGCGTCTCGGGTCTGCAAAGGCATGTTGCGCTCGATCAAATGCGACGCCGTGTTTGCGCTGGTTGTCCGCGTCCTTTTCCGGATCCCAGTCGAAATGCGCACGTGCCATGTGTAAAGGCTAGCACGCAACCATACAATTAGCCATATAGAAATATGGATCAAATCAATACGCTGCTGATCGATCCATCCACAGCAGCGTCGTCAAGCGCCCCCGCACCGCCGCAGCCGGCAATTTCTCTCCTTCTTCCCAGCGCTGCAAGGCTCCGCGCTTCCCTGCGCCCGTAACAACGAACCATAGTGCCTGACTCTCAGACAACCGCCCGGCCGAGAGGCTGACGCGATCCGGGGGCGGCTTAGGGGCGTCGTGCACGGCGAGCACGTCTGCGCCGGTCCAGACGTGCCCGGGGAAGAGGCTGGCAGTGTGTCCGTCCTCGCCCAGACCGAGGAGGACGAGATCGAAACTTGAGACGCCGTCTAGCCAGATAGCGTATTCGGCGGCAGCCGCTTCCGCGCCAAGTTCGGCGGGAATGGGGCGGCGCTGTTCGGGCGGGATGCGGCTAGCGCCAAGCCAGGCGGCCTCAATCATGACGCTGTTGCGATCGGGATGGTCGGCGGGCAGGCAGCGTTCGTCGCCGTACCAGATATGCCATGTGTCGTTACCGGCGTGTCGGTTGGCGAGTTCTTCGTAGAGCGCGCGCGGCGTTGAGCCGCCGGCGAGCACGAGGTGGAAGCGGCCGTGGGTGGCAATGGCGGAGGCGGCGAGGTCCAGCAGGGCATCTGCAAGCGCGTGGATAAGGATATCGGGCGTGTCGAAGACGCGGGTGTCGGGCAGGCTCATCCACGCAGCCCGATCATGACCATTGCGGTGGCTTAACGCGGGGGCATTGCGCAGCGCAGCCGAAGGGGTCCAGAACGCGCGTCCGTAGACTGGATTGCTTCGCGATGCTCGCAATGACGGCAGGGGAAAGTCTCATGCTTTTCGGAAATCCTGATCGCCCGATTTCATTTCACAACTCCTTACAGCTCGTTACCTCATCTCGCGACGCGCTTACAGCTCGCCTACTTTGATCCGGCGACGCGCTTACAGCTCGCCTACTTTGATCTGGCGACGCGCTTACAGCTCGTCGCGCCAGCTCTGGTCGTCGCTGTCGAACAGGCGGTTGGCTTCTGACGGTCCCCACGAGCCCGCGGGGTAGGTGGGGATGAATTCGCGTTCGACCGTCCAGTGGCGCAGGATGGGGTCGACGACCTGCCAGGCCCATTCGACTTCGTCGAAGCGGATGAACAGCGAGCGGTCGCCTTCGATCACGTCGAGCAGCAGGGTCTCGTAGGCATCCAGCGTCTGTTCGTCGGTTTTAAGAAAGCTGGCGTTCATCTGCATCACGCGGGTGTCCATGTCGAGTCCGGGCTGCTTGACGTGGATTTCCATGCGCATGAATTCGTCGGGCTGGATGGAGAGCAGTACCCAGTTCGGCGCGATGGTTTCGATGGGGGTTTCGCGGAACAGCTGCTGCGGCGGATGCTTGAAGCGGATGGCGATCGTCGAGGTCTGTTTCGCCAGCCGTTTGCCGGTGCGCAGGTAAAACGGCACGCCGCGCCAGCGCCAGTTGTCGATATAAAACTTGGCGGCGACGAAGGTTTCGGTGATCGAGTTGGGCTCGACGTTTTCTTCCTGCTGGTAGCCAACGACCGGCTGCCCGTCAACACTGCCGCGCGCGTACTGCGCACGCACCGCGTGGGCGTGGACAGCGCGTTTGGAAATCGGCCGGATCGAGCGCAGCACCTTCACCTTTTCGTCACGCAGCGCGTCGGCCTCCAGCGCGGGGGGCGGCTCCATCGCCACCACGGTGAGCAGCTGCATCAAATGGTTCTGCAGCATGTCGCGCAGGGCACCGGCGCGGTCGTAGTAGTCCGCGCGTTTTTCGATGCCGATGGATTCGGCCACGGTAATCTGCACGTGGTCAATGAAATTGCGGTTCCACAGCGGCTCGATCAGGGTATTGGCAAAGCGGAACACCAGCAGGTTCTGCACCGTTTCCTTGCCGAGGAAGTGGTCGATGCGGTAGACCTGTTCTTCGTCGAAATACTGATGCAGCAACTGGTTCAGCCGCTTGGCCGAATCGAGGTCTTCGCCAAAGGGTTTTTCGATGACGACACGGTTCATGCCGCGCGGCTTGTTGAGACCGACTTTTTCGAGGTTGGTGATGACCGCACCGAATTCGGCCGGCTTGATCGCGAGATAGAACACCGTGCTCGAACACGCAGTATCCGGTGGCAGATTCTCGGCCAGCGCCTGGTACGACGCCGGGTCGTTAAGGTCGCCTTTTTGATAGCGGAAGCGCGCGATGAAGCGCTCGAACACCGGGCCTTCGAGCGCCCCCTTGATCTTGCCCGCAAGCACGTCGCGCATATGCTCGCGCCAGCTGTCCTGCGACCAGTCACGCCGCGAGAACGCGACGATCGAAAGATTTTCGGCCAGGCGCGCGGCGGCTTCCAGGTGATACAGCGCAGGCAAGAGCTTGTTGGACGCGAGATTGCCGGTGGCCCCAAAAATGACGAAGGAGCACGGCAGGTTGACGGACGGCGCGGATTGATGGGCCAGGTTCATCTCAACCCTCCTTGACGGCATGGCCGCCGAAGCCTTGCCGCATCTTCGCGAGCATCTTGTTGCCATAGTCAGCGCGGCCCTGGCTGTCGAAACGCGACATCAGCGCGAGCGTCATCACCGGTGTGGGAATGCCCTGCTCGATCGACGCTAGCGCGGTCCAGCGCCCTTCGCCTGAGTCCGATACGAAAGGCTCGATGGCTTCGAGCGTCTGGTCCTTCGCCAGAAAATCGGCGGTCAGGTCCAGCAGCCAGGAACGCACCACGCTGCCGTGTTGCCACAGCTCGGCGATCTTCGCCATATCGAGATTGAAACCGGGCTTGTCTTTCATCAGCGCAAAACCCTCGGCAAAGGCCTGCATCATCGCGTACTCGATGCCGTTGTGAACCATCTTGGTGTAATGCCCGGAGCCCACCGGGCCGGTGTGCAGCCAGCCCGTCGTCGGCGTGGGCGCAAGTGCCTGCATATAAGGCTGAAGTCGCGCTGCGGCCGCGGCCGAGCCACCGAACATGATGCAGTAGCCGTTATCCAGCCCCCACACCCCGCCCGACACGCCGGCATCGACAAACTCGACGCCGTGAACGGCGCAGCGCGCGGCGCGCGGTGCGTCATCGACGTAATGGCCGTTGGCGCCGTCGACGATCATGTCGCCCGGCGACAGCAGCGGCAACAGGGTGTCGAGCGCGGCACCAGTCGCGGCACCGGCTGGCAGCATCAGCCAGATCACGCGCGGGGCAGCCAGCGCATTCACCAGGCTGGCATAGTCCGGGCAGGCGATGTGGCCGGTTTCGGCGGCCAATGCTTCGGCCACTTCGTGGCTGCGATTCAATACGGCTATCTTGTGACCCTGGCGGGCAAGGCGTCGCGCCATGTTGCCGCCCATGCGGCCCAAACCCACGATACCGAATTCCATGCCTGACTCCTGGTTGGGTAATTGATTGAATGGTGCAGATTTCATACCACCTGCGGAAACATGATACGACGCGGCGATGCGGGTTTCATGACTGACCCGACGCCCCTGATCGGTGCGCCATGCACCACTGCGTCAAGCCAGCAGGCCGGGGAACAGTTGGCCAAGACCCGTGGCCATCATCTCGACGGAAATCGCCGCAATGATCAGGCCCATCAAACGGGTGACGACGTGGATGCCGGTTTTGCCGAGGCGGCGTGCAATCGCAGGCGCCGCACGAAACGACAGCCAGACCGACAGGGCCACCAGTGCCACGGGGATCAGCAATGCAGACTGGTTCAGCACCGTATCGCGGGTTGCCCCTGCGGCAATGATCATGTGGGTAATCGCCCCCGGCCCTGCCAGCAAGGGCACGCCCAGCGGCACGACGCCGACCGCATCTTTTTCTTCGGCTTCCATGGCTTCGTCGTGTGTTTGCCGCTGCGGGCTGACGCGCGCCTGCACCATGGACAAGGCCAGCAGCAACAGCAGCAGACCACCCGCCACCGAAAACGCGGCCAGGCGAATGCCGAAGAAATCGAGCATGAACTGACCGGCAAAGGTAAACAGGGTGAGCACGCCAAACACCGTGATGGCGGCCAGCCGGGCGGCGGCCCGGCTCTGCCCCAGGGTGTATCCCTGGGTTGCCAGCAGGAAAAGCGGAATGACGCCGATGGGATCGACGATGGCAAACAGTGCGAAGGCCGATTTGGCGAGGACAAGTATATCCATGGCGTGCATCATAAAGCACGCAGGGACAGGATCAGACGCGGCGGAAAACCAGGTCCCACACCCCATGGCCGAGACGCAGGCCGCGCTGCTCGAATTTGGTCAGCGGACGTGTCAGCGGACGCGGTGCGTAATCTTCAACCGTATTGCAGAGCTGCGGCTCGGCACCGAGCACTGCCAGCATCTGCACGGCGTAATCCTGCCAGTCGGTTGCCAGATGCAGGTAGCCGCCCGGCACCAGACGGCTCGCCAGCAAACTGACCAGCGGCGGCTGGATCAGGCGGCGCTTGTGGTGGCGTTTTTTATGCCAGGGATCGGGAAAAAAGATATGAATCCCGGCAAGACTCGCCGGTGCAAGCATATGTGTCAGCACGTCCACTGCATCGTGCTGCACAACCCGTACATTGGTGAGATGCCGTTCGCCCAGCTGTTTCAGCAGTGCGCCCACACCCGGGGTATGCACCTCGACGCCCAGATAATCCTTGTCCGGATGCGCTGCCGCTATTTCAGCCAGCCCTTCTCCCATGCCGAAACCGATTTCCAGTATGCGCGGCACCGGTTTTGCATCCAGGGCGGCACGGCCGAAAGCCGCATCGAGATCGAGTACGCCGGGCTGATAAGGCAGCAGGAATTGCGGCCCCATTTCAGCCAGCGCACGCGCCTGACCGGAACCCACACGCCCCGCCCGCAGCACGTAGGATCGGATACGTGGATGCATGCCAGACAGGCTCATGTCAGGGTGTGCCGGTGATGAGTCCGCTGGTCGGCGAACTCGGGCTGGCCTGATAGATTTTTTTCGGCATCCGTCCGGCCAGATACGCCTCGCGCCCGGCTTCCACGGCTTTTTTCATCGCCGACGCCATCAGCACGGGATCTTTCGCACCGGCAATCGCCGTGTTCATCAGCACCGCATCACAACCCAGCTCCATGGCTATGGTCGCGTCACTTGCTGTGCCCACCCCGGCATCGACGATCACCGGCACCGACAGGCGGTCGATGATGATTTGCAGATTCCAGGGATTCAGGATGCCCATGCCCGAACCGATCAGACTCGCCAGCGGCATCACCGCCACGCAGCCGATATCTTCGAGCTGCTTCGCCGCGATGGGGTCGTCCGAGGTATAGACCATGACCTGAAAGCCGTCCTTCACCAGCACCTCGGCAGCTTTCAGCGTTTCTGCCACATTGGGATACAGCGAGTCCGGGTCACCCAG
Source organism: Pseudomonadota bacterium (assembly GCA_021783275.1). GTDB lineage: Bacteria > Pseudomonadota > Gammaproteobacteria > Burkholderiales > Thiobacillaceae > Thiobacillus. The sequence goes on from JAJXUA010000077.1 coordinate 5,718, forward strand.
CACTTCGAGCTTGACCAGGCTGTGGCCATCCAGCAGTTCGCGCGCCAGCCGCAAGGTGCGGATGGCGTCGTCTGCGCTGTAGCAGCCTGCGGTATTGGGCAGATAGGTGTATTTCGACGGTGGCAGCGCGTCGAGCAGGCTGGGCTGACTGGCGTCCTGGCCGATGTTGGTACGGCGGATCGCGACGGTGACGATTTCCGCGCCCGAGGCGTCTACCGCCAAACGGGTCTGTTCGAAGTCGCGATACTTGCCGGTGCCGACCAGCAGGCGTGAAGCATAGGGTTTTCCGGCAATGACCAGGGGATTCATAGTGTGTTGCAAGGTAAGGAGTCAGGCGTGAAGCGCCTCACGCCTCACGCCTCACGCCTTTCCTGACCGTCAGCCGCCGCCTACCGCAACGACGATCTCCAGCCGGTCACCACTGACGAGCGGCGTCGTGGCGTGCTGGCTGCGCGGGACGATCTCGCCGTTTTTTTCGATGGCAATGCGCTTGCCTGCCAGGTCCAGCGTGGCGACCAGTTGATTGAGCATGAGTGGAGCCGGGAATCTGCGCGGCTCGCCGTTGACGGTCAGTTCGATCACGGCTTCTGTCCGGTGTGACTATTGAGTAGAATCCGCCATTCTACTCTGCCCGGGTACAGCAGGGCAGATACAGGCGGGCGTCGTATAGTGGCATTACCTGAGCTTCCCAAGCTCATGAGGAGGGTTCGATTCCCTTCGCCCGCTCCATCCCTGTGCCACCAGATTCGATATCTGGATCGCCAGCCGGATTCTCCATTCGCTCAATTAATCAGGCCGTTGGCCGATATGGGCATTACGCCATGAATCCTCTGTCCATGCCCATTCCTGTCACCCCGCTGCTGCGTGAAACCGATGCCCGCATGATTCAGGCGCTGGATAATTTTTTCCAGCGCAGCCGACCTGCGTTGCTGGATGCGATTTTTCTCAGCCTGGCTGAACACATGACGCCCTCGGCTCTGGCTGTCGGGCAGACCTGCATCGACCGGCTGAATATCGATCCCGAATCATTGTCATCGGGATTGAGCCATCACTTCGCAGATCAGCTCGACCTGTCTGGGCAGCCTGGCAGATCTTCTGAAATGCCGCCGCACGAACTGCATCTTATGGATGACGAGACCCTGATGCTGCAAGTGACTGAAGACAAGCTCGTCACCCGGCTCATTGAGCTTCTCCAGCCTGAGACGCGCCAGCTCAACTGTCGGCTGGCTTCGATCCAGGCGAAGACCGGCGTTGACCGTGCGCATGGATATGCGCCGCGCGCCGTCGTGCGTGCGCTGTCTTGTTCACTGCGCGAGTCGGGTTTCAGGCACGCGGAATCGAATCTGATGCTGCAATGCGTCCGCTCACCCCTGCAGGAAACGCTCCGTCACACTTATGTTGCAATTGACCAGTATCTGGAAGCACAAGGCGTTGAGGCGACCTTTGATGCATTGAAACCGGTAAAACGGCCCGACCGGCCCAGTAGCGAGTGCGCCGCTGGCCAGTCCATCCTGTCCCACATCCAGACTCTGGCCAACTACCCGGGCAACCCGCAAACCCCAGCCGCTTTGCGGTCTAGTGGAGGGCTAACGGTATCAAGCCATCCTGCGGCTGCTCAATCGGGCCTGCCGATGTCCAGTGGCATCGCTTCCGGTTTCACCCCCCGGCTTGATGCACATCTGGCAAGCCTGCAGGCGGGTTTGCCGGGTCTGCTGGCGCAGCAAGCAGACCGCCCGCCGCAGGTGCTGCGGCAACTCCAGCAGGACATCGGGCAAACCGACGCGAGCCAGTTCGATCGTGCCGTGCTGGATACGGTGGCTACGCTGTTCGAGTTCATTTTTGATGACCCGCGCGTGTCGCCGCGCTACAAATCGGTTATCTCTCACCTGCAAGTCCCAGTATTCAAAACCGCCCAGGGCTCACCCGATTTTTTCAGCAACGATCAGCATGACGCACGGCGACTGATCGATGTGCTGGGGCTGTATTCACGTCGCTTTCCCGAGCACAGCCCCATGTACCCCGAGGCAATGCGGCAGATCGAGTCGGCATGTCATGTGGTGCTGGACGACCCGGAATACAAAGTCGAAGGCTTTACCACTGCCAGTGATTCCCTGACCAACTGGCTGGCCGATGAAGACCGCCGTGCCGATGACAGGCTGGCAAACGAAATTTCGCGACTGGAACAGTTCGAGCGCCAGGAAATGGGCACCCTGCTGGCGCTCGAAAATCTTCGGGACCTGACCGCACGCTACCCCGCGCCCGAATCGGTATTGCGCCGCCTGGAAGCAGCCTGGATACCGTTCATGGCATCGCTATATGTGGCCGAAGCCGGTGAAGGCCCGGACTGGCGGGCGGCGTGCGCCACCATGCTGCAATTATTCCTGAGCCTGCAGGCACCCGAGGACGTCGCAGTCCGCGAATCCCGTCTGCAAGCCATACCCCACATCAACGCAGCGTTGCGACAGGGCCTGCTGGCGCAAGGGGCGGATGCGGAACAGTTCAAGGCTTTCTTCAGCGCCATTACTGCGGTACAGGAATGCTGGGTGCGCCCTGAGCTGGGTAAGCTGGAAACGCTTACTGCGCGGTTTGTGCCAGACAGTCTGTCTGCCCAGACGATAGAATCCATGAGCCGCAAACTGGCAGACTTGCCAGCAGAAGACGCCATTCTGTTGCAAACCGAGCAATTGCTGGAGGGTGACTGGGTGGATTTCGATCCGCCCTACGATGGGCTGGAAACAGCCCGCGTGGCCTGGGTCGGGGTGCACGGCTATCTGCTTTTCTGCGACAGCGCGGGCGAACAGCGCTTTTCGCTCGATTGCGACCGGCTGGCCGATGAAATCCGCGCCGGGCGCGCCAGCATTCCCGAGCAGTCACTCACCCGTAAAGCCATGCTGCGTCTCAAAACTCAAATCGAGACGACGGCCTGAATATTTTCCAGCCCAGCCCTAAAGTCCGTTCCTCATGCCGCCGTTAGAACTGTTACGCGGTTGTGTTGCCACCACTTCCAGCCGCCGATCACCGAACAGGGCAAACCCGCCGCGAGACGGGGACGCAAAGTTACCGATCTCAAGCCCAGGCATGAGACAGCGGGACCGCCGGCAATCCGGTCAGCATCGCCTTGTTCCCCCGTCGGCCAACCGCAGACTCAGTGAGGTGAACCATGGAGCGCGAAATGTCTGACAAATCCGTTGTAGTCAACCTCAATCAATTCGAACGTACACGCCGCAGTCAGGCCTCGGCCGAAGCTCTGAGCACCCTGCACGCGTGCCGCGACATGCTGATTGAAGGCGCAGCGCGTGCGCTCACCCGGCAGACCGAATCGATGGAAAACATCCTGCTGGCAATGGCAGACCGCGCACCGCTACTAGACACACGCAACAGCTATTACGGTGCCCAGCGCATACTCAACAAACAGATAAACGAACTGCTGAGTGGCTGCAAAGACTCGTATTGCCAGCGTTTCAGCGAATTCGCTCACAACCGCGACAAACCGGCTACGCTGGAATTATCCGAACTCTCGCTGTTAGGCGATCAGGATCTCGAACTCACCCTGGCGGTTGACAAGGCCACCTCGCGTCTACGTTACAACTGCGCAGAAGAACTGGTGGCACTGGATGCGCGCGTTGCTCAACTGCTAGGTCGTTCCGACCTGGCAGAAAACGACAATCCGCTGGCACCCCGCGCGCTGTGCGAAGCCCTGCTCGACGGGATCGCGCGGATGCAGCTCGATCAAAGTGTCCAGATCGTGCTGCTGAACCAGTTTGATCTGGTACTGACTTCCGAGCTGGCGCAGATTTACCAATCGATCAACCGGTATATGGTCGATCATGGCATCCTGCCGGATATCAAGGCAGGACTCAAAAGTCGCGCAGCGCCGACATCCGGGTCGGCTACGCCTGCACAGCCGGGCGGGCAAGCCAAAAACGATATGCTGAGCCTGTTTGAACAGCTCGCTGGCGGTACGCACGGTGGCAGTAACGGCGCAGGCGGTATGGGTTTCAGCCTGCTGGATTCCCTCAGCCAGCTACAAACTGGCGGCATGATGCTGCCCGGCGGTGTGCGCTTCGAACTCCCCATGCTGGAAGCTTCGACCATCCGGAATGTATTGCGCAGCCTGCAACAAAGCCCGGTCATGCAGTCCGCCAGTCCACTCGACGCAGTGCTGGTCGATGCCGTGGCGATGCTGTTCGATGTGGTGTTTGAAGAGACGGCGATTCCCGACCGGCTTAAAGCGCAGATTGCCCGCCTGCAGATTCCCGTGCTGAAGGCCGCCATGCTCGACCGCGAATTTTTCTCGCTGTCGAATCACCCGGTGCGGCGGATGCTCGACGCGATTGCCACGCTGTCGGTGCACCTGCCCGACAATGAAGCGGGCAACGCCCGGCTCGACGCCATCTCGGCCATCGTGTCGCGGGTGATCGAAGGCTTCGAACAGAATGTCGCGATTTTCGCCGAGGCGGCAGACGAACTGGAAGCCATGGGCGCCATCCTGGAAGAAGCCTGGCAAGTCACTGCCGACAGCAGCCTGCAACACGACATTGCCCAGATCAAACAGGCGGAGCGCACCGAAATTGCACCCGTCGTGGTTCATGATTTCATCAACCGCGCGCTCAAGGATCAAACCGTATCCGATGCGATACGCGAATTCCTGCGCCGCGACTGGGCCCAGCTGCTAACCCAGGATTACATTGCCGACGGCGAGCACGGCGCGCACTTCAACAGCCATGTCGAAACCATGCGTGAACTGGTCTGGAGCGTACAGCCCAAGGCGGACATGGATGCACGGCTGATGCTGGTACGCATCCTGCCCGGCCTGCTCAAGCGCCTGCGCGAAGGCACCACGGAAATCGGTCTGATGGCACGGCTGTCGGATCGTTTCTTTGCCACACTCGTCATCCTTCATGCCAACGCCGTGCGGCCCAACAACCAGCCTATCCCGCTGCCGGAGTCCACGCCGGAAACGGCAGAAAACGGGGTAGCCGACAGCGAAATGGCATCGGGCGAGTCCGCAGCGGCTCACGGCGAAGCCGCCCCGGTCAATGAAATTTTTGCCACCGCCACCGCCGAATCACCCAGCGAAGCCGAAGCGGCCGTTCCCGAATTCGAAGACAGCTTTACGCTGCGCGCCCGCGCGCTGAACAAGGGCGACTGGGTGGAATTCCACTACGAAGACGGCACCTTCCGCTGGGCCCGGCTGGGCTGGGTAGGTGGCGTGCGCAACACCTACCTGTTCTCGGATCAGGACGGCATGAACAGTTTCTCCATCGGCCTGCATCGTCTGGCCGACAAGCTGCGCAAGGGTGAAGCTGTGATGGTCGAACGCACCTCCATCACCGAGTCGGCCTTTGGCAAACTGATGGGGCTCTTCAAGCAAAAGCTCGGCTACGCCTGACGCCTGCCTTCTGCGAATG
>JAJXUA010000078.1 GCA_021783275.1 Pseudomonadota bacterium
TAAGGCGGCAGCGAACACGCCGAATCGCCCGAATGCACGCCGGCCTGTTCGATGTGCTGCATGATCCCGCCGATCACCACCTGCTCGCCGTCGGACAGGGCATCCACATCGACTTCGATCGCGTCGTTGAGAAAACGGTCGAGCAGCACCGGGGACTTGTTGGAGACCTTGACCGCTTCGGTCATGTAACGCACCAGGTCGGCTTCCTCGCGCACGATTTCCATCGCGCGGCCGCCCAGCACATAGGACGGGCGTACCACCAGCGGATAGCCGATTTCCTCGGCCATGCGCAGCGCCGAGTCGGGATTGCGCGCAGTGCGGTTGGGCGGCTGTTTCAGACCCAGGCCGTGCAGCATCTGCTGGAACCGTTCACGGTCTTCGGCGGCATCGATCATGTCGGGACTGGTGCCGATGATGGGGACCCCATTGCGCTCGAGGTCACGCGCCAGTTTCAACGGTGTCTGGCCGCCATACTGCACGATCACGCCGACCGGCTTTTCGATGCGCACGATTTCCAGTACGTCTTCCAGTGTGAGCGGTTCGAAATACAGGCGATCCGAGGTGTCGTAATCAGTCGAAACCGTCTCGGGGTTGCAGTTGACCATGATGGTCTCGAAGCCGGATTCACGCAGGCACAGCGCGGCGTGTACGCAGCAGTAATCGAACTCGATGCCCTGGCCAATGCGATTGGGCCCCCCGCCCAGCACCATGATTTTCTTGCGCTCACTGGGGCGCGATTCGCACGCTTCCTCGTAAGTCGAATACATGTAGGCCGTTTGCGTGGCGAATTCCGCCGCGCAGGTATCGACCCGCTTGTAGACCGGGTGGATCGCCAGTTCGGTGCGGCGTGCCCGCACCGCGTGCTGGTCGGTTCCGAGCAGTCTGGCGAGACGACGGTCGGCGAAGCCGGCACGCTTGAGGCGGCGCAGTTCGTCTGCATCGACATCCGTCAGCGCACGGCCGGCCAGTGAGGCTTCCATCTCGATCAGCACCTGGATCTGGTCGAGGAACCAGGGATCGATTTTCGATACAGCAAAGACTTCTTCCAGCGTCATGCCCACGCGAAACGCATCACCAACGTACCAGATACGCTCGGGCCCGGGCGACATCAGCTCGGCTTCGATTTCGTCCCGGTCGGTGGTTTTCGGATCGAATCCATCGACGCCTACTTCCAGCCCGCGCAGCGCTTTCTGCAGCGACTCCTGAAAAGTGCGCCCCATTGCCATCACTTCACCCACCGACTTCATCTGCGTGGTCAGGCGGTCGTCGGCCTGCGGAAATTTCTCGAAGGCGAAACGCGGAATCTTGGTGACGACATAATCGATGGACGGTTCGAACGACGCCGGGGTGACACCGCCGGTGATATCGTTTTGCAGTTCGTCGAGCGTGTAGCCTATGGCCAACTTGGCTGCGATTTTGGCGATGGGAAAGCCGGTTGCTTTCGACGCCAGCGCACTGGAACGCGACACGCGCGGATTCATCTCGATCACCACCATGCGGCCATCGGCCGGGTTGATCGAAAACTGCACATTGGACCCCCCGGTTTCCACGCCGATTTCACGCAGCACTGCCAGCGAGGCATTGCGCATGATCTGGTATTCCTTGTCGGTCAGCGTCTGGGCGGGCGCGACGGTAATCGAGTCGCCGGTATGCACGCCCATCGGGTCAAAGTTTTCGATCGAACAGATGATGATGCAATTGTCATTGCGATCACGCACCACTTCCATCTCGTACTCTTTCCAGCCCAGCAGCGATTCCTCGATCAGCAGTTCCTTGGTCGGCGAAGCTTCCAGCCCGCGCTCGCAGATCGCGATGAACTCATCCTTGTTGTAGGCGATGCCGCCCCCCGACCCGCCCATCGTAAACGAGGGCCGGATGATCGACGGAAAGCCCAGTGCCGCCTGAACCTGAAGCGCTTCTTCCAGGCTGTGCGCAATCGAGGAGCGTGCCGAAGCCAGCCCGATGCGTGTCATGGCGGCCTTGAATTTTTCGCGGTCTTCGGCTTTGTCGATGGCGGCTTTCGATGCGCCGATCATCTCGACACCATATTTTTCCAGCACGCCATGCTTGGCCAGATCCAGCGCGCAATTCAACGCCGTCTGTCCGCCCATGGTGGGCAGCAATGCGTCCGGGCGTTCCTTCTCGATGATCTTTTCGACCACCTGCCAGGTAATCGGCTCGATATAGGTGACATCCGCCATGTCCGGATCGGTCATGATCGTCGCCGGATTGCTGTTAACCAGAATGACTTTGTAGCCTTCCTCGCGCAGCGCCTTGCAGGCCTGAGCGCCGGAATAGTCGAACTCGCAGGCCTGGCCGATGATGATCGGACCGGCACCGATGATGAGGATGCTGCTGAGGTCAGTGCGCTTGGGCATGATCAGGATACCGGGGCATGCTCAGCCATGAGCTTGATGAAACGGTCGAACAGGTAACGCATGTCGTGCGGCCCGGGACTGGCTTCCGGATGCCCCTGAAAGCTGAACGCAGGCGCATCGGTACGGGCAATGCCCTGTAGCGATCCGTCGAAGAGGGAAATGTGCGTACTGCGCACATTCGCGGGCAGTGTCGCCGCGTCTACGGCAAACCCATGGTTCTGGCTGGTGATGGCAACATGCCCGGTATCCAGATCCTTGACCGGGTGGTTTGCGCCATGATGGCCGAATTTCATCTTGCGGGTTCGGGCACCCGAAGCCAGTGCCAGCAGCTGATGGCCGAGACAAATACCGAAAGTGGGAATACGCGCGGCAACCAGCTCGCTGATGGCCCGTATCGCGTAATCACACGGCTCCGGGTCGCCCGGACCGTTGGACAGGAAAATCCCATCCGGTTTCAGTGCCAGGGCTTCCTGGGCGGTGGCCATGGCGGGCAGCACCGTCAGCTTGCAGCCACGCTCGGCCAGCATCCGCAGGATATTGCGTTTCACACCGTAATCGAAGGCCACCACGTGGAAGCGGGGCTGGGTTTGCTGGCCATACCCCTGGCCCAGTTTCCATTCGGTGTCCGTCCAGGCATAGGCCGTGGAGGCACTCACCACGCGCGCCAGGTCCATCCCTGCCAGCCCGGGGAAGGCGCGCGCTGCGGCCAGGGCCTGCGCTTCGTCAACCGCCCCTGCCATGATGCATCCGCCCTGCGCACCGGTCTCGCGCAACACTTGCGTCAGGCGACGCGTATCGATATCGGCGATAGCAACTATATTCTGCTGTCTGAGGTAATCCGGCAGCGCCTGTGTCGCGCGAAAGTTCGAATGCAGCCGGGGGACATCGCGCACCACCAGGCCCGCAGCATGAATGCGCCCGTCTTCGACATCGTCCGGGTTGACGCCGGTATTGCCGATATGCGGATACGTCAGCGTCACAATCTGGCGCGCGTACGACGGGTCGGTGAGAATTTCCTGATAGCCGGTGAGCGCGGTGTTGAATACCACTTCGCCCGTGGTGACGCCATCGGCACCAATGGACAGGCCGCGAAACACCGAACCGTCAGCTAAAACAAGGATGGCGGGCTGGGCACGGGACAAGGAAGACTCCAAAGCGGGTGACAAAATTCAGGCGAGCTGCTCGCGCAGCCCGCCTGAATTTGAATGCGCGGATTATAGCCGATTTGGACTCAGGGCTTCAATGCCAACCTACCCGGACAGAGCGATATCACGCGCACTGGCTGCCAGAATCGAAACCCTGCGCGCGCTGCGGCGTAGCATCGAAATGTGGCATCGAAATACCGATTCAGGGCTGAAGGTGTTCCAGTCCGCCATCCATGTCGAGTTCGGTCAGTTCGGTAAACCCGCCGATGCATTTACCGTCCACTACGATTTGCGGCACGGTGCGTGCGCCATTCGTTACCACGGCAAACTCTTTCATGGCTTCACGATCGGTATCAATACGAACCTCGTCGTATGCAATGCCACGCTTGTCCAGAAAGGCTTTGGCCTTGACGCAAATCGGGCAGGTTCCGGTGCTGTAGACCTTGACGGCATTCATGGGGAGTTTCCTGTAGCGGGTTATTTCAGATTGAGTACATCACGCATGTCATACAAACCGGGCGCGCGTCCCTGCAGCCATTTGGCCGCGCGCAGGGCGCCGGTGGCAAAGGTCGCACGGCTGCCGGCTTTGTGCGTAAGTTCGACACGTTCTCCGGTCCCGGCAAACAGCAGGGTGTGGTCACCCACGATGTCGCCGCCGCGCACGGTTGCGAAGCCGATGGTTTTCGGGTCGCGCTCGCCACTCACGCCTTCCCGGCCATACACGGCGCATTGCGCCAGATCCCGTCCGGTGGCACGCGCGACGGCCTGGCCCAGCCCCAGCGCGGTACCGGACGGCGCATCGACCTTGTGGCGGTGATGCGCCTCGATGATTTCGATGTCATAGCCGTCATCCAGCACCTGTGCGGCCAGTTCGGCCAGCTTCATCAGCAGGTTGACGCCGACACTCATGTTGGGGGCAAACACCAGGGGGATACTTTGCGATGCAGCGGCAATACGCGCCTGACCGGCGGCATCAAATCCGGTGGTCCCGATCACCAATGGAACCTGCGCCGCCTCACAGGCGTCGAGATGGCGGAAAGTGGCTTCTGGCCGGGTGAAGTCGATCAGAACCTGAGCCTGCTCGAGTGCGGCCGCCAGATCACTGCTGATCGCCACGCCCGCCACGACCTGTCCCATCATCGGGCTTGCTGCGCGGTCCAGCGCGGCGTGCAGTACACAGCCGGAATCGCTGGCCACCGCGTCCAGTAACACCTGTCCCATCCGGCCCGAAACACCGGCAATCGCTACCCGGATCTTCACGGCTTGACTCTGCGTAAGACCGTCAGGATTTTTTCTTCAACAATCAGCCAGCGGCCGTCGCGCTCGATCAGATCGAGTTGCTTGGTCACGGCATCGCGGTAATTGCTGGCGCGATAGGTCTGGTTGAAGGTGACGCGCACGCGCTGTGCATCCTGACGTTCCACCGCAAGCGCATCCAGGGTCAGCTCGATATTGCGCGCCGCACCCAGCAGCAGGCGACGGCGTTTTTCCCAGGCCGCCCGGATTTCGCCGCCCTGGGGAATGAAGCTGGCGTCGTAGGCGGCCAGATACGTGTCAACATCACGACTGGCCCAGGCGGTTTTCCACGCGTCCACCGCCTGCAGCACCGGATCGTCGTTGGAGGCAGCCGGCGATTCGGTTCCCGGGAAAGCCGGCATGACATCAGGCTGGATCGCGGTCACATCGGTTTCAGGTTGCAGGCTCAATTCTGCAGGCGTACGCGGGTCCACATAAGCGGGCACGCCGGGCGGACTGGGCAGCGGCGGCACCACGCCATCGGCACCGGCGGTTGCCGTCTCCGCAGCAGGAACCGGCTCTGCTCGTGCTACCTCAGGTGCAACCGCAACGGCGGGCGGGCTGACAGGATCACTGGCAGGAACCTGCGGTGCCACAGGTTCAGCTTGCGGAACGGCGGCCAACTCTGCGGGCGCTGCTGGCAGAACCGCAGCAAGCGGATCAGGCGCTGGCGCTGCGGGCGGTGTAACCGGGTCGGCAGCAGGCTCAGCGGGCTGTGCCTCGGTTGTCGGTGCAGGAATGTCGCCTTCGATACGGACGAGCGTGTCGCCCTCAAAAAACAGCGTGATGTTTTTTTGCTCGGCGAGATTGCCGCCTTTGTAGAGCACATAGACGTAATCCCAGCGATCAGTGCGGAACGGGTCGATGACCAGCGGCGTTCCCAGCAGAAAGCGCACCTGCCCGCGATTGAGGCCGGGCTTGAGGCGGGCCACATTTTCCTGGTCCAGCGCATTGCCCTGCTGCACATCTATGCGATGCGGCCCGATATTGAGGTTTTTGACGCTGGAACACCCCGTAATCAAGCCCAGAAAAAGTACGGGTATCAGGAAACGACGCATGACGGGATTGCCAAAAAAGGCTTGGGCGTAAGAAAAAACGTATCATAACGCATTCATATCCCCACTCTGGAGACGCCGTTGAGCAATCCGTCCGACCTCAAGAGCATCGGTCTCAAGGCAACCCTGCCACGACTGAAAATCCTCGACCTGTTCGAGCAAAGCCACAAACGCCACATGACTGCCGAAGAGGTCTACCGGCTGTTGTCAGACGAAGGGCAGGACATTGGTCTCGCCACGGTGTATCGGGTCCTCACCCAGTTTGAACAGGCCGGCCTGCTGATGCGCCATCACTTTGACAGTGACAAGGCGGTATTCGAACTCAATCAGGGCGACCATCACGACCATCTGGTGTGCCTGCAATGCGGCAAGGTCGAAGAGTTTGTTGACAGCGAAATCGAAAAACGCCAGCACCGCATCGCCAAAGAGCGCGGATTTGCCATCCACGATCACTCACTGCAGATTTACGCTGACTGCATCAAGGACAGCTGCCCCAATCGCAAGGCAGGCAATTCGCGTCACCGCACATAGGGCGACACCGCCTGGCACAGCGCGGCCACACCCGCAATCAGCCGGGGAGTGGGACGATGCAGCAAATCGGCATCCACCCGCACAAAAGCCCGCTGCCGCACGGCGGGCAGTCCCGTAAAGCGCTGCCACTGCCTGAATACCTGAGGCGCATCGGTTCCGCTGATGATCAGTTCCGGAGCCCGTTTCAGCACGGCTTCGTTCGATACCACGGGAGACAGCGCACGCACATCGGCGAACACATTCTGCGCGCCGCACAGCGTCAGCGCATCACTGATCCAGTGGCTGCCACCCACGGTCATCAGCGGACGGTCCCATATCTGGTAAAACACCCTGACACCCGAACCCGTGGGTTTGTGCCGAAGTGCAGCCAGCCGCGCTGAATACGTCTGCGCCGCTGTGTCACCCTGGCGGGCATGACCCGTCGCTAGTCCGATCAATCTGAGCAGGCGTGCCACATCGTCCAGCCGGGTGGCCTGCGTGTGCAATACCGGCACGCCCATTTGCTGCAGCCCATGGATGTCGGCAGGACGATTGCCGCCGGTCCACACCAGGATCAGGTCCGGCTTCAAGGCCAGGATGCGTTCGAAATGGATGCGCGAATAATCGCCCACGCGCGGCAGATGGCGGGCAGCCGCCGGAAAATCACTCGCGCTGTCGGCACCCACCACCTGATTGCCCGCCCCCACGGCGTACAGCAGCTCGGTGAGATGCGGCGTCAGCGAAATAATGCGCTGCGGGGGACGGGGCAATACCAGTTTCTGGCCGTTGTCATCGACCACCCGAATCGCCGACGCATACGCGGGCAGCGCCAGCAGCAGGCACAGCCCGAGCAAGCCGGATCGAATCACGGCAGCACGCGGGGGCTGCCGTGAAAAATCAGGCTGGTACCCGACGCATCGAAACGCAGCCGGGTAACTGACGCACTGGCCACGTCGATGCGGTAGGCATGGGCCAGCGGTATCTGCAGTGCCCACGCCAGCGCCATGCGGATCACGCCGGCGTGGCACACCAGCAGCAGATGACTGTGGGCATGCGTGGTGATCAGCGACACCAGCGCCTGCGCGACGCGCGCATGAAACACCGTCAGCGGTTCTGCTCCTGCGGGCCGCGCATTGAGCGGATCGGCCTTGAAGCGCGCCAGGCTGCCCGGCCAGCTGACTTCGATTTCCGCTGCTGTTTTGCCTTCCCACTCCCCAAAGCCCACTTCCTTGAGCTGGTCGTCGAAGGTCAATGGCAACCCATGACGTGTCGCGAGCGACTCGGCAAAAGCCCGGCAGCGCAACAACGGCGACGAAACCAGCTGTGACCAGGGTGCGGCATCCCCCACCGCAGCCTGCATCTGTGCCCAGCCTTTTTCGGAGAGCGGGTCGTCGATCTGTCCACGGTATTTACGCCCCCCCACAGGCTCGCCGTGGCGTATCAGATCGAGCGTGGTGCTCACGCCAGAATCACCAGATTGTCGCGATGGATCAGCTCGGGCTCGTCGATATAGCCCAGTTCGGCTTCGATGGCACTGCTGGCTTTACCCGCAATCCGCCGGGTTTCGGCCGCACTGTAATTGACCAGACCACGCGCGATTTCGCGCCCCTGGCTATCCACGATCCCGACCACTTCGCCGCGCTCAAAATCTCCCGTGATGTTTTTCACGCCGACCGACAGCAGGCTTTTGCCTTCTTCGCGCAAGGCCCGTACCGCCCCCTCATCCAGTACGACCCCGCCGCGCAATTGCAGGTGATCGGCCAGCCACTGGCGACGCGCGGCCAGCGGCGCCTGGCGTGCGATCAACTGACTGCCCATCGCCACGCCGTCGGCCAGACGCAGCAGCACATCCGGCTCGCGTCCGCTGCATATCACCGTGTGCGCGCCGCTGCGGGCTGCACGTTTGGCCGCCAGGATCTTGGTCAGCATGCCGCCGGTACCCACGCAGCTGCCTGCGCCTCCGGCCATGCGTTCGAGTTCGGGGTCGCCAGCATGGGCTTCTTCCACCAGCCGGGCGTCGGGGTTTTTTCTGGGATCTGCGGTGTAGAGGCCGGGCTGATCGGTGAGGATGATCAGACAATCCGCTTCGATCAGATTGGTGACCAGCGCCCCCAGGGTATCGTTATCACCGAGCCGGATTTCCTCCGTGGCAACGGTGTCGTTTTCGTTGATGATGGGAACCACGCGCAACGCCAGCAAGGTGCGCAGTGTGGAACGCGCATTCAGATAGCGGGTGCGGTCGGCCAGATCTTCGTGCGTCAGCAACACCTGCGCGGCGTGCAGGCCGTGCGTACGGAAAATCGATTCATACGCCTGCACCAGCCCCATCTGCCCCACCGCCGCTGCGGCCTGCAGCTCGTTCACCGCCTGCGGACGTTTTTTCCAGCCCAGCCGCGCAATGCCTTCAGCGATCGCACCGGAAGAAACCAGCACGACCTCCCTGCCCTGTCCCGCCAGCGCGGCAATCTGGCTGGCCCAGCGGCTCAGCGCCGCATGATCCAGCCCACGGCCTTCAGCCGTGACCAGACTGGAGCCCACTTTGACCACGATGCGCCGGGCCTGTTTGACGACCGAGGTTTTCATGGCGCAGCCTGCTTCAGATTGCGTATCGCTTCGGCAGCGTCGCGAACCCGGATGCCATCGGGACAAAAATACGTTTCAAACAGGGGCTTCTGATAGGACAGCCCGGACCGGAAGCGAATCGCCTGCCACTGGGCATTGCGGGCGCGTGACCAGCTGCCGTCCGGCTGGCCATAGGCGTACGCGCGCTGCTCGCCGGTTTCACAGCGCAGCCCTTCGAATGACACATTTTTAGCGCCGCCTGCGGCCTCGACCACCACGGTGTAGCGCACCACCTTGTCCGCCCCGACGCTGATCGAGGCGGCATCGACAAAATACCGATTGCGCGCGATCGCCGACACGTCAAAACGCAGCAGATTGTCTGCCTGGGGATACGCTGGCAACTGGGCCGCGATTTCCACCCAGGGCTTGTCCTGTTCAAAATCCAGGTCGAACTCGCCCCATTCGGCGTGGGCAAACAGCGGCAGGCACAACATGCAGGCGGACAGTATTTTCATGTCCGCATTTTATCAGCGGTATTGGTATTCCCGGTTGAAGGGGTAAGCCGAAAGCCTGCCCGTATCGCCTTTTCCGGCCAACACTTGCCACAGCTCGATCCAGCCCTGTTCGAACGCATGCGCCGAACCGGCCATGTAGATGCGCCAGATGCGGTACTTGTCTTCGCCAATGAGCCGGATCGCTTCGGTTTCGTGTTGTTCCAGCCGCGCCACCCAGTTCCAGAGCGTGGCGGCGTAATGCGGGCGCAGATTTTCGGCATCGAGGCATTCAAGATTGCTGGCAGCTGCCGCGTGCAATACCTCGCTGGCGTGGACCAGCTCGCCGCCGGGAAACACATACTCATCGACGAACTCGGAAATGCCGCCCCCCAGACCCCGTGTCCCCGGCGCGGCCGAGGTGATGCCATGATTGAGCATCAGTCCACCGGGCTTGAGCAGGGCGGCAATTTTTTCGAAATAGGCCGCGAGCTGCGGTCGGCCCACATGCTCGAACATGCCCACACTGGCAATTTTGTCATAGCCCTCGCGCTCCGGGATATCACGATAATCCATCAGGCGAATCTCCACCTGATTCGTGAGTCCGCGCCGGCCCACCCCATCGCTGGCCCACGCGTACTGATCCTCAGATAACGTCACACCCACCGCTGATACGCCGTAATGTTCGGCTGCGTGACAGACCAGTCCACCCCAGCCGCAACCGATATCCAGCAGTTTTTCGCCCGGCTTGAGTGCAAGTTTGCGGCAAATGTGATCCAGCTTGGCAAGCTGGGCTGCCTCCAGGCTCATTCCGGCATCGCGGAAATAGGCACACGAATAGATGCGGTCGGCGTCGAGCCACAAGCCGAAAAAATCATTGGATACGTCATAGTGATACTGGATGTTCCTGCGGTCGCGGCTGCGTGTATGACGCCACCATTGCCAGCGGGTCGATCCCGTACGCGACGTCGCGGCGTCAGCCGCGCAGAGGTCATTGCCTACCGCCAGAATATCGCGGATATCCCCATACAGATTGAGCGCGCCTTCAACGTACGCACGCGCGAGCGTGCCCAGTTCGGGATGGGCGAGCGCCTTGAGGCTGGCGAGCTGTTTGAGTTCAATCCGAACCTTGGCAGACGCGCTGCCGAGGCATTCACCGTTCCACAGCTGCACTGCCAGCGGCAGCCCGGTCGTTTCGACGCGTTGACGTACGCGATCGATCAGCAGACGTTCCAGCATACACATACCCCCCATGACAGTCGGGCAAGCGTTTTATGGGATCGTTGTTATGGGCCCGGTAGCACTCAGTCAGAAAACTCCGTCGGTCTGCGCATTACAAAACCGGCGTCATGCTCCAGCTTAGACCAGATCAAGCACGAGTGCGGCGCGAACGTTGTCGGACAGCGTCTGCGCCTCGATGCGGTATTCGGCGTGGTCGATCCCCATACGGATCGCGTTGCCTGCTTTGGCTGCCGCCTTCGAGGTCGCGTCGAGCTCGAAGCGCAGGAAATGCACCGCCGAGGTCTTCTCGTCGTTCTCGCGCGCGAGGTCTTCGTCGGCAATCGCAAAAACCTTAGCCTGGTCGGCAATCTGCACCCAGATCCGGTCTTCGATGCCTTTCAGTTTACCGAGTGCGATCTTGCGCG
>JAJXUA010000007.1 GCA_021783275.1 Pseudomonadota bacterium
CCCACCATGAAGCCAACGAAATCCTCGATGCGCAGCTGGTTCAGGTGGCGAACACGCTGCTGTCGATTGCGTCGGCGGGGGAGATGGCGCATTACGCTACTCGATTGAATCGGGATCCACATCACTACACCGTGCCCACCGTGTTTGAAATCTGGCATGGGCCACCCACCGACCGGCAACGTCTGGCCGCATCTCCCGGACACCCGGGATTCGGATTGCCACCGAACCCGGGACACAGTGAGCGCACCGCAGGCGGCAGGCGCTGGCGTCTGTATACCCTCGAACAGCGTCCCTCCGGATATCGGGTGGTGGTGGCACAGAAACAGTCTGCACGTGCCCGCATGGCGCGTGAAACCAGCCTGGTATTGTTGTTGCCCACGCTGTTGGCGCTGCCGCTCTTTGCGTGGGCCGTCAGCCGTGTCGTCAGCAAGACCCTGCAACCGGTTGACCGCCTGGCGCGCGAAGTGCAGGCACTCGATACGCAGGCTTTGACCTCACTCGATACGACCATGCCCCTGCCCGGTGAAATCGAGCCGCTGCGGTTCGCCATGAACACGCTCATCCAGCGCATCAATGTTGCCCTGGACGCGGAGCGACGATTCACCGCCGATGCCGCACACGAATTACGCACCCCGCTGGCGGCGTTGAAAGTGCAGGCCCAGGTTGCACAGCGCGCGCAGAACGCCGAGATCCAGCAGCATGCCCTGAACCAGGTTTTGTCCGGCGTCAACCGGATGACCCACCTGGTCGAGCAATTGCTGACGCTGGCGCGCATCGATCCCGCACACCCGGCGATGGTGCACACGTCGTGTGATGCGACGGCACGGCTGGCTGAATGCTGTGCCGGGTTTGCCGAGTCCGCAATCGCGTCCGGCCAGACACTCGTCTCCGATCTCGCCCCTGACTGCAAGCTTGCCCTGGAACCCGTCTGGCTCGATATCGCCGCACGCAACCTCATCGACAACGCACTGCGCTACGCCGGCCCCGGTGCCCGCGTTGAAGTCCGGCTGTGGCAGGATTCCTCGCATTGCACGCTGAGCGTGCGGGACAATGGCCCCGGCATGTCAGCCGCAGAACGCAGCACGCTGACGGCCCGCTTCGCGCGCGGCGAAGCCGATGCAGAAGGCTGCGGGCTGGGACTTTCCATCGTCGAGCGGATTGCCATGCTGGCCCATGCCCGGCTGGAAATCCGCGATGGACTGCCACGCGCTGACGGCGTGGGGCTGGATGTCCAGCTTCGGTTTCCGCGGGCCACCGCTCCATGACTCGCCGGGCATCCCGTCACGCACGGATGACGCTGGCTGTCTGGCCGACCCTGCTGGTGATCGGCCTGTTCATCAGCCTGCAATATGGCGGCCTCGACCTCCGTGTCGCCCATCTCTTCTATGACCCGGCGCTGGGACGTTTTCCCCTGCGCGACAATTTCTGGGCCAATCAGGTATTTCATGATGGTGCGCGCCAGGTGCTGGTCGGGCTGGCCCTGCTCATACTTGTCGCATGGGGCCTGTCCTGGCGGGTGCCTGCATTGCGCAGGCAGCGCGCCGCGCTGGCCTACCTTACGATCACCATCCTGCTTTCGATGCTGCTGGTCCAGCAGCTGAAAAGCTGGACGAACGTGGATTGCCCGTGGGATGTGGCCGGACTCGGCGGGCTGCGTCCGCACATCAATCTGTTCGCCGACAAACCCGACACGCTTCCGGCCGGACACTGTTTTCCGGGCGGCCACAGTTCAGGGGGATTTGCCTTGCTGGCATTGTATTTTGTGGGCGGCGTACATCGCGCCCGGCGCTGGCCCATGCTGCTACCGGGACTGCTGACGGGCAGCGTCTTCGCGGTCGATCAATGGGCACGCGGTGCACATTTCCCGTCGCACGACCTGGCTTCGGCGTATCTGTGCTGGATGGTCGCACTGGGCATGGCCACGCTGTTCGAGCGCCTCGGCCATCCGCCGCAGTTCAAGCCTCCTGCCTAACTGCGCCGCTTGCGCGGTTCGTAATGCACCACCGCGCGCATGATTTCTGAATACGGGAATGCGGGGTGGCTGCCAAACCGGGCGAGCGCCTGTTGCACCGTCTCGGCCACATCGGTCAACGCATCGCCCGCGTTGCCCTGCGCGGCGGCAAGCCCCCGCACCCCCCCGCACTGGGCGCGGATTTCCTTGCCAAACGGCCAAGGGTCATCAGGATTAATCTTCAGCGCAAACTGCGCGTTGTCGTGCAGGGCCTGATAAAAAATCAGGCAGTCCGCGCGTGCCGTCGCATCGCCACAGGCGATGGCTTCGCGTTCAGCGAGGTTGAGTTTGCGCGAGCGCGCGCAATTGACGCAGCGCGACAGCAGCGCGCGCTCGAACGGACAGCTGTGTTCGATGTAGGCCTTGCGTGCCAGCTTGTAGGCATCTTCGTTGTATTCAGCCATGTGGATTCAGGAAACCCATCCCGCTATCGTCCTGCTCGGCGATTCGGGGCGTGGCTTACCAGTCGTCACCCGACAGGGTTTTTTCCAGCACGCGCTCGGCAGTCAGGGCCTCCTGCGCGGCGATCTCATCTTCGGCAAAAATCATTTTGTACTTGTCGCCGCTTTTGGGGTCGAGCGTCTTGCGCAATGCGTTGGTGTGCGCCTTGGCTTCCTTGAAGCTCGCCCATTCGCCCTGCTTTTCCAGCACCTTGAACATTCCCATCCGGAATACGTAATAGGGCATGACAGTCTCCTAGTTCAACTTGCCGTGGCACTGCTTATATTTTTTGCCGGAACCGCAGGGGCAGGGATCGTTGCGCCCCACTTTCGGCAGACCCGCGCTTGCGTCCGCCCCGGCTTCGGCAGCGGCAAAGTCTTCCGCTTCATCATAGCCCGCGTGCTGATACTGCACGTTCACCGGCTCGGGAGGCGGCTCGACGGCAGCCACGTCTTCGGGTGCACGCACCTTGACGGTGGTGGTGATCTGGGTGACTTCGGCCTTGATCGCGGTGAGCATGGCGGAGAACAGCTCGAAAGCTTCGCGCTTGTATTCCTGCTTGGGCTGCTTCTGCGCATAGCCGCGCAAATGGATGCCCTGGCGCAAATGATCGAGCGCGGACAAATGCTCGCGCCAGTGGGTATCCATGCTTTGCAGCATGACCGAACGCTCGAACTGGTGCAGGCCCTCGGCACCCACCAGCGCTTCCTTGTCTTTGTACAACGTGTCGGCGGCTTCGCAGATGCGGGTACGCAAACCCGCTTCGTCCAGCGTCTTGTCCTCATCCAGCCACTGCTGCAGCGGCAGTTCCAGGCTGTACTGCGCCGCCAGCAATTTTTCCAGCCCCGGCACATCCCACTGTTCGTCCATGCTGTCGGGCGCAATGTGCAAATTGATCGATTCGTTCAGCACATCGTCACGCATGGCGCGGATGGTGTCGGCAATGTCGCCGCTGGCGAGCAGTTCGTTGCGCTGCTCGTAGATGACCTTGCGCTGGTCGTTCGACACGTCGTCGTATTCGAGCAGCTGTTTGCGGATGTCGAAGTTGCGCTGCTCGACCTTGCGCTGGGCGTTTTCGATCGCGCGCGTCACCCACGGGTGCTCGATGGCTTCGCCTTCGGGCATTTTCAGGCGGTTCATGATCGCGGCCACGCGGTCGGACGCAAAAATGCGCAGCAGCGGATCTTCCAGCGACAGGAAGAAGCGGCTGGAACCGGGATCGCCCTGGCGACCGGAACGGCCACGCAGCTGATTATCCACACGACGCGACTCGTGACGTTCGGTGCCGATGATATGCAGGCCGCCGGCCGCCAGTACCGCGTCATGGCGCACCTGCCAGTCAGCCTTGAGCGCCTGTGTCCGGGCGTCTTTCTCGGCTTCGGACAGCGTCTCGTCGAGGCGAATCGCATCCAGCTCTTTCTGGATGCTGCCGCCCAGCACAATGTCGGTACCGCGCCCCGCCATATTGGTGGCGATGGTGATGCCGCCGGACATCCCCGCCTGCGCGATGACCTCGGCTTCCCGCGCATGCTGTTTGGCGTTGAGCACGTTATGCGGCAATCCGGCTTTTTTCAGCTCGGCCGCCAGATGTTCGTTGGCTTCGATCGAGGTCGTACCCACCAGTACCGGCTGGCCATTGGCGTGGCGGGTGCGGATGTCATTGATCACCGCCTGGTCACGTTCGGCCGCGGTGCGGTAGACCTGGTCGTGTTCGTCTTTGCGGATCATCGGTCGGTGGGTCGGGATCACCACGGTTTCCAGGCCGTAGATGCTCTGGAATTCGAACGCTTCGGTGTCGGCCGTACCGGTCATGCCCGAAAGTTTTTCGTACATGCGGAAATAATTCTGGAAGGTGATCGACGCCAGCGTCTGGTTTTCTTTCTGGATCGCCACGCCTTCCTTGGCTTCCACCGCCTGATGCAGGCCCTCCGACCAGCGGCGGCCGGTCATCATGCGACCGGTGAATTCATCGACGATCACCACTTCGTTGTTCTGCACCACGTAATGCTGATCCTTGAAGAACAGCGCGTGGGCGCGCAGCGCGGCATACACGTGATGCATCAGCATGATGTTGGCGGCGTCGTAGAGGCTGCCGCCTTCGGGCAGCAGGCCCATTTCGGTCAGCAGCGCCTCGATTTTTTCGTGGCCCGACTCTGACAGCAGCACCTGCCGGGCTTTCTCATCGACCGAATAATCGCCTTCGCTTTCTTCGTCTTTTTGCCGCGCAAGCTTGGGGGGTATGAGGTTGATCTGCTGGTAGAGCGCGGTATTTTCTTCCGACTGGCCGGAAATGATCAGCGGCGTGCGCGCTTCGTCGATCAGGATCGAATCCACTTCGTCGATGATGCCAAACGCGAGTGGGCGCTGCACCTTGTCGGCCAGCTGGTAGACCATGTTGTCGCGCAGATAATCAAAGCCGTATTCGTTGTTGGTGCCGTAGGTAATGTCGGCGGCGTAAGCGGCCTGCTTTTCGGCGTGCGGCATCTGCGACAGGTTGATGCCCGTGGTCAGCCCCAGAAACCCGTATAGCCGCCCCATCCATTCGGCGTCACGCCGTGCCAGGTAATCGTTTACCGTCACCACGTGCACGCCCTGGCCGGTCAGGGCATTCAGGTAGGCGGGCAGGGTGGACATCAGCGTCTTGCCCTCGCCGGTGCGCATCTCGGCGATTTTGCCCGAATGCAGCACCATGCCGCCCACCATCTGCACGTCAAAGTGACGCATCCCCAGCGCACGCTTCGACGCTTCGCGCACCACGGCAAACGCCTCGGGCAGCAGTTGGTCGAGCGTGGCCTTGGTCTTGTCGGCACCCGCCTGTTGCAGGCGCGAGCGAAATTCCGTGGTCTTGGCGGCAAGCTCGGCGTCGGATAATTTTTCCATCGCCGGTTCCAGCGCATTGATCGCTTTCACCTTTTGCAGGTATTGTTTAACCAGCCGGTCATTACGACTACCGAAGACTTTTTTGAACAGGGATTGCAGCATGAGAAGTCCGAAATGTCCGCAGAACGCGGTAAATCCTTGAATTTTAACATAGCGACCCCGGCTTCCCGTGACGCCATGAAGACAGCATTCCGAGCCTGCCGACGCGGCAAGGTTCCACCGCCATGAGCCCTTCCAGCCTGGCCGACCTGCTGGCCGACCAGCTACCGCATGGGCTGATGGTGCGCGCGCAGGCGTTGCTGCGCCTGCAATCGGCGCTCGACCGTGCCCTGCCTGCCACACTGGTAGGGCAGGTGCGCGTCGTCCAGCTCGATCACGACACCCTCAGCCTGGCATGCGCCAACGGTGCCGCCGCCAGCCGCCTGCGCCATCAGACCGACACCCTGATCGCCAGCCTGTCGGCCCGGAACATCAGCCTTGCCCGCATCCATGTCAGCGTCAACCCCGAGCTGCAGGCGCGCTATGTTCATCCCGTGGAAAAAAATGGCCTGCCTGCGTCCGCTCTGGCCGGACTGGCAAATTTAAACGCCGATATGGAAGCAGGGCCGCTGAAAGAAGCCCTTCAGCGCCTGCTGGCACATCACCAGGGTGGAAGCTGAACCGGCTCTACGGTTCGCGGGGAGACTAAACCGCGCGCGCCATGCGGCTGCGCTTGGCGCGGCCAGTCGGTGGCATGACACCCGGCAATGTGCAAGCGTGAACATGGCGACGCCCCACCGCCATCTGGATCATGGCCTGTGCGTGCACCACAAAATGCGTCAGCGCATCACATTTGTCGCGGCTGGCGCAGCACCGGTCTTCAATCAGGCGTGACACCGTCACCGCCAGTGCATCACAGGCATCCACCAGGCGAAGCAATTCAGCATCCATCGCGCATTCGCGTAGCCGCAGCAGCGCCAGCGCATACGCCGTAATGCCTTCGTGGGTCAATGTATCCGGGCAGGTAAAACAGGTGGTTGAAACCAGCGCTCCCATGCCGTCCAGCGCCTCGATGGCTGCCGTGACCCGATTGGCAGACGGATCGCGCGGGCTTTCCCGGCGTACCGGCAACGCCGTATCGATCCGGTATCGGGCATACAGGTTTTGTGTTGTACGCATGGCAGCGCTCCCGTTGAACAAAGCCGCCAGTAAATAGGGGACCAGTCGGCAGACCTTGTAACGACAGGCACAGGCAGGACTTTAATTTTTGTACCCACCAGAAATGGGTTATTTGTACCTGGCTCAAAGCCATACGCCGAACCGGCACGCGAAATAAATTCGCCGCCGGCCTTTAATCCGCGCACTTGCCACGCACGATCAGCACTTGGCCGAAATGAAAGAAGCGCGCATAGCTCCGTCCCGGCAGATACGCCCCGTGCACTGGCTCAGCGCACCGGCGGATTGGAGCGCTGCCAGATTTTCAGCAGCAGGATGATTGCTGCAGGCACGTGTACCAGTCCGAACGCCGACAAAAAAATCAGCGTCTGCATGGTGGGACTCATGGCGTCGCCGATTCTTGCCAGGGTCGTCCAGCCGAATCCAAGCCCGACCCCCGCAAGCACCATGCGCCCAACCCAAGCCTGATTGCGGCTCGCGGTGAGGCTGCGCAACCGGATTTGAGTGTAGATGGCCGCGGCAAGGGTGATCGTCACCATCAGCAGAAGGGAAAACCATGCTATGGCTGGCCTCCTTTCAATGAACAAAATGAACACAACGCCGAATCGTGTTGACGCGGCGGTGTACGCACCCAGGGGATGCTTGCCTCACCCCCATGTCGCAGGTCTGTTTGCGTCGATCACGCGCCACTTTGTGGCCCGCAATACTGCCTGCGATGGCTGACGCAATCAGCGGTGGGTGTCGGTCCAGCCGTAACTCAGCTGCGGTGCGGCTTGAATGAAGTCATACGTGACAGCCGCAGTCGAATGATCAAAGTTGTAGCCGGCGCCGAGTTCGAGCCCGATTTTGCGCTCGGCCCACGGGAAAAGTGAGACACCGGCCACACCCACACCTTCGTTATCTTCATCGGAAGTCAGGGCCTTCGCGGAAAAACCCAGATTGCTCATTGAGCTTTTACCGTTCAGGCTGTAGCTCAGCCCCAGACTGTAGCCTGCGTCGGCATGGGCACTAAAGGCAAAAACACTTAAGGCGGTCGCTAAGAGCGTTTTCTTCATGGGAGCATTCCTTCTTCAAATTGGAAAATGGCTTTCGCGATATTTGCGCAAGCATGGTTCCAAAGCCGCGCCCGGTTCGCGGACCGAGTCACGCGAGACAAGCGGAAGGGATGAACATCTCCTCAATACAAACCCTGTATCCCCTCTCTTTTCGGCTTTGGTGGAGAAAGTGTGGATGAGCGCCCGACCCTGCGCTGTCGCAAGTGGCCGATTGATGCGTAGGAAAACACCGATCTATCGTCGTCATCGTCGGACAATTCAGCGACATCGCCGCGTGTTCCCGAGATAACTCCTTAAGCGTGTATTTGCCCGCTATGAATCATTCCTGCCCACGTTTATTAACTACAGAAAAAGTCGCGGCATGTTGCGACAGCCAAGGGGTGAGTTCTTCGGCAGGCATGGGCCGGGCGATGAGATATCCCTGTATCTCGTCGCATTGCAGGCGCGTGAGCAGCGCGCGCGTGGCACGGTCTTCAACACCTTCGGCAAGCACACGCAGACCGAGTTCGTGCGCCATGAGGATGGTGGAGCGCACGATGACCTGGTTTTCCGCATCGCGTGGCAGGTCGCCGATGAAGGCACGGTCGAGCTTGAGCATGTCCACCGGCAGACGGCGCAGATAGACGAGCGAGGAATACCCCGTGCCGTAATCGTCGATGGCCAGACCCACGCCCAGACGGCTGATTTCCTCGAGCAGCGCAGTGGCATGATCCGGATCGGCCATCAACGCGCTTTCAGTAATTTCCAGTTCCAGCACCCACGGATCGAGTGCGTACTGGCTGAGCAGGCTGGCGATGAAGCGTGGCAGGGTGTCATCGAGCAGATTGCGCGCCGACAGATTCACGGCAACGCGCAGCGGATGGCCCGCACGCACCCATACTGCCGCCTGCGCGCAAGCGAGTTCCAGTACGCGACGGGTGAACGGATGCACCAGATCACTCAATTCCAGCAGGGGGATGAACTGATCGGGCGGAATGATGCCCAGCTCGGGATGATTCCAGCGCGCCAGCGCCTCCACCCCGGTCACCTCGCCGCCGGGCAATGCGATCTTGGGCTGGTAATGCAGTGTCAGCCCGTGACCCCGCACTGCCTGGCCAAGGTCTGACATGAGCGCCAGCCGACGCGGACTGTGCGCGTCCAGCGCCACGTCGTAGACCACGCAGCCTGCGCCGCGCTTGGCGGCATACATCGCCACGTCGGCGCGCCGCAGCAGTTCACGGCTGTCGCTGCCGTGTTCCGGAAACAGCGCAATGCCGATGCTGGCACTGACCACCAGTTGCATGCCTTCCAGCGCGTATGGCTGACGCAATGCCTCACGCAGCCGTTCGCCCAGAGCGCGCGCGCCGTCGCGGTCGGCGACGTTGCAGGCAAGCAGCGCGAATTCGTCGCCCCCCAGACGCGCAATACTTGACCCCGCCGACAGCGTACCCGCAATGCGCGGGCCGATTCCACGCAATAGCGCATCACCGATGTGGTGGCCGAGGGTATCGTTGACTTCCTTGAAGCCGTCCAGATCCAGAAGCATCAACACGAACGGCGCGCAGTGACCATCCTGCGCGGTGGCACGGCGTACATCGTCGTGCAGTTGCGTCCGGTTGGCCAGGCCGGTCAGCGCGTCATGCGTCGCCGCATGGCGCAGCTTTGCGGTATTGGCGCGCAGGTGTAACGCAAAACGAATCGCTACGCCGAACAGGGCCAGCGCCAGCAGCGTCAACCCCACGCTGCTCCAGCGCTTGTGATTTTGATCAACGCGGTAAGCATCCTGCCATGCGGACTCGAAGGCCGCCAAACGTTCCCTGAACGGGTGGGCAAGCAGCGCAGTGAGCCGGGCATCCAGAGTCGGCTTGCGTTCGTGCACCAGGCGCAGATGGCGCGCCAGCATCCGCACATCGTCGGCCATCGGGGAGCGCGCCGCCTCGATCTCGATGGCTTCGATGCCGCGTCGTATATCGCCAGACAGCTCCGCACTTGCAGTCAGGTTCCACGCCAGCAGGTCACGCGAGGTTTGCTCGATCTTTGTGGCGAGGGCGGCCGCGCCTTGTTCACGCAGCCGGGTGGCGAGCAGGGCTGAGGCCTGAGGCAGATAATGCAGCGAATTTTTCAGCTGCGCGTTCAGACTCTTGAAGTCCTCGATACGCGCAAGGCGGTTGATCCGTGCTGCACGCAGCGCGTTGAGGTGCTGCGTCAGCACGCCATGCCCGGCGACCTGGCCCGCCAGAATATTCAGGCGGTCGTGAATGGCGTCGGTCGTCTCGCTGAAGGGATCGTAATGCGGCAACAAGCCGTGTCGCGCGAGCACCAGGTTTTCGCTGAGCCGGGCATCCAGATGCTTGAGTTCGTTGAGGGTCAGCCGCGCGTCAGCCAGCCCCGTGCGCCCATTCGCAAACAGGTTGGCCATCAACAAGGCTGTGACCACGGCCGCAGACAGCAGCACCATGGCCCAGACTGCCCCGCGTCGGGATAGCTGAATTGGGAGCTGTCGGGTCGCCCGCGTTGTCATGGCTCAGGGCCGGGTCAGTGCCTTGCCACGGTATTCGCCACTCAGACTCGTCAAAAACGCCACGATGTGAGCGATATCCTCAGGCGGAATAGCGCGCCCGAGCTGGTAGCGTCCCATCATAGTCACCGCCTGTTCCAGTGTGGGGACTGAGCCGTCATGGAAATACGGCGCGGTAAGCGCCACATTGCGCAGCGACGGCACACGGAACACATGACGGTCTTCTTCGCGCCCGGTGTGGTTGTAGCGCCCCAGGTCGGCGCGCGTCAGCGGCGTATTGCGGTCGGAGAAATAATCGTGCATCACACCAATTTTCTGGAACAGATTGCCGCCCACGTTCACGCCCTGATGGCAGGACACGCAGCCGTAGGACTTGAACAGGCGGTAGCCCTGTCGCGCGTCCGCGCCCAGCGCGCCGCGCTCACCGCGCAGCCAGCGGTCAAACGGCGCGTTGGGGGTGATGAGTGTGCGCTCGAAGTGCGCGAGCGCGTCCTGGATGCTGGTCACGCTGATACCGTCTCGATACAGCCGGGCAAAAGCGCGCCGGTAGCCCGCATCGGCGGACAGACGCCTGGGCAGGCTGTTCCAGTCTATGCCGGCGGCAAGTCCCATTTCCAGCTCCTCGCGCAGGCTGCGTGCGCGGCCGTCCCAGAAGAAATGCCGGTTGAGCGAAATGTTGAATATCGTCGGCGTGTTGACCGGCGCGTCAGAGCCGTCCACGCGACGCGACGCTTTCTTGCCGTCGTCGCCGCCGTGCGCGAGGTCATGGCAGGTTGCGCATGAGGTCTTGCCGCTGGCCGTCAGCCGTGGGTCGTAATACAGGCGTTCGCCCAGCGCCGCACGCGCCGGGTCCGCGTCGTGCCTGAGCGGCACCGGACGGATCGGCTCACCCCCGAGCACGGCGGCATCCATGGCCCGGGCTGGCTCGACGCGGCCGACAAAAGCCAGGGTCGCGGCCAGCGCGAGCATCAAGAAGCGCGAGAACATGCGGAGCGCGCCTGGTGTCATGGTTATAGTGGCAGTCATCCTCGATGCACTGGATTATAGGCACGATCCAGCCCGGCATCCTGGAGCAGATGCGCTATCAGTGGCCACGGTTTCCGGCGTCTTTGCGTGTGCTCGTGATGCCGACTCACTCCCGAGCTTGGCGTCTTCTAATTGTTAAACTGTGTAAATTCGGGAAAGTTTTAATAGATGCCTGACAGTAAACAAGGTCACCGACACCCTGAGGAATTTCAAATCTCCTAACGCAACACCAGCCGCTCGACCACATAAAACAGCGCCGCGATCACGCCCACCACCAGCGCGAAGCGCAGCACGCGGCCGATATAGCCCAGGTATTTTCGATTGCCGGTAAACAGCCACGCCAGCCCCAGCGCCACCACGGCGATGAGCAGGGCGACGATCAACAGGCGGATGACGATCATGCTGCGAGCAGGGGGTGCAGGCGCAAGAAGGCGGGGGGAACGTCCTGTTCCTGGGTGAAGCTGACCATTTCCCAGGCGTCCTGATGCTCGGCCAGTTCGCGCAGCAGGGCATTGTTCAGCGCATGGCCGGATTTGTAGGCCTCGAAGGCACCGATGATGGGGTGACCCAGCAGATACAGGTCACCGATGGCATCGAGCACTTTGTGTTTGACGAATTCGTCGTCGTAACGCAGGCCGTCCTGGTTGAGGATGCGGTATTCGTCCATGACGATGGCGTTGTCGAGCGAACCACCCAGCGCAAGGCCGTTGTTGCGCAGGGTTTCCACCTCATGCATGAAGCCGAAGGTGCGGGCGCGCGCGACTTCCTTGGTGTAGGCGGTATCGGCAAAATCGATGCAGACGGTTTTGCCGCTTTTGTCGAACACCGGGTGATCGAAGTCGATGGTGAATTCGACCCGGAAACCATGATGGGGAACGAAACGCGCCCATTTGTCGCCATCGCGCACTTCGATCGCCTGCTTGATGCGGACGTATTGCTTGGCGGCATCCTGCTCAACAATGCCCGCCGATTGCAGCAGGAACACGAACGGCGCGGACGAGCCGTCGAGGATGGGAATCTCGGGGCCGGTGATTTCCACCAGCAGGTTATCGATGCCCAGCCCGGCGCACGCAGACATGAGGTGCTCGACCGTGGAAACCTTGGCCGCGCCGGATTCCAGGAGCGAGCACATCCGCGTATCGGTCACCAGATACGGGTCGGCCTTGAGTTCGGCGGGCGGAACCAGATCGACGCGCCGGAACACGATGCCGGTATCCGGCGCAGCCGGGCTCAACGTGAGCTCGACCTTGATGCCGGAATGCAGGCCGACGCCGGTGGTGCGGGCCGCCGTTTTAAGGGTGCGTTGCTTGATCATGCCAACATTTTAGCGGGACTAGTGTCGTAAACCGAATCGGCGGGAACCGGATAGACCGGCTGCCGCCATGCCCGGTTCACCGATCAGTCCGCCTGCTTGCGCAGGAAGGCCGGAATGTCGAGCGTCTCGATGCCCGAATCGGCCATCGCCTGCACCGTGCGACCACGACGGCTGGTCATCACGCTGGGCAGTTCTTCGCTTTCGCCCACCATCATCGGCATGTTGTCGGTGCCGGTGCGGATGATCTGCATCGGCTTGGGTTGCTGCCGTGCCACCGGGCTGCCCAGGCCGGTCGCCACCATGGTCACGCGCAGCGCGTCTTCCATGCTGTCGTCGAGCACCTGGCCGACGATGACCGTGGCCTCTTCGGCGGTAAAGCCTTTGATGGTGCTCATCACTTCGTGGATTTCACGCATTTTCACGGTGCTCGATGCCGTGATATTGACCAGCACGCCGCGCGCACCGGCCAGGTTCACGTCTTCCAGCAGCGGGCTGGCCACCGCCTGTTCGGCGGCGATGCGGGCGCGGTTTTCGCCGCTGGCCTGCGCCGAACCCATCATCGCCATGCCCATTTCGCTCATCACCGTGCGCACGTCGGCAAAATCGACGTTGACCAGCCCCGGGCAATTGATCACCTCGGCGATGCCGCCGACCGCGCCGTGCAGCACGTTGTTGGCGGCCTTGAAAGCGTCGAGCATCGACACATCGTCGCCCAGCACCTGCATCAGCTTTTCGTTGGGGATGATGATGAGCGAATCGACATGCCGACCCAGCGCTTCGATCCCCGCGTTGGCGGCGCGCACACGCTTGCCTTCGAACATGAAGGGCTTGGTGACGACGGCCACGGTCAGGATGCCGAGTTCCTTGGCGACTTCGGCCACCACCGGGGCGGCCCCGGTGCCGGTACCGCCGCCCATGCCGGCGGTGATGAACAGCATGTCGGCACCGTCGATCAGCTCGGCGATGCGCTCGCGGTCTTCCAGCGCGGCTTCACGGCCGACTTCGGGGTTGGCCCCAGCGCCCAGCCCCTTGGTCACGCCATTGCCGAGTTGCAGCTGCATCTTGGCCTGGTTGCGTTTCAGCGCCTGCGCGTCAGTATTGATGGCGATGAACTCCACGCCATTCAGGCCCGAGGTAATCATGTGATCGACGGCATTGCCGCCGCAGCCGCCCACGCCGATGACCTTGATGATCGCGTCCTGGGTATCTACATCCATCAGTTCAAACATGTTGCTCTCCTCTGTTCCAAAAAATCAAAACCCACACAAAAAATCATTGGCGTGTTTGCCGCGATGCCTCACACCGGGCACGACCGCCAAATTCCGTTTCGATGCACACGTCAGACAGTCCCGCCGCGTCATCAGAAATTCCCCTTGAACCAGCTTTTCATCCGTTCCAGGATGTCCTTCAGGTTGTTGCCCGACAGCTTGGGCGCATCACGCCCGCGCGCCTCCTGCCCGGCCATCAGCAAACCGACACAGGTGGCGAAGCGCGCGTTGTGCATTACTTCGGCGAGGCTGCCCTCGTAGCGCGGCCAGCCCATGCGCACCGGCATGTGGAACACCTCCTCGCCCAGCTCGACCATGCCCTGCATCGCGGCCGAACCCCCGGTGATCACGATGCCCGACGACAGCAGCTCCTCGAAGCCGCTGCGGCGCAGTTCGGCCTGCACCAGCGAATACAGCTCTTCCATGCGCGGCTCGATGAATTCGGCCAGCGTCTGTTTCGACAGCGTGCGCGGCGGCCGGTCGCCGATGCCCGGCACTTCGATCATGTCGCGCGCATTGGCCAGCTGGCGCAGCGCGCAGCCGTACTGAATCTTGATGTCCTCGGCTTCCTTCGGCGGGGTGCGCAGCGCCACCGCGATGTCGTTGTTGACCTGATCACCCGCCACCGGAATCACCGCGGTGTGGCGGATCGCGCCATTGGTGAACACGGCGATATCGGTGGTGCCGCCGCCGATATCGACGAGACACACGCCGAGCTCTTTTTCGTCTTCGGTCAGCACCGCCATCGCGCTGGCGAGCGGTTGCAGCACCAGATCGCCGACTTCAATGCCGCAGCGACGCACACACTTGATGATGTTCTGCGCGGCCGACACCGCGCCGGTGACGATGTGCACTTTGACTTCCAGCCGCACTGCGCTCATGCCGAGCGGATCGCGTACGTATTCCTGGCCATCGACGATGAATTCCTGCGGGATGGTGTGCAGAATCTGCTGGTCGGTGGGGATGTTGACGGCGCGTGCGGTGTCCACCACGCGATCCACGTCCATCTGCGAAATTTCCTTGTCCTTGATCGCGAACATGCCGTGCGAGTTGAAGCTCTTGATGTGGCTGCCCGCGATGCCGGTATACACCTCGCGGATCTTGCAGTCGGCCATCAGCTCGGCCTCTTCCAGCGCGCGCTGGATCGCATTGACCGTGGCTTCGATGTTGACCACCACGCCACGACGCAGGCCTTTCGACGGCGACGATCCCATGCCGATGATGTCGAGCGTGCCCTCGTCGTTGATCTCGCCCACGATGCAGACGATCTTGGAGGTGCCGATATCGAGTCCGACGACGAGGTTCTTGGGATCGCGGGGTTTGCTCATAGGGTGTTGCTCATGTCTGACTCGGTTTAACAGGGGGCGCGGCAAAACGCGCGGGCATATGGCCGCGCGGCATCCGCACGGCAAAGCCATCGGGGTAGCGCAGATCGACTGCAACCGGCACGACGGCAATCACAGTCTGGTCGTCGGTGGCAGGTGGCGCGGCAAACAGGCGGGGGTAGAGCGCAACGAAACGGGCGAGACGCGCATCTGCCTGATCACGCCCCAGTGCGAGCTGCATGCCGTTGTCCACCTCGATGCGCCAGGCACGGCGGGGAGACAAGCGCAGTGCTTCGATATGCAAACCCAGCGGTGCCAGCGCCCGGCTGTGACGCCGGTAGGCGGCGACCACTTCGGCGCTGGCTTCGTCCGGGCCGGTCAGTCGCGGCAGCTTGCCGGACACCGCCGCGCCGAAGATCTCGCCTTCGCTGCTGACCAGCGCGTGATCGTTCCAGCGTGCCAGCGGCACATGTTCCACCAGCGACACCACCAGCGTATCGGGCCAACGCCGCTCGACCCGTGCTTCACGCACCCAGGGCAGTTTTTCCAGACTTTCGCGCACCCGATCCAGATCCACGGTAAAGAACGTGCCGCGCACCTTGCGCTCGGCCACCAGCCGGATTTGCGCTTCAGTCACATGCTGCACCGGGGTTTTCACTTCCAGCGTGGTGAGCGCAAACCAGGGCTGCGCCGCCAGCCAGCCCAGCACGCCGTAGACGATGAGCGCCAGCGCACCCCAGGTCAGCATGCGCGCGACCTGGTTCAGCGGATGGGCTTTGAGTTCGGCGCTCATCCCAGCGTCTGCTCCAGTATCGTCAGACACAGCGCATCGAAATCCAGGCCGGCGACGCGCGCCGCCATCGGCACCAGACTGTGGTCGGTCATGCCGGGGGAGGTGTTGGCTTCCAGCAGATAGGGCGCACCGTGGCGGTCGAGCATGACATCGACCCGCCCCCAGCCGCGCCCGCCCAGCAGGCGGAAGGCGTCCAGTGCCAACTGCCGCAGTGCGTGTTCCTGTTCATCCGACAAGCCGGCAGGGCAGTGATACTGCGTATCGTCACGGATGTATTTAGCTTCGAAGTCGTAAAAAGCTTTGTCCTCGGCGGGTTGCAGCCGTATCAGCGGCAGCGCGCGGTCGCCGAGGATGCCAACGGTGAACTCGGGGCCGTCGATGAATTTTTCCGCCAGCACCAGTCCGTCGTGTTCGGCCGCGGTGGCATAGGCCGCTTGCAGCGTGCCCGGCGCGATGACCTTGCTCATGCCAATGCTGGAACCTTCGCGCGCGGGTTTGACGAAAATCGGCAGGCCGAGCTGCTTTTCAACTGCGGCAAAATCGCTGTCAGCCGTGAGGATCGCCCAGTCGGCCGTCGGCAAACCGGCGGCGCGCCACAGCAGCTTGGTGCGCCATTTGTCCATGCCCAGCGCCGACGCCATGACACCGCTGCCGGTGTAGGGAATCGCCAGCAGTTCGAGCGCGCCCTGCATACAGCCGTCTTCGCCAAAGCGACCATGCAGGGCGATGAAGACGCGATCGAATTCGCCGCTGATCAGATCGCCGAGACTGCGGGTGGCAGGATCAAAAGCGTGCGCATCCACGCCCTGGCGTTGCAGCGCGGCGAGCACGGCGTTTCCGCTGTTGAGCGAGACCGGGCGCTCGGCCGAATTGCCGCCGAGCATGACGGCGACTTTGCCCAGCGCGTGAGCGGCTTGCGCATCGGCCCCCGTCCGCTGTTTGCTGTCCGCTGTCTGCTGTCCGCTGTTGCTCACTGCCGTTCTCCAATAATCCGCACTTCGCGGATCAGGCGCACGTTGGTGCGCATTTCCACGGTGTCTTCCACATGTTCGATCAGCCGTTCAATATCGGTGGCGGTGGCCTGCCCGAGATTGACGATGAAATTGGCGTGCTTGTCCGACACTTGCGCCTCGCCCATGCGATACCCCTTGAGGCCGCTGGACTCGATCAGCCGTGCCGCAAAATCCCCCGGCGGATTGCGGAACACCGATCCGGCGTTGGGTTGCTGCAGGGGCTGGGCCGCGATGCGTGTTTTCAGCAGGGACTTGATGGTTTCCCGCGACGCCGCACCATCTCCCTTGGCGAGGCGGAACCAGCCCCCGATGAACCATTCCTGCTGCGACTGCCTGAGTGCCACATGGCGATAGCCGGTCACGTATTCCCCGGGCAGGCGCTCGTTGATCTGACCCTGGCGGTCGAGTGTTTGCACCTGGACCAAGCGCTCCCAAGTTTCGCTGCCATAGCAGCCCGCATTCATCGCAATGGCACCGCCCACGGTGCCGGGTATCCCCGCCCAGAACTCGCCGCCGACCAGATCGTGCGTGGCGGCAAAGCGTGCCAGCTTGGGTGCGGCCACGCCTGCCTGGGCGTAAATCAGCGCACTCTCGATGCCGTCGGGTGCGGGCGGCAGACCATGCGTGCGGGATTCGATGGCCAGTTTTTTCAGCACCGCATGCAGCAGGATGACCACGCCGGGCACCCCGCCATCCCGCACCAGCAGATTGCTGCCCAGGCCGACCATGTGGATGTCTTCGTGTTCCGGCATCGAGCGCACCAGCCAGGTCAGGTCTTCCAGATCGGCCGGAATATAGGCGCGCTGCGCGGCACCGCCCGCACGCCAGGAAACGTGTTTTTTCATCGGCTCGTTGTAGAGGAACTGGCCGCGCAAAACCGGCATCCCGCCACCCGCCATGTCGATCTCGCTCATGCGATAGTCATGCCGCATGGAGGTCTCCCAGAGCCGGGGCAATCTGGCCGACGCTGCCTGCGCCCATCACCAGCACCACGTCGCCCTCGCGTGCCAGTTCGCGCACCGTGGTGGCCACGTCGGCGATGGCCTCGACAAACACCGGCTCGACCTTGCCCGCAACCCGCACGGCCCGCGCGAGCGCACGGCCATCGGCTGCCACGATGGGGGTTTCGCCTGCGGGATACACTTCGGTCAGCACCAGCGCATCGGTTTCCGACAGTACTTTGACGAAATCCTCGAAGCAGTCGCGTGTGCGCGTATAGCGGTGCGGCTGGAACACCAGCACCAGCCGCCGCCCGGGAAACGCGCCGCGTGCCGCAGCGAGCGTCGCCGCCATTTCGACCGGATGGTGGCCGTAATCATCAATCAGGCAATAGGTGCCGCCGCCGCTGGCAGGCTGTTCGCCATAACGCTGGAAGCGTCGGCCGACGCCGTGGAATTCAGCGAGTGCCGTGACGATGGCGCTGTCGGGCGCATCGACTTCGGTGGCCACGGCAATCGCAGCCAGGGCGTTCAGCACGTTGTGCAGCCCCGGGTGATTCAGCACGATGTCGAGATCGGCCAGACCCTCGCGTTGCACCGTGAAATGCATCAGACCGGCTTCAAACCGGGTGTTAATGGCACGCACCTGCGCGGCCGCATCAAAACCGTAGGTGGTGATCGGTTTGGTGATGCGCGGCAGGATTTCACGCACATGCGGATCGTCGATGCACAACACCGCCATGCCATAGAACGGCAGCCGCTGGCAGAAATCGACAAACGCCGTTTTCAGCCGCTCGAAGTCATGGCCATAGGTGTCCATGTGATCGGCGTCGATGTTGGTGACGATGGCAATCACCGGCGTGAGATACAAAAACGAGGCGTCGGACTCGTCCGCTTCGGCCACCAGAAAATCGCCTTTGCCCAGCCGCGCATTGGTGCCCGCAGCGGTGAGCTTGCCGCCGATGACATAGGTCGGATCCATCCCGGCCTCGCCCAGAATGCTGGCGACCAGGCTGGTGGTGGTGGTCTTGCCGTGCGTACCGGCGATGGCGATGCCCTGCTTCAGGCGCATCAGCTCCGCCAGCATCAGCGCACGCGGCACGATGGGAATTTTCTTCTCGCGCGCGGCCACCACTTCGGGATTGGTTTCAGCCACGGCAGTTGAAGTCACCACAGCATCGGCGTCGGCAATGTGCGCGGCCACATGATCGCGATGGATGCGCGCGCCTAGACGGGCCAGCCGCTGCGTCACGGCGTTGTCGGCCAGGTCGGAACCCGACACGGCATAACCCAGATTCAGCAGCACCTCGGCAATGCCGCTCATGCCGACGCCGCCGATGCCAACGAAATGGATGTGCTTGACCGCGTGCCTCATGATGCCCTCCGGGCAGTGCGGTGTGATGGGTAAAAGGTGAAGGGCTTCATGTGTTCTTCCCTGACCCCTGCGAAGCCAGTTGCTCGCAAACATCCGCCACCTGTGTGGTCGCCTCGGGTTTCGCCAGCGCCCGCGCCTTGTCCGACATGGCAGCCAGGGTGGCGCGGTCGAGTCCGCCGATCAGGGTGGCGATTTTCTCTGCCGTGAGTTCCTGCTGCTGCATCAGCCAGGCCGCGCCTGCTCCGGCCAGGAATTCGGCGTTGCCGGTCTGGTGATCGTCCACCGCAAACGGGAAGGGCACGAGCACGGCCGGTACGCCCGCGCAGGCGAGCTCGGCCACGGTCATGGCCCCGGCACGGCAGATGGCAAAATCGCAGGCGCGGTATTCGGCCGCCATGTCCTCGATGTAATCGCGCACGTCGGCCACCACACCCGCGTCGGCGTAGCGGGCACGCAGCGCATCGACATGCTGCCGACCCGACTGGTGGACGACAACCGGCCGCTGCCCGGCTGCCAGCAGGGCAAGGGCAGCGGGCACCCGTTCGTTCAGCGCTTGCGCGCCCAGGCTGCCACCCACCACCAGCAGGCGCAGCGGGCCGGTGCGGGCAGCGCGATCATCGGCCGCCCCGGCGGTGATGCCGGTGCGCACCGGATTGCCCAGCCATGTGGTCGCGACGCGGCCGCACGGAATCGGCTTGTCGCGCCGCTGGGTAAACGCCTGCGGAAACGCGGTCAGCACGCGATCCGCCAGACAGGCCAGCACCCGGTTGGTCAGTCCGCCGACCGAATTCTGTTCATGGATCACCAGCGGCCTGCCCACGAGGCTCGCCATCATGCCGCCGGGAAACGCGGTGTAGCCGCCCATGCCCAGCACCACATCGGGACGGCGCTGCAGGATCGTGCGCAGGCTTTGCCAGAAAGCCAGCAGCAGCATGGCGGGCAGCAGCAGTTTTTTCAGCAGACCCTTGCCGCGCACGCCACCCATCGACACCCACACCATGTCGATCCCGGCCGCCGGAACGACCCGCGCTTCAAGGCCGCTACGCGTGCCGAGCCAGAACACGTCCCAGCCGCGTGCGCGCAGCGCATCGGCCACCGCCAGCGCGGGGTAGACATGGCCGCCGGTGCCGCCCGCCATCACCATGAGGGTGCGGTTCGCGGTCATGTCCCAACACCTCTCACCCCAGAGACACAGAGACACCGAGAAAAACAAAGGTTTCTCTGTGTCTCTGTGCCTCCGGGGTTAATGGTTGTCTCGAACATCAAAACGTCTTCCCCCGCATCATCTGCCGGTGTTCCCAGTCGATGCGCAGCAGCACCGCTATCGCCAGACAGTTCGCCACAATGCCGCTGCCGCCAAACGACAGGAACGGCAGGGTCAGGCCTTTGGTCGGCAGCAGGCCAACGTTCACCCCCATGTTGATGAGCGCCTGCACGCCCAGCCAGATACCGATGCCCTGCGCCACCAGCGCACAGAAATTGCGTTCCAGCTGGGCAGCGCGGCGACCGATGAGAAAGGCTTTGAGGATGAGCCAGCCAAACAGCGTGATCACCACCAGCACACCGAGAAAACCGAATTCCTCGGCGATGACGGCCAGCAGGAAATCGGTGTGGGCTTCCGGCAGATAAAACAGTTTTTCGACGCTGCCGCCCAGTCCCAGCCCGAGCCATTCGCCACGCCCGAACGCGATCAGCGCGTGGGATAGCTGGTAGCCCTTGCCGTAGGGATCGGCAAACGGATCCATGAAGCCGAGCATGCGCTGCATGCGGTATTCCGATCCCAGTATCAGCAGCGCAAAACCGATCAGCAGCACCACCACCAGCCCGGCAAACACTTTCCAGTTGAGCCCGCCCAGAAACAGGATGCCCATGGCGATGGACACAATAACGACAAACGCCCCGAAGTCCGGCTCCTTCAGTAGCAGTGCGCCGGTCAGCATCATCACCGCGGCCATGGGCGCAAAGCCGCGTTTCAGGTCGTGCATGAACGCGGCTTTACGCGTGGTGTAGTCGGCGGCGTACAGCACCGCCAGCAGTTTCATCAGCTCGGACGGTTGCAGGTTGGCAAAGCCCAGCGGGATCCAGCGACGGCTGCCGTTGACTTCACGACCGATGCCGGGAATCAGCACCACCACCAGCAACAGCAACCCGGCGAGGAACAGATAAGGCGCGGCCTGCTGCCACACCCGCATCGGTATCTGGAAAAAGGCCAGCCCGGCAGCCACGCCGATGCCAATGAAGATCCCTTGCCGCAACAAATAGTATTCACCGTTGTGGCCGGTGTAGCGGGCAGCTTCGGCAATGGCGATCGAGGCCGAATACACCATCACCAGTCCGGTAATCAGCAGGGCGCACGCCAGCCACAGCAGGCTGAAATCGAGTTCGCCGCTGGGTTTGGGGGTGCGCGCGAGATAGAGCATCAGGAGGTCGTCCTGTCGCGCGCCAGCTTCTGCACCGCCGCCACAAACACGTCTGCGCGGTGCACGTAGTTGCGGAACATGTCGAAGCTGGCACACGCCGGTGACAGCAACACCGCATCGCCCGGATGCGCCAGCCGCTGGGCGGCTGCGACCGCATCGGGCAGACTGCGCTCCGCATAGACGGCGACCCCGCTGCCCGCCAGCGCGGCTTCGATCAGCGGGGCATCGCGTCCGATCAGCAGCACCGCGCGCGCACTGGCGGCCACCGCCGCTTTCAGCGGCGTGAAATCCTGGCCCTTGCCGTCGCCGCCCAGTATGACGACCACACGCTGCCCGGCCATGCCGTACAGCGCGGCCTCAGTCGCGCCGACATTGGTGCCTTTGGAGTCGTCGTAATAGCTTACGCCGTCGATTTCGGCGACTTTTTCCACCCGGTGCGGCAAACCCCGGAAATGCGTCAGGCCACGCAGCAGGGCTTCCATCGGCAAGCCCAGCGTGCGCACCAGCGCCAGCGCCGCCAGCGCATTCGCCGCATTGTGCAGCCCGGCCACCGGCAAGTCCGCCACTGGCATCAAGAGTTCACTGCCCAGACACAACTCGCCTTCGCACAGGCCGAAATTTTCATCCTGCGGACAACGATCCAGACCAAAGCTGACGACCGTACGCCCCGGCAGCGCCATCGCGATGCTGGCCGCATCATCACGGTTCAACACCTGCACCCCCTGGCCGCTGAATATCCGCGCCTTGGCGGCGGCATAGGCCGCCATGTCGGCATAGCGGTCGAGATGGTCTTCCGACAGGTTGAGCACGGTCGCCGCCGTGGCGTCGAGGTGGCTCGTGGTTTCGAGCTGGAAACTCGACAGTTCCAGTACCCATACCTGCGGCGCAGGCACCACGCCCTGTTCCACTTCATACAGCGCATCCAGCACTGGCAGGCCGATATTGCCCGCCACGCAGGTGGCCACACCGGCCATGCGGCACATTTCGCCGCACATGGCGGTGACGGTGCTTTTGCCGTTGCTGCCGGTGATGGCAATCACCTGCATCGGGCCGTGCGATTCGGCAGACAAGGCACGCTCGGCGTTGATGGCCTGAATGGCACGCGCGAACAGTTCGACATCGCCCACCACCTCAACCCCGGCCGCCACTGCCTGCGCCACTGCCGGGTCGGCCAGCGGCACGCCGGGACTGATGACCAGCAGATCGGCTGCACCGAGTTGCTGCGGATCGAACGGCCCGGCGGCCAGGCTCACCTGCGGCAACAATTCGGCCAGCCGTCCGGCGTTCGGCGGGGTGATCCGGCTGTCTGCCACGCTGACTTCAGCACCGCGCGCAGCCAGCCAGCGCGCGCAGGACAGGCCGGTGTCGCCCAGTCCCAGCACCAGGGTTTTCTTGCCCGCGAGATCGAGGCTGTCGTAGTTCATCTCAGCTTCAGGCTCGACAGACCGATCAGCACCAGCATCATGCTGATGATCCAGAAACGCACGACGACCTGATTTTCCTTCCAGCCTTTGAGCTCGTAGTGATGATGGATCGGCGCCATCTTGAACACCCGCTTGCCGGTGAGCTTGAACGACGCCACCTGCACCATCACCGACAGGGTTTCAACAACGAACACGCCGCACATGATGAAGAGCACGATTTCCTGGCGCACGATGACGGCGACGACACCGAGTGCTGCGCCCAGCGCCAGCGCACCGACATCGCCCATGAAGACTTCGGCCGGGTAGGCATTGAACCAGAGAAACGCCAGCCCCGCGCCCGCCATGGCGGCGCAAAATACTGCCAGCTCGCCCGCACCCGGCACAAAGGGCAGGCCCAGGTATTTCGAAAATACGGCGTTGCCCGCCACGTAAGCAAAAATCGCCAGCGCCGAGGCCACCATCACGGTGGGCAATATCGCCAGCCCATCCAGCCCGTCCGTCAGGTTGACGGCATTGGACGAGCCGACGATGACGAAGTAGGTGAGCGCGATGAACCCGGCAGCCGAGAGCGCCAGGGTGGCGTTTTTGAGGAAGGGCACGATCAGCTCGGTGTGCGCGGGCAGACTGGCGTCCTGCCACAGATAGACCGCTACCGCGATGCCGATCGCCGATTGCCAGAAATATTTCCAGCGCGAAGCGAGGCCACGTGAATTTTTTTCCACCACTTTGCGCCAGTCATCGACCCAGCCGATGATGCCAAAGCCCAGCAGCGTCAACAGCGCCACCCAGACATAGTGGTTGGACAAGTCCGCCCACAACAGGGTGGTGACCATCACCGAAACCAGAATCAGTGCGCCGCCCATGGTGGGCGTGCCGGCTTTGACCAGATGCGTTTGCGGACCATCGCTGCGCACCGACTGGCCGATTTTCAGTGCCGTCAGCTTGCGGATCACCGCAGGCCCGACAATGAAGGAAATGGTCAGCGCCGTGAGCGTGGCCAGTACCGCACGCAGGGTCAGATAATTGAAAACATTGAATGCGCGGATGTCCTGACCGAGGGTTTGAAATAACCAGAGCAGCATGTCAGTGGGTCTCGTGTCCGGACGGCGACGCCGCCGGATATTCCATGAATCGGTTGACCACGCGCTCCATCTTCATGAAGCGCGAGCCTTTCACCAGCACGGTGGTGGTGGCATCCAGTGCGTTTTCCAGCTCGGTCAGCAATTCCTCGATACGCTCGAAATGCGTGGCCCCCGCACCGAAAGCCCCCACGGTGGCGCGCGACAGATCGCCCAGCGCCAGCAGACGATCCGTACCCGCAGCCCGTGCGGCAAGCCCGATTTCTGCATGCAGCGCCGTCGCGTCGTCGCCCAGCTCGCCCATGTCGCCCAGCACCAGCACGCGCTTGCCCTGCTGGTGGGCCAGCACCGCCAGCGCGGCTTTCACTGAATCGGGATTGGCGTTGTAGGTGTCGTCGATGAAAACGCTGCCGTGGCGCGCGGGCTTGCGTTGCAGGCGGCCTTTCACGCCGCTGAAGCCGGACAGCCCCGCGACCAGGCTGCGATGCCCCACGTCCAGCGCAAACGCGGCGGCGGCGGCAGCCATTGCATTCATGGCGTTGTGTTCGCCCGGTACCTGAAGCTCAATCTCCAGCTCGGCGTTCGGCAGCGTGAGCCCCAGCGTGCAGCCATAGGCACCGGGACGGATCTGCCCGCGCGCCGTGGCCGCTGCGCCCTGACCGAAACCGATGATGCAGCGGTGTGCATTGGCAGCTTGCCACAGCGCGGCATGCGGATCATCGGTATTGAAGACGGCGATCCCCGAGTCAGAGAGGCCGTTGAATATCTCGCCCTTGGCGCGCGCAATATTTTCAACCGAGCCGAGAAATCCGATATGCGCGGTCAGCGCGTTGTTGACCACGGCAATAGCGGGATGCGCGAGCCGTGTCAGGTAATCGATTTCGCCCGCATGGTTCATGCCCATTTCCAGCACCGCAAACTGGTGTACGGGACGCAGGCGCAGCAGCATCAGCGGCAGGCCGATATCGTTGTTGAGATTGCCT
The DNA here is from genome assembly GCA_021783275.1 of Pseudomonadota bacterium. Taxonomy (GTDB): domain Bacteria; phylum Pseudomonadota; class Gammaproteobacteria; order Burkholderiales; family Thiobacillaceae; genus Thiobacillus. The sequence continues at coordinate 24,999 of JAJXUA010000007.1, forward strand.
TCGGTCGCCAGCACCGCATCATCGCTGCCCGCTTCGATACGCAGGATCGCGGCGAGCATTTCCTTCACCGTGGTCTTGCCATTGCTGCCGGTGATGGCAACGATGGGAATATCGAAACGCCTGCGCCAGGCCGCAGCCAGCCGTCCCAGCGCCAGTCGGGTGTCGTCCACCCGCAGCGCCTGCGTCACGGCCGGGGCCTGAAGGGCATCCAGCACGACGCCGACTGCGCCTTGCTGCAAGGCTTGTTTGGCAAAGCTGCCGCCGTCGAAGTTTTCACCGCGCAGCGCAATGAAAAGATCACCCGGCTGGATCGAACGGCTGTCTGTGGAGATGCGCTGTACCATGGCATCGGACCCGGTAAACGGCACCCCCAGCAGGCTGGCCACTTCGGACAAGGGCAGGTTCATGTCCATGCGGCCAGTGCCTTTCTGGCCATCGCCACATCGGAAAACGGCAGCCGCTCTCCGGCGATTTCCTGATAATCCTCGTGACCCTTGCCCGCGATCAGCACTACGTCGCCCTGATGCGCGCTGCCGATGGCTTCGAAAATGGCGCGGGCGCGATCCGGCTCGACCTGCACCTTGCCGCTGGTGGCGCCACTGGTGCCTGCGAGGATGTCATCGATGATGGCGCGCGGATTTTCGTCGCGCGGATTATCGCTGGTGACCCACACCACATCCGCCGCCCGGCTGGCTGCCTTGCCCATCAGCGGACGCTTGCCAGGGTCGCGTTTGCCGCCGCAGCCGAATACGCAAATCAGACGACCCGTGCCCGCGATTTCGCGCAGCGTGGCCAGTACTTTTTCCAGCGCGTCCGGGGTGTGTGCATAGTCCACCACCACCAGCGGATGCTGCATGCCGCCGAGTGTCTGCATCCGTCCTGGCGGCGGGGTAATCTGCGACAGCACCTGGCAGGCCGCATCCAGCTTCACGTCCGACACCAGCAGGGTGGTCAATACCGCCAGCAGATTGGCGGCATTGAATCGTCCCAGCAGCGGCGCGGTGGTTTCCGCGCTGCCCCAGTCGGTGCGCACCGTCATGTGCAATCCGGTCTGCGTCAGCCGCAGCGTTTCGCCAATGACGGCACCCCGCTCGAACCCATAGCCGGCGACACGCGCGGAACGGGTCTCGCTTTCCAGCCGCCGACCCAGGGCATCATCGACATTGAGCACCGCCCATTGCAGTCCCGGCCAGCTGAACAGCCGCGCCTTGGTGTCGGCGTAGCGATCCATGTCACCGTGGTAATCAAGATGGTCACGCGACAGATTGGTGAGCACCGCGATATTGAACACCGTGCCGTTGACCCGGCCCTGTGCCAGGCCGTGTGACGACACCTCCACGGCACAGCCCTCGGCGCCCTGCTGGCGATAAAGGGCCAGCCGCTGTTGCAGGTCGATGGCATCGGGTGTGGTGTTGAGCGCAGGCGTCAGCGCCCCGGCAAAGCCATTGCCGACGGTGCCGATGACCGCGGTTTTTCGGCCCAGGCCCGACAGTGTTTGCGCCACCCAGTGCGCCACCGATGTTTTGCCATTGGTGCCGGTAATGCCGACCATATGCAGCGCCCGCGACGGCTCGCCATATACATGTGCTGCGATTTCACCGATACGGTTTTTCAGCCCGACGACACCCGCATTCGGCAGCTTCAGCGCAGGATCCCACTGGTAGTGATCGGCCTCCCACAACACGCCATCGACACGCCGCGCCGCAGCCTGGGCAATGAAGTCGCGGCCATCGCGCAGCTCGCCCGGATAGGCGGCAAAAATCACCCCCGGCGCAGCCTTGCGGCTGTCGTTGATCAATTCGCTCGCGGCCACCCCCAGCCGCGCCAGCAGCTGCGGTACCGATTCGTCCAGCGCGTGTGTCGCGGGCGGCAGCGGCTTCATGCCTGAGCGCGCCATCACGCGCCGCCTTTCGTAACAGCCGGACGCGGCGGCGTGCCCTGCGTCAGCTTGGTGGTGGTTTCCGGCGCATCAGGCGGCAGCGCCAGCTGCCGCAAGCTGGCCGCCATGACCTGCGCAAACACCGGGCCCGCCACGCTGCCGCCGTAATACACGCCATCGGAGGGCTCGTCGATGGCAACACCAATAATCAGGCGCGGATCGGATGCCGGTGCCATGCCGATGAACGAAGACAAATAGCGGTCGGCGGCATAGCGTCCATCAACGAGCTTGTGCGCTGTCCCGGTTTTGCCGGCCACGCGGTAGCCCGGCACCCGGGTACGCAGGCCGGTCCCTCCTTCCTGTGTCACCGCTTCCATCATGGCGCGTACTTCGCGTGCCACCGCGGGTGAAAACACCCGGGTGCCGACGATTTCCTGCGGCTCGCGTTTCAGGAACGACAGCGGCATGACTTCGCCGTCGTTGGCAAACGCCATATACGCCCGGGCCAGTTGCAGCAGGCTGACCGACAGACCGTAGCCATACGCCATGGTGGCGTGCTCGACCGGCTTCCAGGAGCTAGCATCGCGCAGGCGACCGGCGGTTTCACCGGGAAAGCCGGAGCCCGGCAGTTCACCAAACCCGGAGCGGTGCAGCACATCCCAATACTGCTGCGGTGTCAGCGACATGGCCAGTTTGACGGCACCGACGTTGCTGGATTTCTGGATGATTTCGGTCACTGTCATGCGCGGATGCGGATGCACATCGCGCACCAGTTTGCTGCCCACTCGCCAGGTTTCCGGCGTGTCGATGATGCTGTCGGGGTGATACAGCCCGCGCTCCAGCACGGCGGCGGCCACAAAGGGCTTGATGGTCGACCCCGGTTCGAAGGTGTCGATCACGGCGCGATTGCGCATCGGCTGCGGCTTGTAGTTCCGCCGGTTGTTGGGATTGAAATCGGGCTGATTGGCGAGCGCGAGGATTTCTCCGGTCTTCGCATCCAGCACCACGATGCTGCCGCCCTTGGCCTTGTGCAGGGCAATCGCCGCGGCCAGCTCGCGATGCGCGAGATACTGGATTTTCAAGTCCAGCGACAGCGCCAGATTGCCGCCCATCTGCGCGGTCTTGATCGGCGCAAGATCACGGATCGTGTCACCACGACGGTCACGCTGGATATGCCGCTCGCCCTCGCGTCCGGCCAGCCAGTCCTGGTAGGCGCGCTCGACGCCTTCCTGACCGAGATCGTCGATATTGGTAAAACCCACCACATGCGCGGCAACCGCCCCCGCCGGATAGTAGCGACGAAATTCCCGCCGCAAATGCAGGCCGGGCAAGCCCATGGCGGTAATCCGCATGGCCTGGGCAGGCGTCACCGGGCGCTTGACATTGAATTCGCCACGCGTTTTGCGCGCCAGTTTTTTATCCAGCTCCTGACGCGGCATGTTCAGTGTCCGGGCCAGCACACTGCGCTGGTTATCCGTCAGCCGCATATCGGCTGGACGTGCCCACAGGGATTCCACCGGCGTGCTGATCGCCAGCAACTGGCCATGCCGGTCGGACACCTGGCCGCGATGCGCTGGCAGCGTGAGGTTGCGATTGGCGACGGCATCACCTTTTCCCTGCAGGTAATCGGTATTGATGCCTTGCAGATAAAACGCCCGTGCGCCCACCACTACGAAGCCCGCGATCAGCAACCCGGCGACTGTCGCCATGCGCCAGGGCGCGAGGTTGAGTTTCAGCAGCTTGTGCGCGGGATAACTCATGGCGTGCGCTCCTGTGCCGCTGATCCGGCACGCGGGCGATCCGGCATCAGGGTCTCAACGCGCAGCCGCTCCGGCGCCAGCGACACCAGACCCAATTGACGCCGCGCCAGCATATCGACCCGTGCGGGGTTGACCCAGGTGCTCTGCTCCAGTTGCAGTCGCCCCCATTGTTCGTCGAGCACACGCGCCTCTTTTTTCAGCCGCTCCAGTTCGACAAAATACGTACGCGCACGGTGCTGGGACTGGATCACCGCCAGCGCGCACAACACCAGCAGGGCGACCAGCACCGCATTGACCCGGATCACGCGACCACCTCGGCGATCCGCAACACGGCACTGCGCGCACGGGGATTGGCGGCAATTTCAGCCTCACTGGCGTGATGGGCTCCGCCGATGCGCTTGAGGCGACCCGGTTTGAGCATGGCCGCCGGAATGGGCAAACGCGGCGGAGCCTGTTCGCCGAGCGATTCGTCACGCATGAAACGCTTGACGATGCGGTCTTCCAGCGAATGGAAGCTGATCACCGCCAGGCGCCCACCGGGCCGCAGCACATCGACACACTGGGGCAGCACGGCGCTCAATTCTTCCAGTTCGCGGTTGAGATAAATCCGTATAGCCTGAAAACTGCGCGTCGCCGGGTGTTGTCCCGGTTCGCGCCGTTTAACCGCAGCAGCGATGACGCCCGCCAGCTGGAGGGTCGTGGTGACGGGCTGGATTTGCCGTGCCGCAACAAGCGCGCGCGCAATCGATTTAGCAAACCGCTCTTCGCCGTAGGTGCGTATGACTTCACTGATCTCCCCTTCTGCAGCCGTTGCCAGCCAGTCCGCTGCCGACAGGCCACTCCCCGGATCCATGCGCATATCCAGAGGCGCATCCCATCGAAAACTGAACCCGCGCTGCGCGTCGTCGAGTTGCGGCGACGACACACCGATATCCAGCAATACCCCGTCCACCTGCTCCACCCCTGCGTCTTTCAGCACCGCTGCCAGTCGCGAAAAAGGACTCTGCACCAGCGTCAGGCGATCATCCTTCAGCAGCGCGCCCGCGCGGATGGCATCGGGATCGCGATCCAGCGCGATCAGCCGCCCCCGCGCACCCAGCTGCGCCAGAATCAGGCGGGTGTGGCCGCCGCGCCCGAAGGTGGCATCGACGTACACCCCCTCTGCCCGGATCGCCAGCGCGGCCACCGCCTCCTGTGCCAGCACCGGCACATGGGCGGCGGCCGTCACAACGTAAAACCCTCCAGCTCGAGCGGCAGCGTATCGGTGCTGTTGTAGGCCAGTGCCTCGGTCATGCGAGCACTCCAGCGTGCCTCGTTCCACAACTCGATCTTGTTGCCCTGCCCCACCATCACCACGCTTTTTTCCAGATCGGCAAACTGGCGCAGCATGGGCGGCAGCAGCACGCGCCCGGCGCTGTCCATGTCGGTGTCGTGCGCATAACCAATGAGCAATTGTTTGAGACTGCGGGTATGGGGATTGAAGTCGGACAGCCCGTTGAGCTTTTTTTCGATCGGCTCCCATTCGGGCAGGGGATACAGCAGCAGACACTGGCCGGGGTCAGCGGTTACCACCACCCGCCCGGCGCCGTTCACCAGCAGGGCGTCACGATAGCGCGCCGGCACTCCAAGCCGGTTCTTGCTATCCAGACTGACTGTGACCGCCCCCCGAAACATGCTTTTCCCTGTGTCCGCTATGCCATGTGACTGGACGCAGGATGTCTCCCACAATTTCCCACCAATCACCACCTAGCCCCACTATAGGGGATAGATTTTAGGTGGTCAAGAAGTTGACGTAAAAAAACCCCTATGTCTCAAAGACTTAGGGGTTTTGTTTGCTGTGGATAAGTTTGTTGAAAAACCTGAGCTTAGCGATATTTTCTACTTAAAAAATTAGAATCAATCGCTAACTACATGAATAACAAAAGAAGTGGGAAAGTCGGCCGATAAGCCGGGTTCTGTCGTGGACAACCATTCCTCTAGGCCGGCCATTGCTGACCGGCTCGAGCCACCTACCCGCAGACTCAGCGAGCCGCTTCATCGTCTGCCTATTTGGTGTTGCTCCGGATGGAGGTTACCGCGTTTCACCGTAACTGAATACGCTCGTCTCTGTGGCCCTGTTCCTCGCCTTGGGTCGGCCGCCTTGCGGCGGCAAACTTGCTGCGTACGGCCGTTAGCCGTCATCCTGCTCTATGGAGCCCGGACTTTCCTCTCCCATTTGCATGGCAGCGGTTGTCTGACCGGCTTTCCCTAACGCATTATAAACTTTGCCTTGCATGTGTCGGCGGATTCGCTACAACACAGTCACAGGTCGGCAATATTTCGACCCCCTTGGAGAGGCATCATGAGAAGACGCTTGTATTTCATGGTCCCGGACGTTTCAAGCGCCCGCCGCATCCGTGACGAACTGCTGCTCGCCCGCATCGAAGACGGCAACATCCATGTGATGGCCAAAGACGGCACCCCTCTGGCCGGTCTGCACGAAGCCTCGATCCTGCAAAAAACCGATTTTGTTCATGGTGCCGAAACCGGCCTCGCAGTGGGCGGCGGCATCGGCATCCTCGCCGGTCTGGTGGCCGTGTTTTTCCCGCCGGCCGGAGTGGACATGCAGCTCGTCACCATCCTGGTGACCGCACTCATCGGTGCGGCCTTTGGTGCCTGGGTGGCCAGCATGGTCGCCAGCGCCATCCCCAACTCACGACTCAAGACATTTGAGTCTGGTATCGCCAACGGTCAGGTTCTGATGATGGCTGATGTGCCTTCCGGTCGCGTGGACGAAATCAAGAAACTGATCACCGCCCAGCATCCCGAAGCAATGAACTCTGGCATGGAGCCCACCATCCCCGCGTTCCCTTAACCCCCTCCTCACGCGCGGCGCAACACCGCGCGACCCTGGAAGCGCCGGCTGGCTTCCGACCACGGCAGACGACAGTATCGTCTGCCGTATTTATGTCAACGCTGCACGCGCCAGGCGATGGTTTCACCCGCACGCAGGGGCACGAGTTGTGCATCGCCCAATCCCAGACTTTGCGGCACAGTCCAGCTTTCACGCCGCAAGCTGATCGTGTCGGTATTGCGCGGCAGTCCGTAGAAGTCTGCCCCGTAAAAACTGGCGAAGGCTTCGAGTTTGTCGAGCGCGCCTGCGGCCTCAAACACTTCGGCATACAGTTCAATGGCAGCATGCGCCGTGTAGATCCCGGCACAACCGCACGACGATTCTTTTGCACCGACGGCATGGGGAGCGGAGTCCGTGCCGAGAAAAAACTTGGGGTTGCCGGAAGTGGCCGCTTCAACCAGCGCACGACGGTGCGATTCGCGTTTCAGGATCGGCAGGCAGTAGTAGTGCGGACGGATGCCGCCCCGAAACATGGCATTGCGGTTGTACAGCAGGTGATGCACGGTAATCGTTGCCGCAATATTGGCGGGCGCACGTGCCACGAACTCGGCAGCCTGACGGGTGGTGATGTGTTCGAGCACGATTTTCAGGCGCGGAAAATCTCTCATCAACTGCGACAGATGGCGTTCAATGAATACCGCTTCGCGGTCGAACACATCCACGTCGGCATCGACGACTTCACCGTGCAGCAACAGCGGCAGGCCGGTTTCCTCCATCGCGGCGATGGCGGGATAGGCCCGGCGTAAATCGGTGACACCGGAATCGGAATTCGTCGTGGCACCCGCCGGGTAGTATTTCACCGCATGGACGAAGCCACTGACCTGCGCGCGGCGGATTTCGTCCGGCGGGGTATTGTCGGTGAGGTAAAGCACCATCAGTGGCTGGAAATTCCATCCCGCAGGCACGGCAGCCTGCAAACGGTCGCGGTACGCCGCCGCACCGTCAACCGTCACCACAGGCGGCTTGAGATTGGGCATGGCAATTGCGCGGGCAAAGACGCGTGCGGTATGCGGCAATACGCTCTGCATCACCGCGCCATCGCGGAAATGAATGTGCCAGTCGTCGGGCCGGGTGATCGTCAGGGTGTCAGTCATGATGCGGCGGAATCCGGTTTGCGGGCGAGGGACATTTGATACAGCTCGGCTTTGGATCGCCCGGTTATTTTAGCCGCGAGCTTGGCTGCCAGCGTGGGCGGCAAGGCGTTTGCCAGCACATCGAATACGCGCATGGCTTCACTGTCCACCGCCATCGCCGCTGCGGTCGGCGGATGCACAATGACGACGAACTCGCCACGCACATTGTTCGCGTCAGCCGCCAGCCAGGCGGGCGCGTCGGCCAGCGGCAGGGTCAGGATATGCTCGAATTTTTTGGTGATTTCGCGTGCCACCGTCACCCGCCGGGTGCTGTCCAGCACGGCGGCCATGTCGGCCACGGTTTCCTCGATACGATGGGGCGCTTCATAGAACACCAGCGCAGCGGGCAGGCCAGCCAAGGTCTGTAACTGCGTGCGGCGTGCGCCGGACTTGGGCGGCAGAAAGCCCTGAAACAGCCATGAGCCGGATTCCATGCCCGCCACGGACAAGGCCGCCGTCACGGCCGACACACCCGGTATCGGCACGACGGCGAGCCCCGCCGCTTGCACCGCAGCAACCAGCCGTGCGCCGGGATCGGAAATCGCGGGCGTACCGGCATCCGACACATAGGCCACGGCCTCTCCCGCAGCGATCCAGGCAATGACCTTGTGAGCGGCTTCGCGTTCGTTATGCTCGCGTATCGATACCATCGGTCTGGCCAGATTGAAATGCGCCAGCAACTGGCCGGAAACCCGGGTGTCTTCCGCCGCCACCCGATCCACCTGCCCCAGGATTTCCAGCGCCCGCAGGGTGATGTCACCCAGATTGCCGATAGGGGTGGCCACAATATAAAGCGCGGGTGGCAGACGGGTATGATGGGGCGATTCATTCATGAGCCCACATTGTCGCAGATGTTGAAAACCCTGCTCGGGCAATCCGCCGAGGCACGTGCCGAAGCATTTCTCAAACGCCAGGGCTTGCAGGCGGTGACACGCAACTGGCGCTGTCGCTTTGGCGAGATTGATCTGGTCATGCGCGATGGCACGACGCTGGTATTCATCGAAGTCCGTCTGCGCAGCCGCGCCGATTTTGGCGATGCCGCCGCGAGCGTCACGCCTGCCAAACAGCAACGCCTGCTCGCTGCAGCGCGCCTGTATCTGTCTGCGCTGAAAACCCTGCCGCCGTGCCGCTTCGACGTGGTGGCGTATTCGGACGACACAACCCCGCTGTGGTTCAAAAACGCATTCGACGATATGGGATAATCGCGCCATGTCTCTAAGCGAAAGAATTTCCGGGCATTTCAAGGCCTCGGCGCAGACCAAGCTGAATGCCGCCGCCGCCCTGACCCCGGTGATCGAAGCAGCCGCCCGATTGATGGTGCATACCCTGACACAGGGTGGCAAGATCATGGCGTGCGGCAATGGCGGATCAGCGGCCGACGCACAGCATTTTGCTTCCGAAATGGTCAACCGTTTCGAACAGGAACGCCCCGGCCTGGCGGCCATTGCCCTGACGACCGACACGTCCACGCTGACCTCGATTGCCAACGACTATGCCTACGAGCAGGTGTTCGCGCGACAGGTCAAAGCCCTGGGGCTGCCGGGCGACATCCTGCTGGCCATTTCCACCAGTGGCAATTCGCCCAGCATCCTGCAGGCCGTGATGGCCGCGCATACACGCGGCATGTCGGTCATCGCCCTGACCGGATTCAGCGGGGGCCGGCTGGCGGAACAACTGTCACACACCGACGTCTTCCTCTGCGTGCCCGCCGAATCCACGGCGCGCATACAGGAAGTCCACCTGCTGACCATCCATTGCCTGTGCGATGCGGTGGACAGCGTTTTACTGGGAGTTGAGGAATGAGCAAACTGATCTATATCGCACTGGCCGGACTGGCCTTTTCACAATTGCAGGGTTGTGCCACTGCCGTAGTGGGCGGTGCCGCCGTCGGTGCCTCGGTCGCACTGGATCGCCGCACTGCCGGCGTTTATGTCGGCGACCAGGAAATCGAACTGCGCGCAATGGTTCGTCTGCGCGAAAATTTTCCGCAAAAAACCGACAACATTTCTGCCACCAGCTACAACCGCCAGCTGCTGCTTACCGGGCAGGTTCCGGATGAAACCACCCGCAGTCGGGCGACCGATGTCGTCAAGGGGATCCCGGATGTGCGCACCGTGTTCAACGAACTCAGTGTGTCCGGTGTCACCTCGCTGACCTCGGACGCCAACGATGTGGCCCTGACCAGCAAGGTCAAGGCACGCATGTTCCGTGACGAGCGCGTACCCGGGATCAAGATCAAGGTCGTCACCGAGGCCGGTGTGGTGTATCTGATGGGTCTGGTGACCAGCACTGAAGCGGAGTTCGCCACCGAAATCGCACGCACCACCGCAGGTGTCGTCAAGGTCGTCACCTTGTTCGAATACATCAACTGATGGGGCCTTTGTTTGAACACAAGCTATGCCCACCCGCATTGCTGGCAGCGCGACTGGCTGACCTGCCACGCCCGCTGGTGTTCACCAACGGTTGTTTCGATATTCTGCATCGCGGCCATGTAACGTATCTGGCCGAGGCGCGCGCGCTGGGTGCCGCACTGCTGGTGGCGGTCAATTCAGATGCGTCGGTGCGCCGCCAGGGCAAGGGGGACGACCGCCCGATCAACCCGCTGGAAGATCGCATGGCACTGCTCGCCGCGCTGGAGTCCGTCTCGCTGGTGGTGGCCTTCGACACCGATACCCCGCTCGACCTCATCCGCGCGACCCACCCCGACGTGCTGGTCAAAGGCGGCGACTGGGCCATCCACCAGATCGTCGGCGCGCCCGAAGTCGAAAGTTGGGGCGGCACGGTCCATTCGATTCCGTTCCGGCACTCAACTTCGACCACCGCCTTGCTGGAGCGGATACGCGCATGAGGTATCGCGACCTGCGCGATTTCATCGCCCAGCTGGAAAAAATGGGCGAGCTGAAACGCATCGCCGTGGAAATCGATCCCAAACTCGAAATGACTGAAATCGCCGATCGCGTGCTGCGTGCAGGCGGCCCGGCGCTGCTGTTTGAAAAACCCAAGGGCGGCACGATGCCCGTGCTGGCCAATCTCTTCGGCACGGTGAAGCGGGTCGCGTTGGGAATGGGCGAAGACGACCCGGCACGGCTGCGCGAAGTCGGCAAACTGCTCGCGTATCTGAAAGAACCCGAGCCGCCGAAAGGCCTGCGCGATGCCTGGGAAAAATGGCCGGTGCTGAAACAAGTGCTGAACATGGCACCGAAAGAAGTGAAGGGCGCGCCGTGTCAGGACGTGGTGTGGGAAGGGACCGAGGTCGATTTGCGCCGTCTGCCGATCCAGCACTGCTGGCCGGGTGACGTGGCGCCGCTCATCACCTGGGGCTTGACCGTGACCCGTGGTCCACACAAGAAACGCCAGAACCTCGGCATCTATCGCCAGCAGGTCATCGCCCACAACAAGCTCATCATGCGCTGGCTCGCGCATCGCGGCGGCGCACTGGATTTTCGCGAGCATCAACTCGCGCATCCAGGCCAACCGTTTCCGCTCGCGGTCGCGCTCGGTGCCGATCCGGCGACCATCCTCGGCGCGGTCACACCAGTGCCCGATACGCTCTCGGAATACCAGTTCGCCGGGCTGTTGCGCGGGGCGAAAACCGAAGTGACGAAATGCCTCGGCAACGATCTACAAGTCCCGGCGTCGGCCGAAATCGTGCTAGAAGGCGTGATCCACCCCGGCGAAACGGCGCTGGAAGGGCCATACGGCGACCACACCGGCTACTACAACGAGCAGGAGACGTTTCCGGTCTTCACGGTCGAGCGCATCACCTTGCGGCGCGACCCGATCTACCACAGCACCTACACCGGCAAGCCGCCCGACGAACCGGCCATCCTCGGGGTCGCGCTGAACGAGGTCTTCGTGCCGCTGCTGCAGAAGCAGTTTCCCGAAATCACCGATTTTTATCTGCCGCCCGAAGGCTGCTCGTACCGCATGGCGGTGGTCAGCATGAAAAAGCAGTACCCCGGCCACGCCAAACGCGTGATGTTCGGGGTGTGGAGTTTTTTGCGCCAGTTCATGTACACCAAATTCATCCTCGTCACCGACGACGATGTGAACGTGCGCGACTGGAAAGAAGTGATCTGGGCACTGACGACGCGTGTCGATCCCGCACGCGACACGCTGCTGGTGGAAAACACGCCGATCGATTACCTCGACTTTGCCAGTCCGGTATCGGGGCTGGGCAGCAAGATGGGCATCGACGCGACCCACAAATGGCCGGGCGAAACCACGCGTGAATGGGGTACGCCGATTGCGATGGACGCTGACGTGAAGGCGCGCGTCGATGCGCTATGGAGCCAGCTTGGTCTGTAAGCTGGCGACCTGTCTGGGCGCGCTGGCTTTTGCTGTCAGCTGCGCTCAGGCGGCTGCGCTGGAGCGCCTCACCGGATCGGTACGCTATCTGGAACGCAGCGCATTGCCCGCCGACGCCATACTCACGGTAGAACTGCTTGAAGTGTCAACGCCGGGCGGCCAGACCGAGCGACTGTCCCGGCTGGCGTTACCCACGCGCGGACGACAGGTGCCCCTCGCATTCGAGTTGCCGTTCTATCCCACGGCACTCAAGCCGAATCACCGCTACATGGTGCGCGCCACCCTCATCAACCGCGGTGGCGAAGTGCTGTTCGCCTCGCCGGCAGCCGTGCCGGTGCGTGACCATCGCGACCCGATCGAACTGATCGTGCAGCGCATGCGCGACGCCCCGGCCGCTGCCGCCCTGGAAAACACCTACTGGAAACTGATCGAGGTGAACGGTGTGCCCGCGCGGGTGCAGCCGGGCGAGCGCGAGGCCTATCTGCTGCTGCTCGCCGGACGTGCCACCGGCAGCAGTGGCTGCAACAAGCTGATGGGCGCGTATGCCCTGACAGGCAATACCACCCTGACCATAGGACCCCTGGCCAGCACCCGCATGGCCTGTGTGCCGGACGTGGCCGCACAGGAGTCTGCGCTGATCGACGCCTACCTCAACACCAGCGGTTACCGCATCGAGGGTGAATCACTGCTGCTGCTGGGCGGCGATGCCGTGCTGGCGCGTTTCAGGCTGCACGCCTACAAGTAGGAATACACCTACACCAATAGAAGCTTGCAGTATCCCGCCTGTGCGCCCAATGTATCTGGTGACATCAACCCTTCCCGGAATTGATAGGGATCAGGTGTTCCCTGCCCAAGGGTTGTGTCCATTTCACCCCATACAAACAGGAGAGTCATCATGAACAAGTCGATGTTGATCGGTGTCATTGCGGGCGCCGCTGCCGTAACCGCGATTGGCGGCATAGCGGGTTACAAGGCATTGAATCCGGAACCCGCGTTTGCGGATGTGCTGGCGGTTGAGCCTGTCACCGAAACCAGCAAAACGCCGCGTGAAGTCTGCAATGACATCGTGGTGAACGAACAGGCGCCGGTCAAGGATGACAACCGCATTGCCGGTACTGCGATCGGCGTGGTGGCGGGCGGGCTGCTCGGCAGTCAGATCGGTGGTGGCAGCGGACGCACGGTCGCGACCGTGGCGGGTGCGGCCGCGGGCGGCTATGCCGGCAACCGGGTACAGAAAAACATGCAGGAGAACAACACGGTCAGCCGCACCGAAACCCGCTGCAAAACCGTGTATGACACGAAAACCGAAACCATCGGCTACGACGTGCGCTATCGCCTGGGTGAGGAAGAAGGCCAGGTCCGCATGGAGCAGAAACCCGGCAGCCAGATTCCGGTCAAGGATGGTCAGCTCGTGCTCGACGGCCCGACCGCCGGTTAAGGGTATGACGATAAACGCAGGCTGATTCGGGCAGCAGTGATCCGGACAGCCCAGTTTGCCCGGACGGGAAACCTAGCGGGGGACATCGTCCCACACCCACTCCAGCAGGGCACGCTGTGCCGCTTCCGCCTGCCGCGCATTGGCGTGATTCACCAGCATGACAAAACTGGTGCGGCGGCCCCGGGCCGTCATCACATACCCCGCCAGCGCGCTGACATCGCGCAGGGAACCGGTTTTGAGGTGCGCCCGACCCGCCACCGGACTGTCCCTGAAACGCTGTTTCAGCGTGCCGTCGATGGCCATGATCGGCAACGCCGATTCGAATTCGGCGAACAGCGGGCCACGGTACGCGGTACGCAGGAGCTGGTTCAGGGTGTCGGCGCGGATGCGTTCGATGCGCGACAAACCCGAGCCGTTTTCCAGCACCAGCTTGTGCGTCGAAATCCCTGCACGCAGGAGCGTGTCCCGCACCGCCTGCGCGCCTTTTTCCGGCGTGGCGGGTACGCCATAAGTCTGCATCCCCAGCGTCAGGAAAAGATTTTTCGCCATCAGATTGCTGGAGTATTTATTGAGCCGACGCAGCGTATCGGCGAGCGGCTCGGATGCAAACGTCAGCAGGGGCGGCGCTGACGGCGCTCGCCCGTTGAGCGTCGCGCCGCGCAGCGTGCCCCCCGACTCGGCCCACAGCGCCCGAAAAATCACATCAAAGGTCATGGCCGCATCAAACAGGCTGCGTGGCCACGGTTGCTCGCCACAACTGCGCGGGTAGGGCCCGGCCATCGCATAAGCAACAGCAGGGGGACCGGCTGGCGAAAGGCGCAGCGCATCGCGCCAGCCATGGCATGGCAAGCCGTCATCCAGCTTCAGCTGTGACGCCAGAACCCCGTCCGGCAGCGCCACTCCGGGGGTCACGACAACCTGATCGCCACTCACATTCAAGCGCAGCGGAATGACGTTGAAATTCGCCACCAGCGCGCCAGCTGCTGCGTTGTAGGGCGCGTGAGGCTCGCCATCGAACGCACCCGGGTCCACTTCAGGCGAATCAAATACCGTGCTGTCCAGCACCAGATTGCCACGTATGTGATGTATCCCGCGCGTGCGCAGCTCGCGTTGCAGCAGCCACATCCTCTCCAGCGTCAGTGACGGATCGCCGTTGCCACGGATCGCCAGATCGCCATCGAGCACACCGTCCTTCAGCGCACCTTCCGCCCATATCTCGGTCGCCCAGGTAAAACCCGGTCCCAACTGCTGCAGGGCCGCGTAGCTCGTCACCAGCTTCATCACCGATGCCGGATTCATGGCGGCATCGGCCTGATGGCTTAGCAGGGGCATGTCGCCGTCCAGGGGCTGGACGACAACAGCAACACGGTTCAGCGGGATACCCGCCTGTTTCAATGCGGCAGTAAATGTCTCGGGAAGCTCGGCCGCACCTGCGGACGCTGCCAGTGCGATGGCAAATACGAACGTGAGGAGGCGGGTCTTGGCGATCGTGCGCAGCATGGCGTCATTATGCCTAGCCCGCCGGGCAATCGCCTGAGTGAAATCAGGTACCGGGCGTCTACAGACCTGCGAGCGGACATGGGTCACGCTCACGGCCGCAGTGTCCGTCTCAACCCAAATCTGTCACATACCAGTCCATCGCCTCGGCCAGACCTTCACCGATGCGATGCGTCGGCGCGTAGCCGAGCCGGGTTTGCGCTTTGCTGATATCGGCGAGCGAATGGCGCACATCGCCCGCACGGAAGTCGCGGTACACGGGTTTGGCGTCAGCCAGATGCGGAAAGCGCGGCGCAAGCAGGGCGCGGATCGCTTCGTACAACTGGTTGAGCGTGGTGCGGTCACCGACGGCGACGTTGTAGACCTGATTCGCAGCGTCTGCGTGTGAACTGGTGGCGGCGAGCAGATTGGCCTGGATGACATTGTCGATGTAGCAGAAGTCACGGCTGGTTTCGCCGTCGCCGTTGATGTAGACAGGCTCATTGTGGATCATGCTCGACACCCACTTCGGCACCACGGCGGCGTAGGCGCCCGCGGGATCCTGGCGACGGCCAAAGATGTTGAAGTACCGGAGGCCGATCGATTCCATGCCGTAGCAACGGCCGAACACGTCGGCGTACAACTCGTTCACCAGCTTGGTCACGGCGTACGGCGACAGGGGTTTGCCGATCACGTCCTCGACCTTGGGCAGGCCGGGGTGGTCGCCGTAGGTGGACGAGGACGCGGCGTAGACGAAGCGTTTTACTTTCGCATCGCGCGCGGCGACGAGCATGTTGATATAGCCGGTGTTGTTGGCGGCGTGCGTGGTGAGCGGGTCTTCGAGCGAGCGCGGCACCGATCCCAGTGCGGCCTGGTGCAAAACGTAGTCGATGCCTTTGCACACAGCCTGGCAGGTGTCGGGGTCGCGAATGTCGCCGCGAATGAAACTGAAGCGCGCCCAGCGTTGTGCACCCACACTGGCCTGCACCTGATCCAGATTGTGCTGGTGGCCGGTGGCGAAACTGTCGAGGCCGACGACGTGCTGGTCGAGCTGCAACAGCGCTTCGGCGAGATTGCTGCCGATGAAGCCAGCGACGCCCGTGACGAGCCAGGTTTTTGGCGCAGCCTGAAGCTGCGTTTTCAGCGCATCGAACGCGGTCATCACAAACGCCAGAGCGTGAAGCCGGCAGCTTTGACCACGGCCGGATCCCAGGCCGATTTCACGTCAGTGAACGCGCCGCCTTTTTTCAGTTTGGCGGTCAGTTCGGCGAAAGACTTTTCCATGTAGGCAGTGTGCGACACGGCGGCGACCACCGCATCGCATTCGGGCAGGTCGTCCCATGCGGTGAGGCTCAAGCCGTATTCGTGTTCGGCCTCTTTCGCTTCGCCCAGCGGGTCGTGAATATGCACGTCGCAGCCGAAGGATTGCAGTTCACGGATGACATCGACCACTTTGGAATTGCGCAGGTCGGGGCAGTTTTCCTTGAAGGTGAGGCCGAGCACATTGACCTTGGCACCTTTGACCTGGACGCCGTTGGCGATCATGTTCTTCACCGTTTCCTGCGCGACGTAGGCGCCCATGCCGTCGTTGATGCGGCGCCCAGCCAGAATCACCTGCGGGTGGTAGCCCAGCATGTCGGCCTTGTGGGTGAGGTAGTAGGGATCGACGCCGATGCAGTGGCCGCCGACCAGACCCGGGCGGAACGGCAGGAAGTTCCACTTGGTGCCGGCCGCTTTCAGCACTTCGAGGGTGTCGATGCCGAGGCGGTGGAAGATCAGCGAGAGTTCGTTCATCAGCGCGATGTTGAGGTCGCGCTGGGTGTTTTCGATGACCTTGGCGGCTTCCGCCACCTTGATGCTGCTGGCCTTGTGCACGCCGGCCACGATCACCGAGGCATACAGCGCGGCGACTTTCTCCAGTGTCGCGGCATCGTCTCCCGACACGACTTTCACGATCTTGGTGATCGTGCGCTCCTTGTCGCCGGGGTTGACCCGTTCGGGCGAGTAGCCTACGTGGAAGTCCTGCAGCCATTTCATACCCGAGAGTTTTTCCAGGATCGGGATGCACACCTCTTCGGTGGCACCGGGGTAGACTGTGGATTCGTAGATGACCGTCGCGCCCTTTTTCATATATTTACCGACGGTAGTGGACGACCCCACCAGTGGCGAGAAATCGGGGATATGAGATCGG
>JAJXUA010000008.1 GCA_021783275.1 Pseudomonadota bacterium
TGACACCCTGTCCCGCCAGCGGATGCACGCCATGCGCGGCATCGCCTACCAACACCACGCCCGCCGCCACAGTCGAATGCGCACGCAACAATTGCAGGGGAAAGGCTTTGGGCGCGGCCAGCACACGCAAGCGACCGAGCGCGTCATGTCCGGCAGTCTGTACCGTCTGCGACAACGCGTCGGCATCCAGCGCCAGCAATTCGGCCGCGCGCGATGAGGCCATTGACCAGACCATCGACACGCGAGTTCCTGGCAGCGGCAGCCAGGCCAGAACTTCGCCAGCAAAAAACCACTGGTACGCCGTCCCGCGATGCGCACGCTCGCATTCAAAATTGGCCACCACCCCGTGCTGGTCATAGGGCGTGGTGGTTGCAGTCAAGCCTGCCCAGTCACGGATGCGCGAGTGTGCGCCGTCCGCGCCGATCACCAGCTGGGTCGTCAGCGTGCGTCCGTCCGCGAGCGCCAAACGCGTGTCATCGCCGTCGCGCTCCAGCGTGTGGATAGTCGCCGGGGCAATCACGTCCACACTGCCGCTGGCCGCAAGGGTGTGCCAGAGCGCGTGCTGCAGGCGACCGCTTTCCAGGATATGCGCAAGATGTGACGTCCCGCTCGCATAGGCATCGAGCCGCAGTGCGCCGCGCGTATCGCCTGCCACATCCATGCGGTACACCGGCTGCACACGTGACGGATCCAGCGCCTGCCAGGCGCCGATGGCCTGAAGAAAACGCTGGCTCGCCGGGCTGATGGCATAGATGCGGGCATCCCAGTTCGCATCGGGCTGCACCGGTGGAGTCCGCTCGACCAGTGCCACCCGCAGCCCCTTGCGCCCGAGTGCAAGCGCGGTGGCCGCCCCGACCAGCCCGGCCCCGACGACAACCGCCTGATAGCGGTCGTCGCTCATCCGTGCGAGCCGAACATCATGCGGCGGGCGACAAAGGTCTTGAGCGACGGCAGGGCTTCGAGCGCGAACAATCCAAGGCCACGCGCATGACGCAGCGGCGGAATATCGTTGGAAAACAGTCGCACCAGAAAATCGGTGAAGCCCAGCCCGCCGATCACATCGGCGCGACGGCCACGTGCGTAGGCAGCAAGCTGAGCGGGGCTGCCAAGCGCTTCCGGGTGGTCACCGCACAGGCTGGCCAGCTCCCAGGCATCGCGCAGGCCGATGTTGAATCCCTGCCCCGCCACCGGATGCAGCGTCTGTGCGGCGTTGCCGATGCGCACCACGCGCGCCGACGCCACGCTGTCGGTATAGGCCAGCGTGAGCGGAAAACTCTTGCGCGGGCTGGCCGAGAGAAAGCGTCCCTGTCGCCCGCCAAAGTGCTGATACAGCGCATCCAGAAAAGCGCCGTCGTCGAGCGCGGCAATGCGTTCAGCGGCAGCATTCGCCGCCGTCCACACCAGGGCATACGATCTTTCACGCACTTTAGTGCGTGAAAGATCGTATGCCCCCGGCGGGTCGGGCAATGGCAACAGCGCGGCGGGGCCGTCCGGGGTGAAGCGTTCGTACGCCTGCTGCGCGTGCGGCAGCTCGGTGCGCACCTCACACACGATGGCCTTGTGTGCGTAATCGTGCTTCAACCGGGGCCTGGGTGCATCGGCGGCACGGCCACCGTCGGCGACGACAACCAGCGGCGCAGTCAAGCTGCCCTGCGCCGTGTGCACAGTGGCTGCGTCGGCATCCGGATCAATTCGCTCGACCGCCACCCCGTAATCCACCTCAACCGCTGCGTCGTGCAAAGCCTGCTTCAGCGCTGCCGACAGCGTGGCGTACGACAGCACATAGCCCAGCGCCGGTACGCCGACTTCGGCTGCCGACAGCCGCGTCACGCCGAACGCACCGCGCTGCGAGATATGAATACGGGTGATCGGGGTCACTCCATCAAGCCGCTTCCACACGCCGAGCCGATCCAGGATCAGCTGCGCGCCGTGCGACAGCGCCAGCGTGCGGCTGTCGCTGCGCGCGTCGGCAGGCAGGGCCTCGATCACGCGGGGCGGTATCCCCTGCTGCGCCAGCGCCAGCGCGCACACCGCGCCCACCGGCCCGGCGCCCACGACCACAGGGGTGATCAGCCGCGCATCCACGTTTCAATCTCGTCCACAGTCTTCGGCGGCGCGGTCAACACTTCACAACCGGTGGCCGTCACCGCGACGTCGTCCTCGATGCGGATGCCGATGTTGTGGAACGCCGCCGGCACGTCGTCGGCGGGGCGGATATACAGGCCCGGCTCAACCGTCAGCGTCATGCCGGGTGCGAGCGCGCGCCAGTCGCCCTGCTGCTTGTATTCGCCGGCGTCATGCACGTCGAGACCGAGCCAGTGCCCGGTGCGATGCATGTAAAAGCGGCTGAACGCGTTCGATTCGATCAGGCCGTCCACCTCGCCTTTAAGCAACCCGAGATCGATCATGCCCTGCGTCAGCACGCGCACTGCCGCGTCGTGTGGCGCAATCCAGGTCGCACCCGGTTTCACTGCGGCAATCGCGGCGGCCTGCGCGGCGAGTACGACTTCATACGCATCCTTTTGTGCGGCGCTGAATCGGCCGTTCACCGGAAAGGTGCGGGTAATGTCCGACGCGTAGCCATCCAGCTCGCAACCCGCGTCGATCAGCAACAGATCGCCGTCACGCAGGGCATCGCGGTTGGTGACGTAATGCAGCACGCAGGCGTTGGCCCCGCCCGCGACGATGGATTGGTACGCCGGTGCCTGCGCGCCCGCCGCATAAAACGCATGGAGGATTTCGGCTTCGATTTCGTATTCGTGGCGACCCGGGCGCGTCGCGCGCATCGCGCGGCGGTGGGCCTCCGTGGCGATCTGTGCCGAGCGGCGCATCGTGTCGATTTCGCCCGCGTCCTTGTGCAGCCGCAGTTCGTCCAGCAGCGCGCGCACATCGAGCATTTCACCGGGCGCGGTTACGCCCTGCCGCGCTTTCGCACGCACCGCGTTGAGCCAGCCCATCATGCGCGCATCCCACGCCGGATCGTGGCCCAGCGCATACGCCAGCCGCGCGCGGTTGCCCAGCAGTTCGGGCAGCCGGGCATCCAGTTCGCTCACGCTGTACGCCGCATCGAAACCGAATTCGCCTTGCGCCGCCGCCGGGCCATAGCGAAAGCCATCCCAGATTTCGCGCGTCTCATCCTTGTCGCGGCAGAACAGGATCGACTGCGGCGCAGCGCCGCCCGTCACCACCAGCACCGCCTCGGGTTCGGTAAAGCCGGTGAGATGATAAAAATAGCTGTCAAAACGATACGGGTAATGCGTATCGCGATTGCGCGCCGCCTCGGGCGCGGTAGCGATCACCGCCACGCCGTCGCCCAGCCAGTCGGCAAGGCGCGCGCGGCGCGCAGCATAACGGGAGGCTTCGGTCATCACGGCATCAGGCATGGTTGCGCAGGCTTTCATCGAGGTGCTGCAAACGTTCGGGCGTTCCTACATCGACCCAGCGGCCGACGAAATGTTCGCCGCTTGCGCGATTATCCGCGATGGCGGCGCGCAGCAGTGGAGCCAGCGGGGCTTTTTCGTGTGCGGGCGTGGCTGCAAACAGCGCGCGGTGATAGACGCCGATGCCGGAAAACGTGAGACGGGGGGCATCGCCAGCAGTTAACCGCCCGGCGTCGAGCACGAAATCACCTTGGGCATTGTGCGGCGGATTATCGACCAGGACCAGATGCGCCCGGTCATGCCCCGCCGCCAACCGCGCCAGCGGTTCGGCCAGCCGCGCGAAATCGAATTCGCAATAGATATCGCCGTTCACCACCGTGAAAACGTCACTGTCGATGAGCGGCAGCGCCGTCGCAATCCCGCCCGCCGTCTCCAGCGCCGTGCCTTCGCGCGAATAGTCGATCGCGACCCCCAGCGCTGTACCCGAACCGAGCGCGTCTTCGATCTGCTGGCCCAGATGGGCGTGGTTGATCACGATGTGCGAATAGCCCGCCGCACGCAGCCGCTCGATATGCCACACGATCAGCGGTTTGTCCCCCACCTGTAACAGGGGTTTGGGCGTGTGGTCGGTGAGCGGGCGCATACGCTCACCGCGGCCGGCGGCGAGGATCATGGCGGTTTGGGTTGTGTTCAAGGTGGAAAGCGCATTGCCATTGCCGGTGTTGAGGCTCGTTGGTCGGGGGTGGCCTGGCCAACGAACTGAAATAACCACGGGCCTGCGCCATACACTCGCTCCCCCGCATGCAACCGCAACCCAAGCACCCTTGTCACTTTCAGGTGGGTGGCAAAACCTGGGTTGCCTTCGCCGGAATGTCTTGCGGAGTCCCGTTTCCGCAGTTTGAAGCTGCCCACATCCACTCCCCTCAAAGCTTGGTCGGCCAGGCAATCTGCACCTGACGATGCTGCATGACGCAGTCGCGGAGATACAGATTAATGAGGCTCTGGTAAGGCACGCCCGCATCGGTCGCCATGCTCTTGAAATAAGCCACGACATCTTCCGAGAGACGCATGGTGACAGGCTTTTTGAGCTTGGACGCGTAGGGATTCTTGCGCGATTTCATTTTGGAAAGATCGTATTCGGCTTTCATGGCATCTCGCTTCCGTAAAAAGAACGTTCACGATGGGTCGCTTTGCGGGCAGATATGATGCGGATGACGTTTCCGGCATCACGTTCACAGTGACAGACAAGCAGCAGCTTTGCCTCCGTGCTCATGCCCAGCAAAAGGAAACGCGCTTCATCGTCCGAGTGAGTATCGTCAAAGAACTGGACGGCAAATTCGTCGTAGAAAACAGTCCGCGCTTCTTCGAAGGAAACGCCATGTTTTCTGAGGTTCGACGCCGCCTTCGCAGGATCCCACTCAAAATTAATCATACATACAGTGTATGTAACCGATGCCCGGAGTCAAGCAGGTGCGCGTCGCTTAGAACGTATACCCCACCTTCACTTCCCGATGCTCCAGCCCATCGAGTAAAACCAGCAGCGGCTTCAGCTCAACATACCGCTCGCACACACGGCGCAGGTAATGCATCACCAAAGGCATGTCTTTCAAATACCCGTCCTTGCCGTCGCGGTGATATAGCCGCGCGAATATCCCCAGCACCTTGATATGCCGCTGTGCGCCCATCCACTCGAAGTCGCGCCAGAAATCGCCGAAATCTTCGCGCACGGGCAGGCCGGCGGCACGTGCTTTTTCCCAATAGCGGATGACCCAGTCGAGCTGCTGTTCTTCGTCCCACTGGATGTAGGCATCACGGTAGATCGAGGCGAGGTCGTAGGTGATGGGGCCGTAGACGGCGTCCTGAAAATCGAGGATGCCGGGATTGGGCTCGCTAACCATGAGGTTGCGCGAATGCCAGTCGCGATGCACATACACCTGCGGCTGGGCGAGGGTGTTGGCGAGGATGCGTTCGAAGACGGTATTGAGGGTGGCCGTCTGCGCGTCGCTCAGAACCGTGCCCAGGTGTTTGCCGACATACCATTCGGGGAACAGCATCAGTTCACGGCTGAGCAGAGCGCGGTCGTATTCGGGCAGCACGCCGGGGCGGCTGGCCTGCTGGATGCGGATCAGCGCATCGTTCGACGCGAGATACAGATCGCGGGCAACACCCGGATCGGCAGCCGCGTTCAGCGCCGCCAGATAGGTGATGTCACCCAGGTCGGTGAGCAGGAGGAAACCCTGCGCCAGATCTTGCGCCAGCACCTGCGGCACATGCACCCCGGCGTCGCCAAGCAGCTGGGCGACGGCAATGAAGGGGCGGCAATCCTCGTGCGCCGTGGGGGCGTCCATCACGATATAATTCCGGCCTTTGGCGCTGCCCTGCAAAGGACTGACCCGAAAATAACGGCGAAAGCTGGCGTCAGCCGAAGCTGGGGCGATGTCGAGTGCATCCACCCCCAGCGCTCGGGCAGCCCAGTCCTGTATTGCCTGTAAACGTTCCACTGCCATGCTGCCCCGAATTAAAAGCGTGTTCACACTGGTTCATTGATTAACCCGTTGCGGATTTTACATCGCTTGTCCACCCTGCCCGGCTTTGCTGTTGTTGTGCTGTTGCTGACTGCGTCCACGGCAGGCGCAGACGGGCTCGCGCTGAAAAAAGATGTCGAGCTGATCGGCTCTGATGCCGTGGGCAAGGCGAGCCCGCTGTTTCTGAGCGCAGACCGCATCGAGTCGACAGGTCCCAACCTCATCGAAGCGACCGGCAAGGTGGAAGCGCGTCAGGGTGGGCAGGTCTTTTCGGCCAACTGGCTGCGCTTCGATACCCGCCTCAATACCGTGGATGCGCGCGGCGAGGTGCGCTTTGAGCAGCCTGCGCTGGAAGTCCGGGGCAATACGCTCAGCATCAATCTCGACACTTATCGCGGAGAAATCACCCAGCCGGTTTACCGTCTGCCCACCCAGCAGGGCCGGGGCAAGGCCGAGCATATCGAACTGATCGACAAAACCCACTATCGCCTCGACGACGCCACCTACACCACCTGTCCGGTTGATAACGACGACTGGTTCCTCAAGATCGACAAGCTGGACATCGACAAAACCCGCAATGTAGGCACCGCCCGCAACGCTTCGCTGCGCTTTCTGGGCGTGCCCATCCTGTATTCGCCGTGGCTGGATTTTTCGCTCAACAACGAACGCAAGACCGGCATCCTCGCGCCGACGGTGGGCACCACGGAACGCAGCGGCCTCGACATTCTGGTGCCGTATTACTTCAATCTTTCGCCCAATTACGACGCGACGCTGTACCCGCGCCTGCTGTCGAAACGTGGCGTGCAGCTGGGGGGCGAATTCCGCTATCTGCTGCCCAGTTTTGCGGGTGAAAACCGGCTGGAATATCTGCCCGATGACGACCAGGCGAAGCGCTCGCGCTGGAGTGCCACCCTCAAAAACCGTTACCAGATCAACGCCAGCACCCAGGCTGCCATTGATTTCAACCGGGTATCGGACGACGACTATTTCCGCGATCTGTCGAACCTGATTTCGGTCACGTCGCAAACCCATCTCAACCGCGAAGCCTGGATCAGCACACAGCACGATCACTGGAATGCGGAACTGCGGGCGCAGAGTTTCCAGACCCTGCAGGATTCCACCGCGACCACGCCCATCGCTGAACCGTATTCGCGTCTGCCACAGGCCCGCCTGGGCATGGCGTATTCCCTGGGCTACGGCATGGAGTTCAAGCTGGAAAGTGAGGCCACCCGGTTTGCCCACTCCACGCTGGCGGAAGGCACGCGGGTGCTGGCCTACCCCACGCTGCGGATGCCCATCGTCAATGCGCTCGGGTTCATCACCCCGCAAATTGGCTGGCACAGCAGCTATTACGCGCTGGACAACACGGCTACTGATCAACGCGTGACGCGCAATCTGCCCATCGTCAGCCTGGATGCCGGGACCACATTTGATCGCCCTTTCCGGTTCATGGGGCGCAACTATGAACAGACTCTGGAACCGCGCGCCTATTACGTCTACGCGCCTTTTCGCGACCAGAGCCTGATCCCCGTATTTGATACCGCGCTGCTCGATTTCAGCTACGCGCAGATGTTCACCGAAAACCAGTTCATCGGCGGCGACCGCATCAACGACGCCAACCAGTTGACCGTAGCCGTCACCAGCCGTTTCAACGAAGCCGACAGCGGACTGGAGCGTTTGCAGGTCACCCTGGGTCAGCGTTATTACTTCAGTGCCCAGCAGGTAACCCTGCCCGGCGTGGCGCCGCGCACCAGCAATTCCACCGATCTGCTCGCAGCGATCAGCGGACAGATCACGCAGGACTGGCGCATCGATACCGCCTGGCAGTTCGACACCGAAAACGGCACCACCATCCGCCAGAATCTGGGGGCGTCGTATCGGCCGTCGCCCGGACGGGCATTGAACTTTGGCTACCGCTTCATCGACCAAACCACCGAGCAGATCGATGTGTCAGCGCAGTGGCCGCTGGGTCAGCGCTGGTACGGCATGGCGCGTTACAACTATTCGTTCCAGGACGACAAGCTGGTCGAAGGGCTGGCGGGGGTTGAATACAATGGCGGCTGCTGGGCGATACGCGCCGTGTTCCAGCGCCTCGCCACCAAGGAAGACCAGTCCACCGATGCGATCTTCTTCCAGCTTGAATTGAACGGCATGGGGCGCATCGGCTCCAACCCGCTCGACGTTCTGAAACAGAGTGTTCCCGGATACAGGTCCAGCAATGAAATTCTTGAAAATCCCTGAGTTGTCTTTCCTGCGCAAACCGTTTGCCGGGCTGCTGGCCCTGCTGCTCATGCTGCCCGCCCATGCTGCCCTGGTGCCACTCAACCAGATTGTCGCGGTGGTCAATGACGAAGTCATCACCCAGCAGGAGCTGTCGAAACGCTATGCCGAAGTGCTGCAAACGCTGACGCGGCAGAACATCAACCTGCCGCCCCGCAATGTGCTGGAAAAGCAGTTGCTGGAACGCATGGTCACCGAACTGGCGCTGCAGCAGCATGCGCGTAATACCGGGGTGCGGGTCGATCCCGCCCAGGTGGAACGCGCCGTGCAGCGTCTGGCAGCGCAAAACAAGCTCGACGTGGCCGGTCTGCAGGCGGCTCTGGCGCAACAGGGACAAAGCCTGGATCTGATGCGCAACAGTATCCGCAATGAAATGCTCATCATGCGGGCACGCGAGCGCGA
Organism: Pseudomonadota bacterium; assembly: GCA_021783275.1. Taxonomy (GTDB): domain Bacteria; phylum Pseudomonadota; class Gammaproteobacteria; order Burkholderiales; family Thiobacillaceae; genus Thiobacillus. The sequence goes on from JAJXUA010000008.1 coordinate 8,588, forward strand.
CGTGGATAACCGCGTCTCGGTCAGCGACGCCGAGATCGAAGGCTATCTGCAAACCCAGGCGCAGCAGGGCGTGGAAACCGAATACAACTTCGGCCATATTCTGCTGACCGTGCCGGAAAACGCCGCGCCGGAACAAATCCAGGCACGCCGCGCGCGTGCCGACGATATCGTGGCCGAACTGGCCAAAGGCGGTGACTTCGGCCAGCTCTCCGCCAGCTATTCCGACGCGCCCAATGCGCTGCAGGGCGGCGTCTCGGGCTGGCGTCCCAGCGGCAAGCTGCCCGAACTCTTTGTCGAGGCTTTGAAGCCATTGATGCCGGGCGAAGTCGCACCTGTCCTCAAAAGTCCGAACGGCTTTCACATCCTGAAACTCATCGACAAGCGCGGACTCGATGTCGCGCTCAACATCACCCAGACGCACGCACGCCACATCCTCATCAAGACCAACGAGCTCACATCGGAAGCCGACGCCCGCAATCGTCTGCTGCAACTCAAGGAACGTATCGATAACGGCGTCAAGTTCGACGATCTGGCACGGCTGCATTCAGACGACGCCAGCGCGGCCAAAGGTGGCGATCTCGGCTGGGTGAATCCCGGCGACACCGTGCCCGATTTCGAAAAGGCCATGAATGCCCTGCAACCTGGCGAAGTCAGTGCACCGATCCAGTCGCCGTTTGGCTGGCATCTGATCCAGGTGCTGGAACGCCGCAATCAGGACGTGACCCAGGAGCGCCAGAAACTGCTGGCGCGTCAGGCGATACGCGAGCGCAAGGGCGAAGAAGCGTTCCAGGACTGGGTGCGGCAAATCCGCGATTCGGCCTATGTCGAATTGCGCCTGAACACCCCCTGAGTCCATGTCCCTGCCTGTCATTGCCCTGACAGCGGGTGAGCCTGCCGGGATCGGCCCCGATCTCGCCATCGCGCTAACGCAGCACGCGCTGCCCTGTCGGCTCACGGTACTGGGCGACCCCGACGTCTTGCGCGACCGCGCTGCCCAGCTCGGCATCCAGGTGCGCCTACTCAGCGGCGACGCCATCCCCCCGCACCAGCCCGGCAGCCTGCATCTGCACGCCGTGCCTGTTGCCGCAGCGGTCGTCCCCGGCGTGCTCAATGTGCACAACAGCGCCCACGTGCTGGCACTGCTCGACGCCGCATTGGCGGGCTGTATGCAGGGCACGTATCAGGCGATGGTGACCGCGCCGGTGCACAAGGGCATCATCAACGATGCGGGCCATGCCTTCACCGGCCATACCGAATATCTCGCCGACCACAGCGGCACCCCCCGGGTGGTGATGATGCTGGTTGGCGGCGGCCTGCGGGTGGCGCTCGCCACCACGCACCTGCCCCTGCGTGCTGTGGCAGACGCCCTGACCGCCGAAGGGCTGACGCAAGTTTTGCAGATCCTGCATACCGATCTGCAGCGCCGCTTCGGAATCGCCCGACCGCGCATCGCCGTTGCCGGGCTCAATCCTCACGCCGGGGAGTCCGGGCATCTGGGACGCGAGGAAATCGAGCTGATCGAACCCGTGCTCGCCAGATTGCGCCTGTCCGGCATGGATCTCGTCGGCCCGCTGCCCGCTGACACGCTGTTTTCGCGTATCCGCCACGACCCCTGCGACGCCGTCCTCGCGATGTATCACGACCAGGGCTTGCCAGTGCTCAAATACGCCAGTTTCGGCGAGGGTGTCAACGTCACGCTCGGCCTGCCGTTCATCCGTACCTCGGTCGATCACGGCACGGCGCTCGACCTTGCCGGCAGCGGTCGTGCCAGTGTCGGCAGCCTGATCGCCGCCATCGAACTGGCGCTGGAGATGGCGAACGGTTCCTGATCCCTGAATGCACACCCCGCGCAAACGCTTCGGCCAGAATTTCCTCATCGACGACGGCATCATCCACGCCATCGTTCATGCCGTGCAGCCGCGCGCGGGTGAAACCGTCATCGAAATCGGCCCCGGCCTGGGTGCCCTGACCCGCCCGCTGCTGGAACGATTGCCGCATCTCCATGTAGTTGAACTCGACCGCGACATCGTGGCGCGGCTGCAAAAAACCTGGCCTGCAGAACGCCTCAGCATTCATTCCGGCGACGCCCTGAAATTCGACTTCGCGCAACTGGGACGCGAGCTGCGCGTGATCGGCAACCTGCCCTATAACATCTCCACCCCGCTGCTGTTTCATCTGATGGACTTTGCCCCGCACATCCGCGACATGACGTTCATGCTGCAAAAGGAAGTGGTCGAGCGCATGGTGGCCGAACCGGGCACCAACGACTACGGGCGGCTGACGATCATGCTGCAGCGACGCTTTCATCTGGAATGGCTGCTCGACGTGCCACCCACCGCATTCAACCCGCCGCCCAAAGTGGACTCCGCCGTGGTGCGGCTGATCCCCAAAACACCGGATGAAATCGTCGCACTGGATGATGCCCTGTTCGCGCGGGTTGTTCAGGCTGCATTTTCGCAGCGCCGCAAAACCCTGAAAAACACCCTGGGCAGTTTATTGCCGCCCGCTGATTTTGCTGCCCTGCACATCGACGCAGGTTTGCGTGCCGAAGCCTTGCCGCTGGCGGATTACGAACGCATCACCCGGCACCTGATGCAGCGCTGATCGCTGGTTTCCCGCGTGTAGGACAAGGCTGATATTGCATGGCCCTGGTTCGCACATCTTGTACGATGAAGTCATTCGAACCGAACCCACCGAACCATCCGGCAATTTCTCCGGGTCGTCTGCTTATTCCAATCCAAGGAGCTTCCATGTCAAACAAATTGATCCTCACCCCCCTGCTTGCCGCTTTGTTGCTCAGCGCCTGCGCCACCAACGATCTTGGCGACTCGCGTGACCTGAGTAAAACCCAGAAAGGCGCGATTATCGGCAGCGTCAGCGGCGCGGCGCTGGGTGCAATCATCAATCACAAGAACCGTGGCAAGGGCGCACTGATCGGTGCCGTGGGCGGGGGTCTCGCCGGAACCGGCGTGGGCTACTACATGGACCAGCAGGCCAAAGACCTGAACAAAGTCCTGCAAACGGAAATCGACCGCGGCGTGATCACGCTGGAAAAGCGCAGCGGCGACAACGCGCTGCTGGTGAGCATGACGGCAAGCACCGGCTTTGATTCCGCGGCCGCCGTGCTCAAACCCGACTACCTGCCGACACTGAACAAGATTGCACGCGTGCTGAATCAATACGGCAAGACCACGGTTACCGTGATCGGCCACACCGACAACGTCGGGGGTGACGCCTACAACCAGGGACTATCCGAACAGCGCGCGCAATCCGTGCTGAATTATTTCGCCGGGCAGAACGTCAATCCGCTGCGTCTGGAATCCTATGGGCGCGGTGAAACCCAGCCGCGCGCAGACAACGGCAGCGAAGCAGGCCGGCAGCTCAACCGGCGGGTTGAATTGTGGATTGTTCCCGTGGTCGCAGGCTGAACTTGGTCTGGCCAGCACGGGGGCATTCAGCTTGCCGTCCCGACCCAGCCTGCCGTGCCTTTCTGGATGAATTCGATCGGATAGCCGTCGGGGTCTTCGATGAAGGCAATGACGGTGGTGCCGTGTGACATCGGCCCGGCCGGACGCAACACCTTGCCGCCCTGCGCGGCGACCGCTTCTACCGTAGCGTAAATATCATCCACCTCCAGCGCGATGTGGCCGTAGGCCGTGCCGCGCTCGTATTCGGCCACGCCCCAGTTGTACGTCAGCTCGATGACCGCAGCCTTGTCTTCGGTGTCATAGCCCACGAACGCCAGCGTGAACTGGCCGCCCGGATAATCCTTGCGCCGCAGCAAGGTCATGCCGAGCACGCGGGTGTAGAAATCGATGGCGCGGTCGAGGTCGCCGACGCGCAGCATGGTGTGGAGCAATCTCATGATTTCAAATCCTGAACAGGCTGTCGCCCATTTTCCGCAATTCCGTACGGCGCGCCAGGGCATCCGGACACAGCACCGCCACGCGTGCCCAGAAGCGCGGCGAATGGTTGAGGTGAACCAGATGCGCCAGTTCGTGCGCGGCCACATAGTCGATCAGCGCAAGCGGTGCCTGCACCAGCCGCCAGTTGAGCCGGACGACGCCGCTGGCGGTGCAACTGCCCCACTGCGTACGCGCGTCGGACAGGGCAAAGTCACGCGGGGCGCGCCCGGAACGCCGGGCGATACGTGCAAGCCGCCAGGCCAGCAAACGCCCGGCACGCTGCTGCAGCCAGTCACGCACGCAGGCCATGGGATCGCTATCCAGCGGCACGTCTACCCGCAGATGCTGGCCAAAGCGCTGCACCTCGGTAAACAGTGAAGGACGGATATCCAGCGTGAGTGTGCGCCCCAGATAGGTAATGCACTGCGGCACGGTTTGCGGCTCGACGCGCTCGGGGGCACGGGCCTCCAGCCGCCGCCAGGCACGATGCAGCCAGTCGTGCTGTTGCTGCACATAGCGTTCGATTTCAGCACGCGGGGTCCAGACCGGTGCATGGATGCGCACTTCGCGCGGGGTAACAGTCAGCCCCAGGGTGCGGCGTCGACGTGACCGCCGCAGCTGGTACGGCACCGCCGCGTCGCCGAGTTGCATCACGCCGGTGTTGGCTTCAGGCAGCAGGGGGCAACCTCGTCATTTCAGTTTCAATCCAGGCTTCGGCGGCACGGGTCAGTTCGGCTGCGCTTTTGCCTGTGCTGTCGATCACCGGGCCGATGCGCACGGTGACCAGACCGGCACGCTTTACAAATGCATTCTTCGGCCACACTTCGCCCGCGTTATGCGCAATCGGCACAATGGGGGCACCGGTTTCAGCCGCCAGCCAGCCGCCGCCGATGCCGTATTTGCCTTTTTCTCCGGGGGCGACGCGCGTGCCTTCGGGAAATACCAGCACCCAGAATCCCTGCGCGAGTTTGTCCCGGCCCTGGCTGACAATCTGTTTCAGCGCCTCGCGTCCTGCCGAGCGGTCGATGGCGATGGGCGACAGCAAACGAAAAGCCCAGCCAAAAAAAGGCACCTTCAATAATTCCTGCTTGATGACTGGCGACACGGGGGGAAACAGACACAGAAACGCCACGGTTTCCCAGGCCGATTGATGCTTGGCGAGAATGATGGCTGGCTGCTGCGGTAAATGTTCGCGCCCTTCCACCACGTAGCGGATACCCAGCACCCAGCGTGCAAGCCAGATCACCAGATGGTTGTAACCGGTAATCAGCCGGTAGCGCGTGACCGCAGAAAACGGCAGGCTGAACAGCGCCACCACGCTGAACACGATCGTCAATCCCGTTTGCAGCAACGCAAAGACTACCGAACGAGGCAGACTCATACCGGTGTCAACAAGGCACTCACCGCCCCGGCCAGATCATCGAACACCGTGGTGCCGCCCGGCATCCCCCCGGCCGCCAGGGTGCGTTTGCCCTTACCCGTACGCACCAGCACCGGTATCGCCCCCACCGCCACCGCTGCCTCCAGATCGCGCAGCGAATCCCCAATGGCCGGCACGTCCGACAACACGCAGCCATAACGCGCGGCAATTTCGTCGAACAGCCCGGACCGGGGTTTACGGCACGCACAGTCCATGTCCGCCGAATGCGGGCAGTAGAACACCGCCTCGATACGCCCCCCCGCCTGCGTCACCGCCTTGTGCATCTTGGCGTGTATGGCGTTCAGCGTCGCCATCTCGAACAGCCCGCGCGCAAGGCCGGACTGATTGGTCGCCACCACCACCCGCCAGCCCTCACGCGTCAGCCGCGCAATCGCTTCCAGACTGCCGGGAATGGGCTTCCATTCATCAGGCGACTTGATGAACTGGTCGGAGTCATGATTGATGACACCGTCACGGTCGAGGATGATGAGTTTCATGGCCGAAAGTTTACGCCGCCAAACGCGACAAGTCCGCCACCCGGTTCATGGTCTGGTGCAGCTGGTTCAGCAGCGCCAGCCGGTTGGCTTTCAGCGCGGGATCGTCGGCGTTGACCATCACGCTGTCGAAGAAGGCGTCGACCGGGGTTTTGAGTGCGGCCAGCGCCCGCAGCGAGGCAGTGTAATCGCCGGCGTCGAAGGCGGCATCAGCGTCTGGTTTTATAACGCTGAACAACAGCATAAACAATGCTATCTCTTCATTTTCCTGCAATTGGTCAACATCAACTTCAACTGGCACATCGCCGTCAGCCTTTTTCAGGATATTGCTGACGCGCTTGTTGGCTGCTGCGAGTGCTGGAGCTTCCGGCAAGATAGCAAAGGCACGTACGGCTGCGAGACGTTTGGGAATATCAGCAAGGCGAGAAGGACGGAGACTAATCACCGCATCGATTTCTAGCGCCGAATAACCTTGTTCGCGCAAAAGTCCCGCCAGACGATCCCAAATAAAACTTGGTAGGCTTTCTTCAACACCAACTAGCGTATTAACCTTCTGGGAGGCGGCAGCACCAAGCCAGTTTGCAAGCCCAACTTGGGTTAGCAAATATGACAAATCAACTGACAAATTCTTTTCAATTAATATGCGGATGATCCCAAGCGCGTGCCTACGAAGTGCAAACGGATCTTTGTCTCCCGTGGGCCTTTCTCCAATGCCAAAGAGACCAACTAAGGTTTCTAGTTTGTCAGCCAGCGCGACACACACGCCCACATCGCTGCGCGGCAATTCGTCGCCAGCAAAGCGCGGCTTGTAGTGGTCCTCGATGGCAAAAGCAATGTCGTCGGCCAAGCCATCGTGCTGCGCGTAATAGCGCCCCATGGTGCCCTGCAGCTCGGGGAATTCGCCTACCATGTCGGTCAGCAGGTCGGCCTTGGCCAGCAGCGCGGCCATATCAGCTTTCTGCGCCAGCAACTCACCACCGATCACATAGCCGATGGCGCGGGCAATTGTCTGCACCCGCCTCACCCGCTCGCCCTGCGTGCCCAGCTTGTTGTGATACACCACCTTCGCCAACCCAAACACGCGCGATTCCAGCGTCCTCTTGCGATCCTGATCAAAGAAAAACTTGGCGTCAGCCAGACGCGGGCGCACGACGCGTTCGTTACCCTGGATCACGGCGGAGGGATCAGTCGGCGCGATGTTGGAGACGACGAGGAATTGATTCGTGAGCTTGCCGGCCGCGTCCAGCAGCGGGAAATATTTCTGGTTCGCCTTCATAGTGAGGATGAGGCATTCCGGCGGCACTTCGAGGAAGGCTGCCTCGAACTGGCCCAGCAACACGTTCGGCTTTTCGACCAGTGCAGTCACTTCGTCGAGCAGCGCATCGTCGTCCACCGGCTTGAGACCCAGCGGTGCGGCGGCGGCCTGCAACTGGCGCACGATCTCGGCGCGGCGCTTTTCAAAACTCGCAATTACCGAGCCTTCGCTTTCCATCTGCGCTTCGTAACTGTCAGCATTGCGGATTTCCAGCATCGCGCTTTCTGCTTCGAAACGATGGCCTTGAGTGATGCGGCCAGCCTGCAAGCCCAACATCTCCACCGGACGGTCAGGATGGCGTGGATCGACTTTCACCACCTCTGCTCCATATAACGCCGCCAGCCTGTGCGCAGGACGCACAAAATTGACTGTATCCCAGCCATCACCTGACGGATTGGGATAGGTCATTACCTTAGGAATGGGTAGGTTGTCCTCGATTCGATTGAGCGCAGTTTGAACAGAATGTCCAAAGGGCTGAGGTGCAGGTTGATGGGTATAAAACAGTGAGTCGGCCTTACCGTCGTTCTCTTTAAGTATGCGCATATCCCAGACTGTTTGGGTAGCCGATAGCAAGTACTCCAAACTAAGACCTTGAAGTTTCTTGACTAGAGCGGGCGATGGTTTTCCGCTTTCATCAAGCGCAATAGAAACAGGCATCAACTTCACTTTTGTTGGTTTCTGTGTGCCTTCTGGTAAGACGTTAGTAACATGCGCAGCCAATCGGCGTGGTGATGCAAAAGTAGTTAACTTTGCACCATCACCAAGGCAGCACGAGTTCTGAAGCTCAGCGAATAACAACCTTCCAAAGGCCTCGCCCAGTTTCTTCAGTGCCCTGGGCGGCAGTTCTTCAGTGAAGAGTTCGACGAGCAGGTTTTGCGTACTCATGCGGCCTCCTTCTTCGCCAGCATCGCCTGCACTTCTTCAGCCCACTCGCGCGGCGCCATCGGGAAGCCCAGCCGCGCGCGGCTGTCGAGATAACTCTTCGCCACCGCCCGCGCCAGGTTACGAATGCGGCCGATATAAGCAGCGCGCTCGGTCACCGAAATCGCGCCGCGCGCGTCGAGCAGGTTGAAGGTGTGCGCGGCTTTCAGCACCTGTTCGTACGCTGGCAGCGCGAGCTGCGCGGCCACCAGTTCCTGCGCCGTCTTCTCGTGCGCGCCGAACGCGGTGAGCAGGAAATCGACGTCGCTGTGTTCGAAGTTGTAGGTGGACTGCTCGACCTCGTTCTGGTGGTAAACGTCGCGGTAGGTGAGCCCCTCGGTCCAGGTCAGGTCGTACACGCTTTCCACGCCCTGCAGGTACATCGCCAGACGCTCCAGACCATAGGTGATTTCGCCGGTGATCGGCTTGCAGTCGATGCCGCCGACCTGCTGGAAATAGGTGAACTGGGTGACTTCCATGCCGTTAAGCCACACCTCCCAGCCCAGGCCCCAAGCCCCGAGCGTGGGGTTCTCCCAGTCGTCTTCCACAAAGCGCACGTCGTTCTGCTTCAGGTCGAAGCCCAGCGCTTCGAGCGAGCCGAGATACAGCTCCAGAATGTCGGCCGGTGCGGGTTTCAGCACCACCTGGAACTGGTAGTAGTGCTGCAGGCGGTTGGGGTTGTCGCCGTAGCGGCCATCCTTGGGGCGGCGGCTGGGCTGCACATAGGCGGCCTTCCACGGCTCGGGCCCGAGCGAACGCAGGAAGGTGGCCGTGTGCGAGGTGCCCGCGCCAACTTCCATGTCGTAGGGCTGCAGGAGCGCACAGCCACGCTCGGCCCAATAGCGTTGTAGGGTGAGGATGATGTCCTGGAAGGTGGGTTTCACGGCAGATGCGCAGCTTGGCGGAAAAGCGGCATTTTAGCGTGGTTGGCAGGCTTTACCGCAGGTCTGCCCAAGCGAGGTAGTGTCTCAGTTTGAATTTTTCATTTTGTAGCTGCCGCGTTTTGCCGCAACAGGCTCAGGCACAAGCGCTGCGACTTCTTCCAGTGTCCAAACATGATCGCTAATCCCGGCTTCCATCGCTGGCGTAACGCGAAGCGTTTTGTGAATTCGCCCGAAATTGTAGAACATGAAGTGCAGCGCTACGGCATGTTCAAGGTTTTCAATCTTTTTGCTGAAGCCGTTGGTTAACCGCGTAAACCGGCGCATCCCCATCCGCATCGTCAAATTCTGGCGCTCTACATGGCTGGTTGAGACTTTCTTAACGTCAGGGTCGCCTGAAATGCGGCGCTTCTCTGCACTGACAAACTGAGACGGGCTGTAGCGCTTTTGGGCTTGCAATGCTTCGCCCGGATTGCTGTAGTGCTTCACCAGCATGGCATAGTCAATCTCGCCACCAAACGCACCTTCTACGGCTTCGATATAGGGCTTGTGGCCGTCTGTAGTCAACTGCACACGATTAGCGAGCCGTGAGGCCAGGTCTTCAATAAACGCGGTTGCATATTCCGCATCGCGCTTGCCAACCATGAACGACGGCACCAGCTTGGTATCCGGGCAAATTGCCGTCCAGGTGTAAACGTCGCCATGACCGAGAACGCCCTTGTTTTCTTCGGAGACGTTCTTTTCCTTGCTGTAGCAGAAAGACCAGATTTCGTCGCACTGGATGCGCTTGCACGGCAGGTTGCGCATGGCTTTGTCCTGATATTCGGAACAGGCTTGACCTACATCTATAAGCAGCGCGGTGACGGTGTTTATTGAACAGCCAACCAAGCGAGTGATAGCACGCATGGAATTACCTTCAACCAGCAGGCCGAGGATTTGTGCGCGTTTTTCAATGTTTAGTTTGTTCATCCCAACCCCCTCAAGCATTCATTTCATAATGAATAATATGCATGAGCGTACAAGGAGTCAAGCATAATGAACAAAATGCTTGAGCGAATAGGCATATTGACAAACTCGTTGAGTTTGTTGATACTAAAAAGAGTGAAGGCGTGCGGGCGTTGGGCTAGTTAAACCTTAACCAGAATCGGCCAAGCGCGTTTCCCATACGCTTTCGCATACAGGCGCTTGCCCTTGACGGTGATGTAGGCTACAAATTTCACTACATACCCATCAGGGATGGGGAAGTTGAATTTCAACTGTTCCATAGGCACCTCCTTTCTCCGGGGCTTCATCCTGCGCTAACAGGATGTTCCGGTGTGTTAGGTGCCCGCAACGCCTTCACAAGCAGTACCGCCACGGCCCATAACTAGGTGTTCTTCTCAGGGATCAAGCTAGTTATGGGCCTTCTCTTTTGGCCTTAACCGGGCGGCAGTCGATTAAGGCCATTACTTCTTCTCATTTTTTCCCTCCTCAGTTGTTTGTTGCGTAGGCTAGAGAGCGACCACGTTTATGGCAATCACCTTTGTCTCTTCGGCCTCGTCGATATAGAGGAGGTCAAAGATGTTGGAAGCTGTCATTAGCCATTTGGCCCTTCCATCAATAGACCAAGGCGTTTCAGGCTGAGGGAGTTTTTGTAGAAGACCCTGGATAAACGGATGTAGATCATCTCCGCCGGAGCCGCCTCCATCCCCATCTTTTTTTTGTTTGCCTTCTCGATGAAGATCACTCTCTACACCTGTCAGCTTGCCTGGTTTGCTTGCATTGGGGGGAGACACAAGCCTGTCCGGATCAAGATCAAAATATCCAGCCTGCTTTGCTGACCGCATAAATACTTGACGGGCTTTATCTTTTTGCTTCGGCGCAACTCCAAATCCCTCAGCCATACGCTCAATTGCGGCCATCGGCGGGAGCACTTGTCCGTTAAGCCGTTCAAACATTACCTTGAATAACGGTACAGCCAGGAAAGCTTCTGCACGGGCTGATTTTGCATGCTTGGGATCAAGTACTCGAATACCAAGATCGGTTAATTCGATAGCTCCACGATCATAGGTCAGCATCCCGAACGAACGTGCTGTCATGACTCGCATCCGAAACCCTCCACCGGTAGGTGATTGTTTCATTTGCGCAGCAAGTTGGTTCCACTCACAAGAAGTCCCACCTACCGCATGCACTCCAGCGGCCACCTCGACAGCAGAATCGAAATCAAGATACGGGAACTCAATAGTAGAGCGACCACGTACCTCCGCTTTAACCGGACTAACATCGCTTACGCTGGACACATCTTGACTAGACATAGCGTCACCTCGCCCAAAGAATCAATCAATGGGGGAATACTACGCCACAAAAGATAGGTGTCAATAAATATATGAGGAATTCCGCATAGATAAAAATCGAATTATGCGGACATGTCAGGAGACATGCGTAAGACATTGATTATATTATGTCTTTTTTATTGCGGGATGACCATCTTGCATTCGCTGCCTTCTTTGCAATCTCTGACCGCTCTTCAGGTGTCAACTTTTTCGCGCGTGCGGCACCACCTTTGATACCGCCAAGCCGACCCAGCGCAACCGCAGCCGGATTCTTCACCGGCTCTTCGGGCTGCTTTGGTTCCTCATCCGTGGCTTGATCCACGATAGACTTGGCGAGTTGATTCAGGTCTAGCCGACCATTGCTTGAGCGTTTAGGCATACCGCATAGCTTAGGCAGCAGCTATGCCACAGTCAAGACTTTGGATTTTCAAACTGAGACACTACCCCAAGCGAAGCCGAAAGGGGACGTGCAGGACTTCCTCTATCGATAAACCTCGCGGCGGTTGCCTATCTGCAAAACAAGAACAATCAGCGTGGCATCGCGCAAATCGCAAATCACCCGGTAATCGCCCACGCGATATCGCCACAATCCACCCAAGGGACCCACTAGCGCCTTGCCTGCACTGCGCGGGTCATCCAGCGGTGCAATACGCCCATCCATGAAATCGACGATCTGCCGGGCAACGGGCTTGTCGAGTTTGCGCAGCTGTTTTTGTGCTGTATCCGAAAACTCAATCGCCCAAGCCAAGGTCTTTTCTCACTTGCGCTGAGGAATGGGTTTTTTCCTGACCCTTGCGAACACGCTCCAGCACTTCTGTGGCCAGGTAATAGTCTTCCATCTCTTCAATCCCGCGCTCGATCAACTCCCGCAAATAGAACGCCTTGGTACGCCCGGTCTGTGCCGCCAAAAAGTCCAGCCGCTGCTCGGTTTCAAGCGCTAGCCGTATCGATGTTGCCATGCCAACCCCTTCGTATGAATACACGTATTCAATGTATCACATCCATTAATTGCCGTCCCATCCAGGCGCACGAAGACTCAAGACAACGGCTGGGGGACTAAGCGAACGCTCTGAGTTAGCCGCGCTCAGATCCCCGCATACCATTCGTAGCCGCGATCTTCCCAATACCCGCCTTTGCCGCCACCGAGATGGTCGAAGCGCTCGACCAGTTCAATACGCGTGAGGTACTTGGCCGACTTGTAGCCCAGCTGACGCTCGACGCGCACGCGGATGGGTGCGCCATTCTTGACGGGCAGCGGCGCATCGTTCAGGTCATACGCCAGCACAGTCTGCACGTGCCAGGCATCGTCCATGTCGATGCTTTCGTAATAGTGCGGCCCCTGCCCGTTCATCGGGTCGGCGCAATGGAATACGACATAGTTCGCCTGGGGGTGCGGCTCGACCTGCGCCAGCAGATGGCTGAGCGAAACGCCCTTCCATTTGCCGATGGCGCTCCAGCCCTCGACGCAATCATGACGGGTGATCTGGGTGCGGCTCGGCAGGGCCTTCAGCTCATCCAGCGTATAGGCACGCGGATGCGCGACCAGACCATCGACCTGCAGGCGGTAATCGGCAAAACCGTTGGCGACCCAGGCCTGGTAGAGCGGGTTGTTGGGGTTGCTGGTGCCGTTGCTGCGGAACTGCGGCGAGATATCTGCTTCGCTGAATTCCTGCGCCATCGACTTGCGCGACAGCAGCAGGCGCTGCGTACCCTGGGTGAGTTTTTCGGCACTGCCGAGTACGCGGGTGAACCACGCACTTTGCGACAGCTGATCGCAACCTGTGAGCAGCAGGCCGCTACCCGCCGCCAGGGCGCGACCGAAAAAGCGGCGACGCGTATCGTCATGTCGGGTCATGGGGCGTTTCCTCGTGAGCAATGCGATAGCGCCCGGTGATCATCGAGCGCAGGTTGTTCCACACGCCGCTGATGAAAACCTCGAACACATGGATGAAGACAAAGGCCACCAGCAGCCAGGCGGCGACGAAATGCAGCGTGCGCGCGGACTGCCGGCCGCCGAACACGTCGATCCAGCCGGTGAACAGCGCGTTGAGCCCCGGCGACATCGCCAGCCCCATCAGGATCACCAGCGGAAACAGCCCAAAGATCACCATCAGATACGCCAGCTTCTGCAGGATGTTGTAGCGCAGCGCGTCTGCCCCCTGCGGATGGCGCAGGCGCAGGTGGTCGAGGATCGATTGCCCGATGCCGCGCCAGTCTGCACGGCAGGGCCACAGATCACGCACGAAGTGGCGGCTGGCCAGGGTGTAGAGCACGTAGCACAGGCCATTGATCACCAGCACCCAGGCAAAAAAGAAATGCCAGTGCCGCGCCATCGACAGCCATTGCTGGCTCGGCACCGTGAGCCAGGTGGGAAAGCCGCGCGCGCTCGGGCGGCCATCCGGCCCGGCCGACAGGCCGAAGACGCCGGTGGTGTTGAATTCATGACCGAACACACGCGTGACCCCGAGGGTCTTGCCACTGGCGTCGGTGCGCGTGGTCATCTGCAACACCGGCGGCTCACCGGTGTACGACGACTTGCCCCAGTACAGCGCCGGGTGAGCGTTGAAGATTTGCAGTCCGCTCAAGAGCAGCAGCGCAAACGCCAGCACGTTGATCCAGTGCATCAGCCGCACCGGCCAGCGGTGGCGCAGATATCCCCGACTGCGGGCGATGGGATCATCGGGTGACATGGCGCTCCTGACGGGATGGGCTGCTGACACCATAGGTGATGTGCGGACAAACGCCAAGTTCGGCACCGCGCGGCCGAGGGTAGCGCGCGAGTTCTTAGGCGCTCGCCCCCTCCAGCGCCTCAATCTCTCCCGACAATTCCAGCCATTCCCCCTCTTCTATCGCCAGTTCGTCAATGACGTGTTGAAGCTGCTTGCCGGTTTCGGTGATCTCTCCGACGGACAGCGCGCCACCCAGACGCGCCTCGAACGCAGCCTTCTCCGCTTGCAGCGCCGCCATGCTTTTGTCGAGCTTTTCCAGTTTCTGTCTGAGCGATTTGATCCTGCCCGATGACACCGGCTTTTTCGCCACCCCAGGGGCGGGCTCGGCAGTTTTGATCGCCGGCGCTTCGGTCACCTTGCCCGCTTCCCTGAGGCTTTCGCGCAGGCGCTTGCCTTCGTCCAGCAGATAGCGCTGATAGTCGTCGAGGTCGCCGTCGAAGGGTTCGACGCCGCCGCGGCTGACCAGCCAGAATTCGTCGCATACCGAACGCAGCAGAGCGCGGTCGTGGCTCACCAGCATGACCGTGCCTTCGAATTCGTTCAGCGCCATCGCCAGCGCCTCGCGGGTAGCCAGGTCGAGGTGGTTGGTCGGCTCATCCAGCAGCAGCAGGTTGGGCCGCTGCCACACCAGCATGCACAGCACCAGTCGCGCTTTTTCACCGCCGCTCATGGTGCCGACGGCCTGCTTGACCATGTCGCCGCTGAAGTTGAAGGTGCCGAGGAAGGTGCGCAGGTCCTGCTCGCGGCTGCTGAACTGGCCAGCGCCGCCGTTGGCAATCGTGTCGCGCGCCAGCCGGATCATGTGTTCCAGCGGCGTATCGGCGGGACGCAGCACGTCGAGTTCCTGCTGCGCGAAATAGCCGATGCTGAGCCCTTTGCCTTCGATGACGCTGCCGGCGACAACGGCGAGGTCGCGGGCTACGGTTTTCACCAGGGTGGATTTGCCCTGGCCGTTGGCACCGAGGATGCCGATACGCTGCCCGGCAAAAACCGATTTGCTGACGCCCCGCACGATCACACTGGGCGCGCCGCCTGCAGATTCAGCCGGATATCCAAAGCTGGCATCATCAATCGTCAGCATGGGGTTGGGCAGGGATTGCGGTTCCTTGAATTCAAACGTGAACTCGGCATTGGCCAGCAGTGGCGCCAGCCGCTCCATGCGGTCCAGCGCCTTGACCCGGCTTTGTGCCTGTTTGGCCTTGCTGGCTTTGGCCTTGAAGCGGTCGATGAATTTCTGCAGGTGGGCAATCTTGTCCTGCTGTTTGGCGAACGCAGCCTGCTGCAAGGCCATCTGCTCGGCGCGCATGTCTTCAAAAGTGCTGTAGTTGCCGCCGTAGCGGGTGATCTGGCCGCCTTCAATATGTAGGGTGACGCGGGTGACGGCGTCGAGAAATTCACGGTCGTGGCTGATGACGATCATGGTGCCGGGATATTTTCTGAGCCAGGCTTCCAGCCAGACCAGTGCATCGAGATCGAGGTGGTTGGTCGGTTCATCCAGCAGCAGCAGGTCGGACGGGCACATCAGCGCGCGCGCCAACTGCAATCTCATGCGCCAGCCGCCGGAAAAGCTGTTGACGGGCTGGTCGAGTTCGCGCACCTGAAAGCCCAGGCCCAATATCAGCGCCTGTGCGCGTGACTGCGCGTCATGTGCGCCTGCATCGTGCAGCGCCATATAGGCGTGCGCCATGCGCTCGCCGTCGTCGCTGGCTTCGGCTTCCGCCACTTCGGCCTGGGCGGCGCTGAGCACGGTGTCTCCGGCAATGACGAAATCGGTGGCCGATTCGCTGGTTTCCGGCATGTCCTGCGCCACCTGCGCCATGCGCCACTGCGACGGAATCGAAAAATCGCCCTTGTCTTCGTGCAGGGTGCCGTTCAGCAGGGCAAACAGGCTGGATTTGCCCGCACCATTGCGCCCGACCAGCCCCACCATTTCACCGGGGTTGATGGTCACAGCCGCGTCATTGAGCAAGACCCGGGCACCGCGTCGCAGGCTGATGTTTCTGAGCTGAATCATGGTCTGGCGGCGCGCCGGGCGCACCTGCCTCAAATCGGAAAGTGCGGATTCTACTCTGTCCCTCCAGGTGTCTGCCTGCTGACGCTGGCTGACGGGTTCCCGTCAATCTCCGGATGCCCCGGAACGGACGCGATCCGGAACACACATCCAAATACATGTTTAATAAGCGATTTTTTGTACCGTCTGTTGCAGGGTCGATGTGGCACGTGCATTGCACTTAGTCAGGCAAGCCCCTCAGAACGGAGAACATGATGAAACTGCAATTCGGAAAAAACCAGTTGGTACTCGAACTCGGCAACGCACCCTTCGCCTGGTTTCATGGCCAGACTGAACGCATGAGCCTCACCAGCCTGTCGCTGCTGTTCGTGCAATTTTCGCTGTTTGCCCGTCAGTCGGCGGTGTGATGCAAGTCGGTCGCGCCACCAGCATCAGCGTCAGTCTGGCGCGCTCACCGCTGGCATTTTTCAGCGGCAGCACGGGCCGGATGTCGATGCTGAGCGTGACCCTGCTGTTTGTCGAAGTCCGCGTGCTGCGCCGAACCGTGCCGCACTGCGCCTGACTTACCGTACAAGAAGAATGCGCTAACGGCGCATCGTGAGCACCGCCTCCAGCCCGCCTTCGTGCGGGCGATTTTTTAGCCCGATTTTCCAGCCATGTGTTTCTGCCAGCTGACGCACGATCGCCAGCCCCAGACCGGTGCCGCCGGTGGCCTGCGCACGCGAGGTTTCCAGCCGGTAAAACGGCCTGAACACTTTTTCCAGCTGCGCTTCGGGGATCCCCGGTCCGCTGTCGCGCACGCGGATATGCACCCAGCTGTCCGCGCAATCCAGCGCCAGTTCAACGGGCGAGCCTGCGCCGTAACGCTGTGCATTCTGGATCAGGTTGGTCACGATCTGCCGCAGCGCCAGCGGCCCGCCATGCACGATGCACGGTGCCGCGTCTGTCCACTGTACCCCTGTCTCAAGGGCGATGGTTCGCAGCAGGGCTACCAGATCGACCGGCTGCGCAGGCTCGGCCTGGGTGGTGCGCGCGAGTTCGAGGTAGCCGGTAATCAGCTTGTTCATGTCGGCCAGGTCGGCGACGGCCCGGTCGATACGGGCTGCGTCCGGCTTGTCGCGCAGCATTTCCAGGTTGAGTTGCAGCCGTGTCATCGGGGTGCGCAGGTCGTGCGAAATCCCGCCCAACAGCGTCGTGCGGTTGTCCAGCAGATTGCGCACTTCGCCTGCCATGGTGTTAAAGCGCCGCGCCAGTTCGGCCAGCTCGGCCGGGCCCGTTTCCGGCAGGGGTTCGGGCAGCTGGCCTGCGCCAACCTGACGCGCGGCCTGGGCTGCGCGTGCCAGCGGTACGGTGATGCGGCGCACCAGCAACAAGGCGGTCAGCAGACTCAGCAGGGCGCCCAACACGATGACGGCAACGGCCGCCAGCGGCGGTTTGACGGCATAGCGGTCGGGATAAAAACCCACCCGCAGAGCGTGTCCACCCAGCGGAATATCCAGCCAGGCCGCCTCGTTGCCCGGCACGCCACGCAGCGTGACACGAGCCCCCACCCGGCGCGACAGGGCCGCTTCGATCTGGCTGCGAAAGGCAAAACCCGGCGCGTCGGCGGTCGCCCCCACATTGACAGTGGTCAGACGCAGGCCATGCCGCCGCGCCAGTTCGGTTTCAAAAGCGGTGCGCGTTTCGGGCGGCAGTTCCACCCAGGTTTGCGCCGACAGCACGATGAGCCCGGCCAGGTCGTCTGCCGAACGCTCGGCCACCGGCATCACCAGTGTGCGGTACACCACCCAGCTGGCTGCCGCCTGAAACACGACGAAGGCCACCGCAAGCGTCAACGCAGTGCGTGCAAACAGCGACCCGGCCAGTGCCCTCACCCTTTGCCCTGCGGCACAAACAGATAGCCCTGGCCACGCTGGGTGCGGATATAGGCGGGGTTGGCCGGATCGGTTTCGATTTTCTTGCGCAGGCGATTGACCCGTACATCAATACTGCGGTCGAACGGATCGCGTTCGAAACCGCGCAGCTGATCCATCAGCCAGTCACGCGAGAGCGCACGATTGGCATGGGTGACAAAAATCTCCAGCAACTCGTACTCGCCGGTCGTCAGCGGGATTTCCACACCGTCGCGGCTCAGAATTCGGGCATCCAGATTGACGCTGAATTCTCCGAAGGCAAAGCTTCTGGCCATGTCTGACGCAGCGACTGAGGCAGTGGCAGGCTCATGCCGTCGCATCACCGCCCTGATACGCGCCAGCAGTTCACGCGGGTTGAAAGGCTTGGGCAGGTAATCATCGGCACCGACTTCCAGACCGATGATACGGTCGATGTCCTCGCCCTTGGCCGACAGCATGATGATGGGCGGAAACCCCGGCTGCGCCCGCAGGCGGCGCGCGACCGACAAGCCATCTTCGCCCGGCATCATCCAGTCCAGCACCAGCAGATCGGGCAGGCCTTGTGTCAGCAAGGCATCCAGCGCCACCGCATTTTCGGCAGTGGCAACGGTGTAGCCCTGGCTTTGCAGATATTCTGCGATCAGCTCGCGGATGCCGGGGTCGTCGTCGGTGACATAAATCGTGGCGGGTTCCATGCGATAAATATAACAGCAGGAACCTGCCGGACTTCCCCACCCGGTTACACACTGTTACAAAATCCCCCTTGCGTGAAACAGGGCGCTTACTTTTATCAACCAGACTGCGAAGCGTGGAAGCAAGATAACGCGACCACCGATTGGAGACCACGATGAACACACGACAACTGGGCATTTTCGGATGGGTACTGCTGGGACTGGCTTTGGCCACCCCGGTTCAGGCTGCGCCGGATTTTCTGGATGGCGTGATCATCGTTGCCAAACGCGACCACGATGACGCACGGGATGACCGTCGCGACCATCGGCCATCTGACCGCCGCAAGCTGAAGCGCGACGACGACGATGAGGGGGCGTATGGCTATGGCTACGAACGGCGCAAGCAAAAACGTGACGATGACGACGATGACCAACCCCGTCGCCCCTACCGCCACTAACCCGCAGTCACTGGAATCAAGGAGAGCCTCATGAACACACGCATTCCCCCATTCACTTCTCTCGCCATGGCCGTGCTGCTTGCCACCAGCGGTGCAGCCCAGGCCGCGCACGATGACGGTGATGGCTTCACCACCCAGGCCAAAGTGCTGTCGAGTACGCCCATTTACGACCGCATCAACGAACCCCGGCGTGAATGCTGGACCGAAACCCAGGGCTACGAAACCCGCAGCTACCGTGACGGCAACACCGGCGGCACCATCATCGGTGCCATCGCAGGCGGATTGATAGGCTCAACAGTCGGCAAGGGCAACGGCAAAGTCGCCGCCGCCGCTGTTGGCGCAGCGACCGGGGCCGTGGTCGGCAATCGCTGGAACCAGGGCGAGCGTCGCTATGAAACCCACCCGCAACAGGTAGAACGCTGCGAGGTTCACGACAACTTCCGCCAGGTCATCAGCGGTTATGACGTGCGCTACCGTTTTCAGGGTCGCGACTACAGCACCCGCCTGCCCTACGACCCCGGCAACACCCTGACGCTGAATGTGAGCTTCAGCGTGGCCGACCGCCAGGACGGCAGCTGGAAGAACAGCCGCAACGACTGGGACGATTAAGCCTCAGGCCATACGGCACACCTCTGTTCAGCGGGTGAATAACCCGCATCGCCTCAACTTGAAGGAGAACCATCATGTTACGCAAACTCATTATTGCCGCGAGCCTGCTGGCCGCATCCGGATCGGCACTGGCTTATGACGATTTCCGTCATGGCCGCGTGATTTCGGTCGAACCCAGCTTCAGCATCTCGTTTGGCAGCCGCCATCACGACGGCTACCGCATCCTGTATGAAAGTGGCGGCCAGCGTTACTGGCATCATTCGCACAGCTATCCGCGCCACACTTACATTGTGCCGTCACACTCTGGCCACTATGGACAAGGACATGGTCATTACAAACACGGCTGGAAGCATCATCGCGACGACGACCGTTACGAACGTCGGCATGACCGGCGTCATGATCGCCACGAACGTCGCCACAATCGCCATCACGACTGAATCTGGCCAGAATGCCCGGCTGACACACAAGTCAGCCGCGGCCGGATCAGGCGTGATGTGCCACGAACGCGAGTTCGGTAGTGAAGTTGCCGATGCCGCGATGGTTGGTGATCGTCCAGCCCGCGTCCTTGAGCCAGGTGGTCATGTCATGCGTCATTTCCGGATTGCCGCAAATCATGACGCGGTCATGCTCGAAATCGGGCTTGGGCAAGCCGAGGCGTTGCGAAAGCTGGCCCGTGCAGAACAGATCGGCACCGCGCTCGGGGGTGGCGAACGGTTCGCGTGTGACGGTAGGCACATAGTGTAGGTGCGGGTTATCGAGCGCGCTGATTTCATCGTGGTAGGCAAGCTCGCTGACGGTACGCACCGAATGCACCAGCACCACCTGTTCGAACCGCGCGTAGGTCGCCGGGTCACGGATCAGGCTGATAAACGGCGCAAGGCCGGTACCGGTGGCCAGCATGTAAAGCACGCGTCCCGGCAGCACATGGTTCAGGGTGAGCGATCCGGTGGCTTTGCTGTTGACCCACACACTGTCACCCGGCCGCACCTGGGCGAGCTGGCTGGTGAGCGGCCCGTCGGGTACATGGATGCTGAGAAATTCGAGATGGTCGCGGTCGGTGGTGGAGACGATGGAATAGGCGCGCGCCACCATCTTGCCTTCGCGCTTGAGACCGATGGTGACGAACTCACCATTTTCGAATGCAAAATCCTGCGGGCGGGTCAGCGTAAAGCTGAAGGTTTTGTCCGACCAGGGACGTACGGACTGAACGGTTTGTTCGCTGTAAGGCATGGTGACATTTCCTTGAAACACGTCGATGCCTGAAGTCTAGCGCGTGCCGAGAAATTTGTTAACCATATGATTCACATGGATTATCTGGGCGATCCCCCAGTCTGATCCTGGCCCCCCGCTGCGGCCTGCTGTTTCCATGCACTCAGCGCCGCGCACCGCGCCTGCGCAATGGCATCGCGGATGCGCGCAGGTTCAGTGCGTGCAGCAATGACACCGGCATCGACCTCCTGCACCACCCGCAGCGCCTCGCGCAAATAGTCAGCGGCCGGATAAGGGCGAGACTCGTAGCCGGGGCGGCCATGAAAGTCACATTCACACGCCAGCAAAAATTGCTCGAAGCGATCCGGGCGACGCAGGGCATCGCTGCGCTCCAGCAGTTCGAGCACAGTGGCGGGACGCAGTTCCAGGGCGCGATGCACATTACCATGGTCACGCGCCACGGCGACGGCCAGTTCACGACAGTCGGCCGGAACCCGCACCCGCTCACACAGGGCGTGTACCAGCTCGACACTTTTCGCTTCGTGGCTATGATGTTTGGGCCAGTGTTCCGGCGGCGTCACTCCTTTACCCAGATCGTGCACCAGTGCTGCAAACCGTACCGGCAAGTCGTAAGCCTGTGATGCGGCCCAATCGACGACCAGCATGACATGGATGCCGGTATCGACTTCGGGGTGGTGTTCGGGCGGCTGCGGCACCCCGAACAGGCGGTCGATTTCGGGGAACAGCCTGGTCAGTGCACCGCAATCACGCAGCACGGCGAACATGCGCGAAGGCCGGGCTTCCATCAGACCACGCGCCATCTCCTGCCACACCCGCTCAGGGACCAGCGCATCCACTTCGCCGTTGTCCACCATCTGTCGCATCAGACTCTGGGTTTCCGGCGCAACACTGAAATCGCCGAAGCGCGCGGCAAAGCGCGCCACGCGCAGGATGCGCACCGGATCTTCGACAAACGCGGCGCCCACATGACGGAAAACCCGGATCGCCAGATCGCGCTGGCCGCCGTGGGGATCGATCAGCGTGCCGTCGGCCTCCTCGGCCATGGCATTGATGGTGAGATCACGGCGCAGCAGGTCTTCTTCCAGCGTGACGTCGGGCGCGGCGTACACGGTGAACCCCTTGTAGCCCTGCCCCGACTTGCGCTCGGTGCGCGCCAGCGCGTATTCCTCGTGCGTCTGCGGATGCAGGAACACCGGGAAATCCCTGCCTACCGGCCGGTAGCCCTGCGCCAGCATGGCATCCGGTGTTGCGCCGACGACGACATGATCCCGGTCAACCACCGGCAAACCCAGCAGGCGATCCCGCACGGCTCCGCCGACGACGTAGGATTTCATGCCGTTCTAGCGATGCGCGTTCTCGCGATAGCCTTCATAACGCGCACGCGGGTTGGCCGCGCGCAGGTAATCCGGCGCAATCGCTTCGAGCGTGGCAGGCTGGAAATCAAACACGGCAGGCCAGCCGGTGGCACAGACGTTATCGGTACACATCGCGAAGTAATTGTCGCGCGTCATCAGTTTTTTTCCCGGAATACATTCCAGCGCCCAGGCCTGAAAATACGACGCCCATTTTCCCAGCGGAACGATGCTGCGTTTTTTGCCAATGACGCTGCCGACGTAGTCGATCAGTTCACGCAGGGTGTAAACCTTGGGCCCGCACAGGTCGTAGGTCTGGCCATAGGTGGCCGGGTTGTCGAGGCTGTCAGCAAAGGCGCGCGCGACATCGTCCACATGCACCGGGGCAAAACGCGTCCCCGAAGACGCCAGCGGCATGACCGGAAACAGTTTGAGCAGGCGTGCAAACATCGACAGGAACGAATCGCCGCGTCCGAATATGACCGAAGGACGGAAGATGGTGAAGTGGAGACCGTAGCCGTGAACAAACTTGGGGCCGTTGAGATACCAGTTTTCGTGTGTACTGTGTGACATCCCGGCTTCGCGTACCAGCGCTTCAGCGATGCCTTTGGAACGCTGATAGCCCGAACGCGAATTGGCATCCGCACCGAGCGCGCTCATGTGCAGCAGACGTGAGACGTTGGCTTCACCACAGGCGCGCACCACCTTGCGCGACAGCTCGAGATGGATGTGCTGGAAGTCGCCACGGCGCTCACTGGGCAGATCGACCCGGCTGATCTTTCTTTCGTGCAGGATGCCCACCAGATTGATGACCGCATCCATGCCGCGAAACTGGCGAATCAGCTCCTGCTGGTCGTGCACATCGGCCTCGATCACTTCTACCGTCGGCAGCAGGATCAGCTCCTTGGCCATTTCACGCCGATGCGACAGCACCCTTACCTTGAGGCCCCGCGCAGCAAGCTGGCTGACAAGCTGGGTGCCGACAAAACCGGAACCGCCGAGGATGCAGAGTCGTTCGATTTTCATGATCGCAATGTGACGGGTTTATTAGCGGACGCTGATTTTATCAGCCTGCCTTGGACTGCGCACGATTTCAGTTTTCCCCTGTGTCGGGATCGTTCCCGGCAGGCTCGTTCGCAGCCGCCACGCGGGCCGTGCGTCGCGGTGGAATCTGTCCCAGTCGGTCCTTGAGCAACACCGAGGGCTGATCAAAACGCACGGCGTAATACATGGCGTTGCTCAGGACTTTTTTGACGTAATCCCGGGTTTCGGCAAACGGTATCGATTCGACATAAATCGCGCCTTCCATCGGGCGGCTGTCGCGCCAGCGCTGAGCGCGTCCCGGCCCGGCATTGTAGGCCGCGGTCGCCAGCACGGGCGAGCCGTCGAGACTGTCGAACACCTGCTTCAGGTAATAGGCTCCAAAGCGGATATTGGTCGCCGGATCCTGCATGTCGTTGGTGCTGAATCCCTTGATACCAAGTTTGCCGGCGATCCAGCGTCCGGTCGCGGGCATGATCTGCATCAGACCGGTTGCTCCGACATGCGAACGCGCGACGTTGACGAAGCGACTTTCCTGTCGCATCAGTCCGAACACCCAGGCTTCGTCGAGATTGTTGCTGCGCGCGGCTTCACGCGCCAGCTCTCGATATGGCGCAATAAAGCGCAATTCGAAATCGTGCAGGTCGCGGGTTTGCTCGGCCGCATAAATCGCCCGGTCATACCATTCGGCACGGCGCGCCACTTCAGCGGCGGCCAGCAGCTGCAGATCACTCAGACCACGCAGACTCCAGTTCCATTCCTGGTTGGCCTCGCTACGCAAACCCAGCCGGTATAACGCCAATGCCCGCGTGACGCCGGGCTGGCGTGCCACAGCCTCAATGTCCGCGCCAGAGGTTTTGATATTGATCGGCGGCGCAGCGACAGTCGGGCCGACTTCCTCGCGCGCCAGCTGGCCGTAGTAATGATGTTCCTGGGTCAGCGCGTACAGCGCCGGATTGGCCGCCGCAGACTGACCGGTGGCTTTCTGCGCACGCGCGCGCCAGTAGCGCCAAACGGGCTGTTGCCGCACGGCCTCACTCATGCCGTCGATCACCCGCAGAACGACGGGCCATTGTTCTGCGCGCAGCGCGCTGCGAACCCACCATTCGCGCTGGCTGTCGTTCACCCCTTCTCCGGCGCGACCAAACCAGCTCAGAGCCAGCGATTCGTGACGTCGTGCAGCCTCGGTCGCCAGTATGGCCCAGGCCGCACGACGTTCGTGCTCGTTCAGCCGGGGCAGCCAGTTCACCAGCGCCGCCTGGGCCTGCGACGAATTCTGCCGCGCCAGCCGGTTCAGCGCATACAGGGCGATTTCATGGCTGCTGCGTGTGTCGTGACGCGTCGTGGTTTTGAGCCAGCGCGCCGGGGCGCGTTCGGCCAGTGCCAGCGATGCCGACACCAGTCCCTGACCGGCAGGCAATCTGTCCGACACGGCACGCGCCACGCCCGGGTTGCCGGCCTCCAGCGCCAGCCGGATGCGCCGCCAGAGATCCTCCTGCTGCAGATACCCGGTAGCCTGCAACTGCTCGAACAAGGGCGTGCAGGCACTTGGCATATCACGTCCGGTAAACCACAGGGCGATTGCTTCCTTGAGCCGCCGGGCGTCACCCGTCATCCGCTCGGCGCGATGGGCGTAGCACTGGTGACTTGCATCAGGCCGGACCAGCCGGGGAAACTCCGCCAGATACAGCGACCAGAGTTCACGTCGCGCCAGGTCTTTCAGCCATTCTGCACGTACCCGCTCAGCCATCCAGCTTCCCGGATAGGCCGCCAGAAACGTGGCAATGCGGCTATCGTCTGCCCCTGGAAAGGCACGCAACAATTGCCAGTGCTCGGCATACGGCGCCAGCACATGGGTGGTGGGGACCGCCTCCACGGCAAGCTGCAATGCAGCGTTCCGCCGGGCGGCAAAAGCTTCCTGGGCACGCAGGATGGCCTCGTCGCCGGGATCGGCACGGACCCAAGACACACTCAGGCACAGCAGGGCAATGCCACCCAACCAAGAACGCAACACAAGACAATTCATGGCGTCGAGATTAACACGCAGGCCGCGCGGTAACAGTTGACCCTCAAGCCAGAAAAAGCTTGTACGCCGGGTTGCGCGATTCGTCCCAGTAGAGGTAGCCCAGCTTGTCGAGAAATTTCTGGAACTTGGGTTTGTCCTTGTCCGGCACCTGCATGCCCACCAGAACACGGCCGTAGTCTGCTCCGTGATTGCGGTAGTGAAACAGACTGATATTCCAGCCGCTGCTCATGCTTTGCAGAAACTGCATCAGCGCACCCGGCCGCTCCGGAAATTCAAAGCGATACAGCACCTCATTCAACGCATCGGGCGCGCGTCCGCCTACCAGGTGACGCACATGCAGCTTGGCCATTTCGTTATCAGTCAGGTCCACTGCATCGAGGCCGTGGCGCTGGAGCATGGCAACGACGCGCGCACCTTCACCCGCTCCCGGTACCGACAGGCCGACAAAGACCCGCGCCGCCCGGGGATCGGAATAGCGGTAGTTGAATTCCGTGATGTTGCTGGCGCCCAGCAGACTGCAAAAGGTCTTGAAGCTGCCAGGCGTTTCGGGAATGGTGACAGCCAGCACGGCTTCACGTTTTTCACCCAGCTCGGCGCGCTCAGCGATGTGCCGCAGCCGGTCGAAATTCATGTTCGCACCGGAAGCAATTGCCACCAGGGTTTGCCCCTTCAATTTATCGCCCGCAATCGCGGCCTTCAGCCCCGCGACCGAGAGCGCACCGGCAGGCTCAAGGATCGAGCGCGTATCTTCGAACACATCCTTGATGGCGGCGCAGATTGCATCGTTATTGACCCGGATGATTTCATCCACATACAGCTGCGCCAGGCGAAAGGTTTCCTTGCCCACCGTTTTCACCGCCACCCCGTCAGCAAAAATGCCGACGCGCGGCAGCGTGACGCGCTTGCCCTTGCACAGCGAACGCGCCATCGCATCGGCGTCTTCGGGCTCGACCCCCACAATGCGGATATCCGGCCGCAAACGCTTGATGTAAGTCGCCATTCCCGCGATCAAGCCGCCACCGCCCACCGGGACAAAGACCGAATGGATGGCACCAGGATGCTGACGCAGCAATTCCATGGCGACGGTGCCCTGCCCAGCGATCACGTCCGGGTCATCGTAGGGATGGACGAACACGGCATGGATTTTTTTGGCCATGAGCAGGGCATGCGCGCAGGCTTCGTCGTAATTGTCGCCATGCAGTACCACTTTGGCCCCGCGCGCTGCCACCGCATCCACCTTGATTTTGGGCGTGGTCGCCGGCATCACGATGGTCGCCTTCAGGTTCAGCTTTTGCGCCGCCAGCGCCACCCCCTGCGCATGGTTACCCGCCGATGCGGCGACCACCCCGCGTGCGCATTGGGCGACGGACAGTTTCGCCATTTTGTTGTACGCCCCCCGGCATTTGAAAGAAAACACCGGCTGCAGGTCTTCGCGCTTGAGCAGAATGGTATTACCCAGCCGCCGCGACAGGTTGTGCGCTACATCGAGTGGCGTCTCGACAGCCACGTCGTAGACGCGCGAGGTGAGTATGCGTTCGAGATAATCGTCGGGCTGGCTCATGGCAGTGGGGGATACATGGCGGGTTTGATAAAAAGCGTCGATGCCGCTATCTTAGCTGGCTACTTAAAACTGGCGAAGACATCATGACTCAGGATGAAATGAAGCAGGCTGTGGCACGTGCCGCAGTCGAGTATGCAAAAGGCGGCATTATCGGGGTGGGCACCGGCTCCACCGCCAATTATTTCATCGACGCGCTGGCCAGCGTGAAAGGCCGGATCGACGGCGCGGTCGCCAGTTCAGAAGCGACGGCGACCCGTCTCAAAAGCCACGGCATCCCGGTGCTGGATCTGAACAGCGTCGGCGAGCTCGAAATCTACGTCGATGGCGCAGACGAAATCACCGAACACTTCGCCATGGTCAAAGGCGGCGGCGGCGCACTGACGCGTGAAAAAATCGTGGCCGCATGCAGCAAGCAATTCATCTGCATCTGCGACGAATCCAAGCTCGTGGGCGTGCTCGGCCAGTTTCCGCTGCCAGTTGAAGTGATCCCCATGGCACGGTCCTATGTGGCACGCGAACTGGTCAAGCTCGGAGGCCAACCCCGCCTGCGCGAAGAGTTCACGACAGACAACGGCAATCTCATACTCGATGTACACGGCCTGTCTATCGTCGATCCGGTATCGCTGGAAACGGCGATCAATCAGCTCGTGGGGGTGGTAACCAATGGCCTGTTCGCCCGCCGTGGTGCCGATGTGCTGCTGCTCGGCACACCCAGCGGCGTTAAAACCCACAAGAAATAGACTTACTGGGGACGTTCGCCTGAGTCCGGCGTTTCGTCGTCGTCGAGCGAGGGGGCTACCGGTACGCGATAGGTTTCGGCCGCCCAGTTCCCCAGGTCGATCATTTTGCAGCGCTCGCTGCAAAATGGCCGCCAGCGGTTTTCGGTTGACCACTGCACCCCGGCACCGCACACAGGACAAGCCAGGACAGGTATTTTCATAGTGTGCAAAAAGTCAGGTCAAAGTCGATCGGCTGGTCGGTACAGGTGCGCATCTGGCCACCACCGGCATAGACAAAACGGATATTGAGCATGTACTTGTTGGCAGAAATTTCCGGTACACACACCAGGTCATCGGTCAGTGTCACCCGGATCAGCAGGGGATTGCGCGACTCCAGCATCCGCTGGTAACTGCCGTTGGCGGTGTGCTGCATTTCGGGCTGACCACTGTCGCGCAACAGCCCCAGCACGATATTGCCAGCAGAACGGATCGACGCAAATGGTGACAGCCAGGTGCGCAACTGCTCGGTGCGTCGCTCGGCGGGCTGGTGCAGCCAGTAGTGATAGGCTGGCAGATCGAATTCGCACATGCCACCCGGTATGGCTGCGCGCTGTTTGATGGCCATCAGCCAGTCGTCCTCACGCAGATGCTGACCGACTTTTCCCGGCAACTGATACAGCCCCTGATGCGCACTGTCGATGGCGGCCAGGACCTGCTCCAGCGTGCCGCTTTGCACATGCGGATTACCACGCAGGGCGACCAGCACGGCTTTTTGCCGGTCCAGTTCCTGCAACAGGTCGGACTTGAGGTCGGCGCGGGCGGCCACTTCCGCCAGTTCAAACAGCGTCAGCAGCGCGGCGTGATGGGCGTACGCATCCGGCGAAGCCGCACTGGCATCAAAGCGCTCGAACAGGGCCTCCAGCCGCAACAGGGTGCGGATGCGCTCGGAGAGGGGGTATTCGTAGTGGATCACGCTGTGCCGCGTCAGTAACAATCGTTCGATTGTCGCCGATTGACACGGAAAATCAAGGCGAGTCCGGTGCCTGAT
This sequence comes from Pseudomonadota bacterium, assembly GCA_021783275.1. Taxonomy (GTDB): domain Bacteria; phylum Pseudomonadota; class Gammaproteobacteria; order Burkholderiales; family Thiobacillaceae; genus Thiobacillus. The sequence continues at coordinate 37,183 of JAJXUA010000008.1, forward strand.
GCAGATATAGCGCGTGCAGCCGGGCAACTTCGGTACACAGGCTGGCCGCGCTGCCGGTGTTCACCAGAACATCATCAGCGATGGCCAAGCGTTCGCTGCGGGATGCCTGGCTCGCCAGAATGGCTACGACTTCCTGGCGTGAATAGGCATTACGCGCCATGACGCGCTCGATTTGTAGCGTTTCGGGGCAGTCAACGACCAGCACACGATTGAGCAAGGTGTGGTAATGGCCGGTTTCGACCAGCAGTGGGATGACTGCCAGAGCGTAGGGCGCGTCCAGCGTGGCCAGCGCATGTTCGATGCGCTGCCGGATACGCGGATGCAATATGGCTTCCAGTTGTTTGCGGGCGGCGGTATCGGCAAACACACGCTGGCGCAGCACGGTACGGTTCAGGGTGCCATCCGGCTGGAGCACGCTTGCGCCGAATGCGGTCGCGATCAGGGCCAAGGCTTCACTCGCGGGGGCAGTCAGCTCCCGGGCCACCTCATCCGCATCGATAACCGGCACCCCCAGCCTCGAAAAGCAGTCCGAGACCACCGATTTTCCCGAGCCGATTCCGCCGGTCAGGCCCACGACCCACATCAGAACTGTCCTAGATAGGCCTGCGTCATGTCCTGGCCAAAAAACAGCGCGACCAGCCCGCCGCCTGCCAGGTAAGGGCCAAACGGAATCGGGACGCGTTTGTCATGTTTGACCAGCACGATCATCGCAATGCCGATGACGGCGCCGACGACCGAAGACAGCAGCAGGGTCACGGGCAGCAACTGCCAGCCCAGCCAGGCACCCAGCGCCGCAAGCAGCTTGAAGTCGCCATAGCCCATGCCCTCCTTGCCGGTGACCAGTTTGAACAGCCAGTACACCGACCACAGCACAAGGTAACCGGCAATGGCACCCATCACAGCATCGGCCAGGGTCGCAAAGTGACCACCCAGGTTGAAAAGCAGACCCAGCCAGAGCAGGGGCAGGGTCAGACTGTCGGGCAGCAGGGTCGTATCAAAATCGATGAACGCCAGCGCGACCAGCATCCATACCAGCAGCAGGCCACCCGCTGTGGCGAGGCTGAATCCCCACTTCCAGGCCACAGCCGCAGACAGCAGCGCCGTCAGCAACTCCACCAGCGGATAGCGCACGCTGATCGGTGCGGCACACGCTGAACAGCGCGCACGCAAATAGAGCCAGGACAGGAGCGGGATGTTCTCCAGCGCCGTGATCATGTGACCACACGCCGGACAGGCAGAGCGGGGCAGCCACAGGTTATAGCGTGGCGACGCGGTCACCGGTTCCCCCCGCAGCTCGGCACATTGCTGCTGCCACTCGCGCTCCATCATCCGGGGTAACCGATGGATCAATACATTCAGAAAACTGCCGATCAGCAGACTCAATAAAAAAACCAGCCCGGTGAGCAGGGCTGGTTCCTGTATCAGCAGTTCCATTAAATGACCGAACCCATTTTGAAAATAGGCAGGTACATGGCAATCACCATGCCACCGATGAGCACCCCCAGCACGACCATGATGATCGGCTCCATCAGGCTGGAAAGCGCAGCGACGGCATCGTCCACTTCGGCCTCATAAAAGTCAGCGACCTTGCCCAGCATCGAATCCAGTGAGCCTGATTCTTCACCAATCGCCGCCATCTGCAGCACCATGTTGGGAAAACGGTTCGAATTCTGCATCGCCACCGTCAGGGCGGTACCGGTCGAAACTTCACCCCGGATCTTGTTGGTCGCTTCGACAAAGACCTGGTTGCCGGAAGCGCCCCCCACGGATTCCAGCGCTTCAACCAGCGGCACCCCGGCGGCAAACATGGTGGACAGGGTGCGCGTCCAGCGCGCAATGGTGGCTTTCTCGATCACTGCTCCGAATATCGGCAGTTTGAGCATGAGGCGATCCATGACCATCTGAACCTTGCGTGAACGCTTCCAGGTCCACAGCAGGGCATAAATCGCCCCACCGATAACGCCAAAAATTGCCCACCACCATTTGACAAAGAAATCCGAAATATTCATGACGATCAGTGTCGGTGCAGGCAAATCCGCACCAAAGCTGCTGAACAAATCCTTGAAGGCAGGAATCACGAAAATCATGATGATCGCGGTAATGACGAATGCCACGACGATAATGGAAATCGGATAAAACAGCGCCGACTTGATCTTGCTCTTGATTGCGAGGATTTTTTCCTTGTAGATCGCCAGCCGCTCCAGCACCCCATCCAGAATACCTGCAGCTTCGCCTGCGCCCACCAGATTGCAAAACAGGGCATCAAAGTACAGCGGATGTTTACCAAACGCCTGGGTCAAACTGCTGCCCTTCTCGATATCCGCCTTGATTTCCATCAACAAACGCTGAACGGATGGATTGGAATGGCCGCGCGCCACAATCTCGAACGATTGCAACAAGGGCACACCCGCTTTCATCATCGTTGCCAGCTGGCGCGTGAACAGCGTGATGTCCTTATCGGTGATTTTTTTCGCCCCGCTGAACAAGGTGCTCTGCTTCTTGACTCGGGTAACGGTAATGCCCTGCTTGCGCAGCTGGGAATTCACCACGGCCTCGCCAACCGCCATCATCTGGCCTTTGACTTTTTTGCCGCGCTTGTCCATCCCTTCCCACTGGAAGGAGCTGTCCTTGATTGCTTTTGCCGCTGTAGCCATGAACGTATTCCTTAAAGATTGGTGACGGCTTCGACTTCTTCCAGCGAGGTCAAACCGGCTTTCACTTTCAGCAACCCTGCCTGCCTCAGATCGCGCACCCCTTCGAGGCGCGCCTGGTCAGCAATATCGGATTCATCGCCGCCCTTGAGGATGATCCGGGTCATCGCATCGGTAATCGGCATGACCTGATAAATCCCCACGCGCCCCTTGTATCCGGTTCCGCCGCAAATATCGCACCCGACCGGTTTGTTGGGTCGCCAGCTGCCATCGATATCCTCAGCCTCAAAGCCTGCTGCCAGCAAAGCTTCCTGTGGAATATCGACAGGTTGCTTGCAGCTGCATAATTTGCGCGCCAGACGCTGCGCAGTAATCAGGATCACCGAGGACGCCACGTTGAAAGGCGCTACGCCCATGTTGAGCAAGCGGGTGAGGGTACCGGGCGCATCGTTGGTGTGCAGGGTGGACATCACCATATGCCCGGTTTGTGCAGCCTTGATGGCAATGTCAGCAGTTTCCAGATCGCGGATTTCGCCGACCATAATGACGTCAGGATCCTGCCGCAGAAACGATTTCAGCGCGGCCGAAAAGGTCAATCCAGCCTTGTCGTTGACGTTGACCTGGTTGATGCCGGGCAACTGGATTTCCGCTGGGTCTTCTGCGGTAGAGATATTCACGTCGGGTTTGTTGAGTATATTCAGGCAGGTGTACAGCGACACCGTTTTGCCGGAGCCGGTCGGGCCTGTCACCAGCACCATGCCGTAAGGGCGCTGCACTGCGTTCAACAGCAGTTCTTTCTGCCAGGGCTCGTAGCCCAGTGCCTCGATCCCCAGCTGTGCACTGGTGGGATCGAGAATCCGCATAACGATCTTTTCGCCATACAGTGTCGGCAGGGTGCTGACCCGGAAATCAATGGCACGGCTTTTCGACAGCACCATTTTCATCCGGCCATCCTGCGGCACGCGTTTTTCCGAAATATCCAGTCGCGATAGTACCTTGATGCGTGACGCCACCTTGTCTTTGATCGCCATCGGTGGCTGGGCCACCTCCGACAGAATGCCGTCGCGCCGGTAGCGGATGCGATAGTATTTTTCGTAGGGTTCGAAATGGATGTCGGATGCACCGAGGTTGATCGCGTCCAGCATGATTTTTTGCAGATAGCGCACCACCGGCGCATCGTCGATTTCGATCCCGCCCACGTCAGTCTGGCCAGGACCACTGTCTTCATCGGCAAAATCGAGATTCAGGTCTTCGGCATTCAGTACCGCCATCGTGTTGTCGGCGGCTTCGGTAGCCTTTTCGATCAGCTTGCCCAGCTTGTCGTCTTCCACCACCACCGGTTCGACCGACTGGCTGGTCTGGAACTTCACTTCATCCAGGGCCTGCAGATTGGTGGGATCGGAAGTGGCAACAAACAGCTTGTTGCCGCGCTGGTACAGCGCCAGCACGCGGCGCTTCTGGGTCAGTTTGGTGTCCAGCAAACCCTGCGGCAGACTTTCGCTGTCCATGGCCGCCAGATCCATGTAGGGAAAACCAAACGACACGGCGGCAAATTCGGCAATCTGTTCGGCCTTGAAGCGCTTGCCCCGCAGCAACTCGGTCACAAACGCATCGCCCGACTGGCTGGCGCGCTTCCACACGCCTTCGGCATCGGCTTCGGTCAACCACCCATGGTTGACCATGGCGCGTGCCAGTCCGGTCAGATTGTTGTTTTGGGTTACAGCGGCCATAACGGGTTTCCCGACAGTTCCAGTGTCATCAGAATAGCGCCCCTGTTTACTCCACGACAAGCGCACACACAGGGAATCACAAGCCTTAACGGCGATTCCCGGTTTAAGTTGAGGCCCCTTC
>JAJXUA010000079.1 GCA_021783275.1 Pseudomonadota bacterium
GAGCGCCAAAACCAAAAAAGCGCACACGATCAAGAGCCACCACAATGTCGGCGGCCTGCCCGACACGCTGCATTTGAAGCTGCTCGAACCGCTGCGCGAGCTGTTCAAGGACGAAGTGCGCGAACTGGGCGTGGCGCTCGGCCTGCCGCACGACATGGTCTACCGCCACCCCTTCCCCGGCCCCGGCTTGGGCGTGCGCATCCTCGGCGAAGTGAAAGCCGAATTCGCCGAACTGCTCCGACGCGCCGACGCGATTTTCATCGAAGAGCTGCGTGCCACGATGGAGGGTAAGACATCCTGGTACGAAAAAACCTCGCAAGCCTTTGCCGTCTTCCTGCCGGTGAAGTCGGTCGGCGTGATGGGCGACGGTCGCACGTATGACTATGTGGTCGCGCTGCGCGCCGTTGTCACCAGCGACTTCATGACCGCGCACTGGGCAGAGCTGCCGTATTCGCTGCTCGGCAAGGTCAGCAACCGCATCATCAACGAAGTGCGCGGCATCAACCGCGTCGTCTACGACGTATCCGGCAAGCCGCCCGCGACCATTGAGTGGGAGTGATCAGATATCGGTTGTTGCAGAATGGCACGAAACCCCATCCAGACCCACGTCGCTTGATGCTTGCGCGTATGACAGCATATCTATACGATTGCAGTCATGGACAGCAAATAAGGAGTCTGATGATGGCCATTCTGACTGTAAGGAACGTACCGGATGATGTGCATCGTGCCCTGCGCGTGCGGGCGGCCCAGCATGGCCGCAGTACGGAAGCGGAGGTGCGTGAGATTCTGGCATCTGTGGTCAAGCCCGAAAAGCGTGTGCGTATGGGCGAAGCGCTGGCCGCCATCGGTCGCAAGATCGGTCTCACCAATGAAGATTTCGCCGTCCTCGAGAGCGTGCGCGACAAGACACCTGCCAAGCCGACGAACTTCGACTGAATGATCGTCCTCGACACCAACGTCGTTTCCGAGGCGATGAAGCCAGAGCCGGACGCAGCCGTGAGAGCCTGGCTGAACGACCAGACGGCGGAGACCTTATATTTGTCGAGCGTCACGCTGGCCGAATTGCTGTTCGGCATCCGTGCGCTACCCGCGGGCAAGCGCAGAAACATGCTCGACCGTGCCCTGACCGCGCTTCTGGCACTGTTCCCGGATCGGGTTCTGCCCTTCGACACAGATGCTGCGCGCCACTATGCCGACCTGGCCGTGACGGCTCGCGACGGCGGGCGGGGCTTTCCGACACCGGACGGCTACATCGCAGCCATCGCCGCATCGCGCGGCTTCATCGTGGCCTCGCGCAACACATCGCCTTACGAAGCAGCTGGCGTAGCCGTCATCAACCCCTGGAAGGGTGCATGACGCGCTCCCGTCCATAAACGCTGTCGAGATCAAACAAGCCATCACCGACCTCGCGGAGCAGCCCTTTGGCCTCGTGATCGACGAGGCTGTCGCGCGCATCAGGGATGGCAGCATTACTGGGTACATCTACGATCCAGATGCCAGCGAAGCTGGTGAAGGCAAATTGACGCGTTGATCCCGCTTCAAAAGCCCTGCCCGAGACGATAGTCCATGATCAACTAGCCACGCCGCACGGCTGTGCGGAGCACTCAGCGCAATGACCCTAAAGACCGGGGCAAAAAACCCGTGCTGTTAAATCCAGACGGGTTTGCGGAGGCTGTTCATGGCTGCGCAAACTGTCGTTGCGCAGCCGCCGGGTTTACGGCTTTTTGGGGGTGGTGTATTTGACTTCTTTCTGGAAGGGCTCCCAGATGGTGTCGTAGCCGACATAGCCTTTTTCGGTCGGGGCTTTCTGGCGAGTCGTCAGAAAACGTGACTTGCCTTCCGGAACTTTGGGTCGGGTTTTGGTGGGTTCGCTCATGATTTACCTCGTCGCTATGAAAATGGGGGTAAGGACACACCGATGTCAGCCCCCCCAACGTGCTGACAGACCGGATTTACTCAAATGGGTACAGAGTGATAATTGTTGATTTCAGGTGCAGCCTCCACTTTGCCGCCATACTGGATTTCCTCTTCTGTGGCATCACGCACCATCAGTATCTCAAGCTTGAAAATCACTTCGCGGCCGCATAGCGGGTTGTTGCCATCGATCGTCACTGTTTTGGCATCCACGCGGGTTACCAGAAAACTCTTGGTTTGACCGTTGTCGTTTTCCATCAGGATGGCGGTACCGATCTCACGGTACTCCTTGGGCACGTTTGCTATGGCTTCGATGATCACCAGCGATTCATCGCGTGGGCCGTAGATTTCGTTGCAGTCGATGTAGACATCGATGATGTCGCCTTCGGATTTGCCTTCCAGCTGCTGCATGACTTGTGGGGACAATATCTCGTTGACGCCATGGACATAGCCCAGCGGGAACTCGACCAGCGTCAGTACCTGACCGGTTTTCTGGTCGATGACCTTGTACGTCAGTTCGACATATTTGTTGGCTTCGATGATGTCTTTCATGCTGATCCCCGAAGTTTCAGAAAATGGAGGCGGCAAAAATCCGCACTTCGCCCTGTTCGTAGCCCAGCACCAGACGGCCGAGCCATTCTCCCTCTTTTTTCGTGCTGCGCACCCGGTAAAGCACCGTGACATGCTGGCCCCGGCGGATGATGCCGAGATAATTCCATTCCTCGTGCAGGCTGCGGGTCAGTTCGCTATTGGCAAACTGTTTGCCCAGTTCAACCTCATTCAGGCCGAGCAGCAGGTCATAGGAAAACTTGCGGATGAATTTGCCGTATTGTCCCTGGTTGGAGTATTTGATCAAATCGTCCCACATGGGGTGGGCGATGGCCAGTATCTCCTCGTCGGAGTGTTCAATGATGTTCATTAACGTCTCGGGTATTGCCTGAGCGGCCGCTCTGATGAACCTGAAGATTCCAGGTGCAGCCGCTGAAAAAGAAGACCAACGCAATCACGCGTTGGTCTTCATTGTTTCCGGCTGTGAGGTCATCGAGACAACGCCACTGCCGGAAGGGTATTAATCGTCCTTACCGACCAGGTGATAGCACGGTGCTTTTTCCATCGTGTACTCACCCGTCACCGGATCACGACGCGAAACCGTGAGGACATGCCAGTTCGCATCGTCCAGTTTCATGACGTCACCACGGTAGTAGTAGCCGGGCCAGCGCGTTTCCTTGCGGAACAGGGTGTGCTGCATCACCGACTCGGAGGTGAGGTGGCGATGCTTCAGTTCCCAGGCGCGCAGCAGTTCATGGATGTCCTCGGCAGCGATTTTCTCAAGGTCTTCTTCCATGATCTTGAGTTTTTTCAGGCCGATCTGCAGCAGCTTTTCGTTGGTCATGTAGTTGACCGTCACCCCGGCACAGTACTCGTCCATCAGCTTTTGCAGACGATCCAGACCCTGTCTCGGGTTGATGTAGTTCGGGTTGACCGAGCCTGCCGTGATTTCATTACGGTGAATTTTGTAATGTTCCAGCGGCTTGAAGATTTCTTCCTTGCGGCGCTCGATCTGCTCGTCCGAAACACGGATGCCTTCAGCCTTGCCGTCGTCGATGTACTTGCAGGCAGCCTTGGCAGCCAGGCGGCCTTCGGTGAACGAACCCGACGAGAACGCGTGCGGCGTACCGCCCACGGCATCACCGGCACCGAACAGACCTTCAACCGTGGTCATGCGGTTGTAGCCCCAGTAGTATTCCGGAGGGGAGAGGTCTTCAGGACCTGAACACCAGGCACCGCAACCCGTTGCGTGCGAGCCCATGACGTAAGGCTCGGAGGTGGTCAGTTCCGGGTTTTCATACTTCGGATTGACGTCGGTAGCGGCCCACAGCACGGCCTGACCCACGGTCATGCCGAGGAAGTTGTGCCAGCCGATTTCTTCCAGATGCGGATCCTGGAAGGCTTCCATCGTCACCATGTGGATCGGACCCCGGCCCGCGTTCACCTCGGAGATGAAAGCGTGGTTGCGCAGACAGGTCGGGATCGGCTTGTGCGACAGATGCTGACCTTCGGTGTCCAGATATTCCTTGCCGACCATTTCGGTCAGTGCCGGGAACCACTTTGACTCATATTCTTCGCCATTGCAGTTCTGGGTATAGGTCTTGAGGTGCAGGAAGTAGGCGCCCACCGGACCGTAGCCGTCCTTGAATCGGGCCAGCACGATGCGGTTTTCCATCTGCGTCATTTTCGCGCCGGCCTGAATCATCAGGCCGTAGGCGGAGCCCGACGACCACGGTGCGTACCACACGCGACCGGCACCTTCACCCACCGAGCGCGGTTTGAAGATGTTGGAGGCGCCACCTGCGCCGACGATCACGGTTTTGGATTTGAAGACGTGGTAGTCGCCTGTGCGGACGTTGAATCCGACTGCACCCGCCACGCGGTTGGCTTTGGCATCGTCCATCAGCAGATGGGTGATACAGACCCGGTTGAAAACCTTGTCAGCCGATTTCTTCGCGGCCTCGGCGACGATCGGCTTGTACGATTCGCCGTGAATCATGATCTGCCAGCGACCTTCGCGCTGGTAGGCACCGGTCTTGGGATTGCGCATCAGCGGCAGACCCCATTCCTCGAACTGGTGAACGGCAGAGTCAACGTGACGCGCCATGTCAAACAGCAGATCTTCACGCACCATCCCCATCAGGTCCATACGGGCGTAGCGGACGTGATCTTCCGGTTTGTTCTCGCCCCAGCGGGTACCCATGTAGCAGTTGATCGCGTACAGACCCTGGGCGACTGCGCCCGAGCGGTCAATGTTCGCTTTTTCTGCAATGACGATCTTCTTGTTCTGGCCCCAGTAGCGGGCTTCCCAAGCAGCACCCGTGCCGCCCAGACCTGCGCCTGCGACGAGGATGTCAATGTTGTCTTCGACAATAGTCTTGTAAGCCATTAGTAGTACACCCCTTCTTTGAATACGAGGCCATTCGATTGCAGAGTATGCAGGCCGCCATCGTCCATGCGGATATATTTGGGTTCATTGAACAGCAGCTGGCTGTCGCGCATGTCCTTGCTGGGCGCAGGCACATCAGAGAGTTGCGGAATATGCTTGCCCCACGGTTTGGTGGTGATCGGTGCCAGCAGCTCCAGATCGTTTTCACCGTTGCGGAACTTGATACGCCAGGCAATGATGCCCTTCTCTTCGTCGCGGTGTACCCGAACCGAGTGACCCAGCGGGGCGAAGTCAGCGTAGCCGCGCACGTCGATCGCGTGGTGCGGACAGGCCTTCACGCAGGAATAACACTCCCAGCACATGTTGGGTTCAATGTTGTAAGCGCGCCGTGTGACTTTATCGATATGCATGATGTCTGACGGACAGATATCAACACAGTGTCCACAGCCATCACAGCGAGTCATATACACAAAGGTAGGCATAGTGTTCCTCTTGGTTCTGTTTGGTTAATCGGGCTATTAGTAGTGATTGGGGGCTTCGCGCTTGATGCCCGGGCCCATGTAAGCGGGGTTTTTGCCCATGTATTCCGGAATGTCCGGAAACTTGGCCTGCACAGCCGGATCGGTCAGATCATAGATCACCGGCAGGTTTTCTCTCGAACCGTCTGCCTTGGCGATACGTTTCTGGAACGCGGCCGCAGGTTTGAAGAACATGTGTGCGAATTTCGACCAGTACACCGAGCCGAAGAGCATGGTGCTGAAGGCGATGAACAACACGAAGAACAGCGTGTTCAGCATGCCGGAGCCCATGGTGAACGACCACAGCAGCGCGAAGGTGGCCGTGCCCAGCAGGCCGACGATGAACAGATCGCCGCGACCGTTCAGCTGATACCACTTGACGCCTTCGGAGGCGACATCAACGCGGATGCTGAACCAGAACCAGTAACCGCCCAGACACAGCATGGCCGCGCCCAGATGCCACAGCATCGGCAGCGCGTTCGGTGCCACTGCGTCCGGTGTGGAGTAGCCAAAGATCAGGATGGCGGTGGTGACGACAAAGATGATGAATCCGTACATGGTGAAGAGGTGCGAGATCCGGCGCTTCATGTTGGCGAATTCACCTGAGGTCAGCACTTCCTTGGCCACGGTTTTCAGCAGCAGGCCGCCTTTTTCACCCGCGCCCACTGAGCGTTTCGCACTCTTTTTGGCTTTCTTGGCATTCTCGAAAAAGTACTGGGCACTTTTCTTGTGCATCATGTCCAGTATCGTTCCGCCTGCAACGAGGATGAACATCAAAATGACATAGGCCTGCATGGCCGCCGGGGGGATGATGGCGGCGAGTTCGGCGAAGGGGTTGCTCGTGATCATGGACTCAGTTCTCCTCGGGGTCTCATATAAATGCAGGCAGGAGTTTTTCGTATTCGTTATGGTGAAGCAAATCAATGTTAACCGGGCTGACATAAAGTAGATTTATGGGGGGTTTAATTGAGGGACTTTTACGCCCGCGACGGGCAGGTGTTCGATCCATTTCCGGTCGCGAAGCGTTGGCCACGGGTGCGGCCAGAAATAGCAAGCGGCATGGCGAAATAATGCGCTGACCGTGCCCGGGTCGGCCACCCCAGTACTTTTAATCCAGGCGCGACCGGCCAAAATACCGGGTTGACGCGTGCGCACCCGCCAGAAACGGGAATCCGGGTCATGTCTGGCGGCAGACGATATTGCTTGGCGATCAGGTTTTTCACGCGTGTTGCCGGGAGCGGCGTAACGGCCCGTTGCGATGGTGTGGATGCTGTTGCCAGCTGCGGCGGGCGTGTACAGTGTGCAACTCGCTGTGGGGGACTGATACGAGCGTCGATAGGCAGCCTCCACAATGCACGGCGGATTAGACAGCATGAAATTCAGCGCAAGCGTATGGTTGGCTTGGCATCGATATGAGATGGCCGGGGGCGATTCCTGCGTGCCGGGCATTTGCCGGGGGCTCTGGCCATGAGTGCTGATTGATGTCCGGGGGCCTGGGCTCGCGCATTACCCGGCTGGGTGCGCGTTGCATCGTTTTTCTGCTGCTGCTGGCGGGGTTGCTGCTTGGTCTGCGCGCCGTGCTGTTTACCGGCCCGGCCGTGCCATCCGCGCCTCTTCCAGTCACCCGCATCGTGGACATGCATGTGCATCTTGCCGGGATCGGCAGCGGCGGCAGCGGCTGTTACGTTTCGCCGCGTCTCGGCGACAACTATCGCTTTGATTTTTATCTCGCGGGCTTCGACACCTCGCGCGAGGAGCTGACGCAACAGGGCGACCAGGTAGTGGCAGACAGGATCGCTGCGAAGCTGCGCGCCTCGCGCCATGTCGGCGGGGCCGTGCTGCTCGCGCTGGATGGCGTGATCGATGCGCGCGGCGAACTGGATCGCGCGCGCACCGAGGTCTATATCCCGAACGACTATGTGCTGCGGCAGGTGCGGCGCTACCCGGATGTCTTTTACTTCGGGGCCAGCGTCCATCCCTACCGCAGGGATGCGCTGCAACGGTTGACGGAGGCGAAGCGCAACGGCGCGGTGCTGGTGAAATGGATACCGAATATCCAGCATATCGATCCCGCCGATCCGCGACTGATTCCGTTCTACCGCAAGCTGGTTGAACTGGATCTGCCGCTCCTGAGCCACACCGGGCAGGAACGCTCGTTCAGCGGCGCGCGCGACGAATACGGCGACCCGCAGCGGCTTGCGCTGCCGCTGTCGCTCGGCGTCACCGTGATCGCGGGTCATATCGCGACCACGGGGCACAATGCCGGGGAGGACAACTTTCAGCGCATCCTGCCGATGTTCGCGCGCTACCCGAATCTCTATACCGACATCTCCAGCCTGACCCAGATCAACAAGCTGGGCTATCTCGACCGGGCGCTGCGCCAGCCCGAACTCCGGGGGCGGCTGCTCTACGGGTCGGACTATCCACTGTCCGACATGATCCTGACGTCGGCCTGGTATTTCCCGCTCAATCTCACGCTCGCGGAGATGCGCCGTATCCAGGGCATTGCGAATCACTGGGATCGTGATGTGGCGCTGAAGCAGGCGCTGGGTGTCGGCCCGGACGTGTTCGCGCGCAGCGCGCAGTTGCTGAAGCTGGCACCGCAATGACCCGGCCGGTGACACATCGTACCGTCGTGATCGGTGGCGGACCAGCAGGCTTGATGGCTGCGGACATCCTTTCCGCCCATGGCGTTCAGGTCGATCTCTACGACGCCATGCCTTCGGTCGGCCGCAAGTTCCTGCTGGCCGGCGTAGGTGGCATGAACATCACCCACGCCGAGACCCACGGTGCGGTCGTTGCGCGCTACGGCGAACGTGCCGCGCACCTGCGACCACTGCTGGAGGCCTTTTCGCCAGAGTCCCTGCGCGAGTGGATTCATGCCCTCGGCATCGAGACCTTCGTCGGCTCGTCCGGCCGCGTGTTTCCCACCGGCATGAAGGCCGCGCCGCTCTTGCGCGCCTGGCTGCATCGTCTGCGCGACGCCGGGGTGCGTTTTCATGTGCGGCATCGCTGGCTGGGCTGGGCGGACAACGGCATGCTGCGTTTTGCGACGCCAACGGGCGATATTCAGGTGCAGGCCGACGCGGTGGTGCTGGCGCTTGGCGGCGCGAGCTGGCCGAAGCTGGGTTCGAACGGCGCCTGGGTGCCGTGGCTGCAGGCGCGCGGCATCGACGTCGCGCCGCTCGCCCCCGCGAACTGCGGCTTCGACGTGGCCGGCGGCTGGAGCGCGCATCTGCAAGCGCGCTTCGCGGGACAGCCGCTGAAGACCGTGGCACTGCGCTTTACCGATGTGCACGGCCTGCCGCATGAACGCCCCGGCGAACTGATGCTGTCGGATACGGGTATCGAGGGCAGCCTGGTCTACGCGCTGTCGGCAGCTTTGCGCGACACCATTGCGGCGCAGGGCAAGGTGACCGTGAGCCTCGATCTGCTGCCCGACAAGTCACCGGCGCGGGTACTGGCCGAGGTGGGCCATCCGCGTGGGGCCCGTTCGCTGTCGAGCCACCTGCAAAGCCGCGCGGGACTCAAGGGCGCGAAGGTGGCGCTGCTGCACGAATGCGTATCGAAAGATACATTGAACGACCCGGCCCGGCTCGCGCAGGCGATAAAATCGCTGCCGCTGACCCTGGCCGCGCCGCGCCCCATCGACGAAGCAATCAGCAGCGCGGGTGGCGTGCGCTTCGAAGCGCTCGACGCACACCTGATGCTCCGTGACCTGCCCGGCGTGTTCTGCGCCGGCGAAATGCTCGACTGGGAAGCGCCCACCGGCGGCTACCTGCTCACCGCGTGTTTCGCCAGCGGGCGCGCGGCGGGGCAGGGCGCACTGAATTATTTGAAGACCCGACATGCTGCGACTGACTGAACTCAAACTGCCCTTGGCCCATCCGCCCGAAGCGCTGCGTACGGCGATCCTTGCGCGCCTGGCGATCCGTGACGAGGACCTGCTCGGCGTCAGCATCTTCAAGCGCAGCTACGACGCGCGGAAGAAACACGCGCTGCTGATGGTCTACGCCGTCGACGTCGAGGTGCGTGACGAGGCAGCGCTGCTTAAAAAATGCCGCAACGATACGCAGCTCAGGCCCACGCCGGACATGGCCTACCGCTTCGTCGGCCAGGCACCGGCGTCGCCCGACGGACGCCCGCTCGTCGTCGGTTTCGGCCCCTGCGGCATCTTCGCCGCGCTGCTGCTGGCGCAGATGGGCTTCAAACCCATCGTGCTCGAACGCGGCAAGGCGGTGCGCGAGCGGACGAAAGATACCTGGGGCCTGTGGCGCAAACACGTGCTCAACCCGGAATCCAACGTGCAGTTCGGCGAGGGCGGTGCGGGCACGTTTTCGGACGGCAAGCTCTACAGCCAGATCAAGGATCCACGGCATCTCGGGCGCAAGGTGCTGACCGAGTTCGTCAAGGCCGGTGCGCCGGAGGAAATCCTCTACGTCTCCAAACCGCACATCGGCACCTTCCGCCTGGTCGGCATGGTCGAGGCGATGCGGCGCGAAATCGAAGCCCTGGGCGGCGAAATCCGTTTCCAGCAACGTGTGACCGACGTGCTGATCGAGGATGACGTGGCCGGCAACAAACACATCGCCGGCGTACAGCTGGCCGGCGGCGAAATCCTGGCGAGCCGCCACGTCGTCCTCGCGCTCGGCCACAGCGCCAGGGATACGTTTGAAATGCTGCACGCGCGCGGCGTGTTCATGGAAGCCAAGCCGTTTTCCATCGGCTTTCGCATCGAGCATCCGCAATCGCTCATTGATAAATCTCGCTTGGGGCCGAACGCCGGCAATCCGCTGCTCGGCGCGGCCGACTACAAGCTGGTGCACCACGCCAAGAACGGCCGTGCGGTTTACAGCTTCTGTATGTGCCCCGGCGGCACCGTGGTCGCGGCCACCTCGGAAGCAGGCCGCGTCGTCACCAACGGCATGAGCCAGTATTCGCGCAACGAGCGCAACGCCAACGCCGGCATCGTCGTCGGCATCACGCCCGCCGATTTTCCAGAGGCCGGTGTGCTCGGCGGCATCGAACTCCAGCGCCAGCTCGAGTCGCGCGCCTTCGAACTCGGCGGCGGCAATTACGACGCCCCGGTGCAGCGCGTCGGCGACTTCCTCGCCGGGCGCGCGTCCACCCAGCTCGGCAGCGTCGAGCCTTCGTACCAGCCCGGCGTGCGTCTCACCGACCTCGCTGCCGCGCTGCCCGATTACGCCATCGACGCGATCCGCGAAGCACTGCCCGCGTTCGACAAACAGATAAAAGGCTACGCCATGGACGACGCCGTGCTCA
>JAJXUA010000080.1 GCA_021783275.1 Pseudomonadota bacterium
GTGCAGCTTTTTTGGCTACGGACTTTTTGGCGACGGGCTTTTTGGCCGGTGCAGCTTTTTTGGCTACGGGCTTTTTGGCGACGGGCTTTTTGGCCGGTGCAGCTTTTTTGGCTACGGGCTTTTTAGCGACGGGCTTTTTAGCCGGCGCAGCTTTTTTGGCTACGGGCTTTTTAGCGACGGGCTTTTTGGCCGGTGCAGCTTTTTTGGCTACGGGCTTTTTAGCGACGGGCTTTTTGGCCGGTGCAGCTTTTTTGGCTACGGGCTTTTTAGCAGCCGGTTTCTTGGCCGGGGCTGCTTTCTTGGCCGCCGGTTTCTTGGCGGCGGGTTTCTTGACTATTGCCATCTAAACACTCCTTGAAAGTTGAACATATTCACTCATCACTACAGCTTGAAGCCACGTGCAGTCAGAATTTGCACTTCCAAAGCGTGGTATCCACAGGCGATCAGCTTGCCCGAAACCCGCTAGACACGGGCGATACCGAGGCTCCGCTTGGTGAGCCTCATTCTAGTGAGTTTCGTTCGGTGTTCAATAAATAGTCCGTGAGGGGTGTTGACAGCATGCAAAAAAATGTCGCACGCCAGCAAAATGTATCGGTACGACACTAAAAAACCGCTTGGGGTCGTGTTGGGTCTGTTCGATGAAAGTCAACAAAAAAGCCGCTCTCCGGCCATCATTGCATTCTGGGTTTCCCGGTCACGGACGAGATGAATTTCATTCTTGTCGATGAGTATTTCGGCGGCACGTGGTCGGGAATTGTAGTTCGACGCCATGCTCATACCGTAAGCACCGGCTGATAACACTGCCAGCAGGTCGCCTTCCGCTATCGCCATGTCCCGCGCAAAGCCAATGAAATCGCCGGTTTCGCAAATCGGGCCGACAATATCGTAGCGCTGCATCGGGGCTGCACGCAGGCTCACTGCGACGATGTCGTGATACGCCTCGTACAGTGCCGGGCGCATCAGATCGTTCATGGCTGCATCGACGATGGCGAAATGTTTGTCTTCGCCGGGCTTCAGATACTCGACCCGGGTAAGCAGCAACCCGGCGTTGCCAACCAGTGAGCGGCCGGGTTCGAGCAGTAACTGCTCGTGTCTGCCGGCAAAGCGTTCGGCCAGAATCCGGCCATACGCCTCAAGATCGGGCGGAGTTTCGTCGCAATAGCGAATGCCGACACCACCGCCGAGGTCGATGTGATGCAGCGCGATGCCATCACGCGCGAGCGTGTCCACCAGTGCCAGAACACGATCGGCTGCGTCAGCCAGGGGTGACAGGTCGGTCAGCTGCGAGCCGATGTGGCAGTCGATCCCGGTGATTTTCAGGTGCGGCAGGCTGGCGGCCAGCTGGTAAAGCGCGGGGGCTTCGGCTATGGGAATGCCGAATTTGTTCTGTTTGAGACCGGTGGATATATAGGGATGGGTTTTGGGATCGACGTCCGGGTTGACGCGAAAAGACACCGGGGCAATCTTGCCTACTTCCCCTGCGACGCGGTTGAGGCGCTGCAATTCGCTGGCCGATTCGACATTGAAACAGCGGATCCCCGCGTCGAGTGCTGCCCGCATTTCGTCGGCTGTCTTGCCCACGCCGGAAAAAACCACTTTGCCGGGATCGCCACCCGCAGCCAGGACGCGTACGAGTTCGCCGCCCGACACAATGTCGAATCCCGCGCCCAGCCGGGCAAACAGGTTCAGGATGGCAAGACTGGAATTGGCCTTGACCGCATAGCAGATGAGATGCGGGGTGGCGGCAAACGCGCGGGTGTAGCGCTGGTAGGCGGCTTCGAGCGCGGCGCGGGAGTATACGTAGAGCGGGGTGCCGAAACGTTCGGCGAGGGTTTCCAGTGCCACGTCTTCGACAAAGAGGTGGCCATCGTGTCGGTTCAGCATCATTAATCTGTCGCGCGTTGCGGGACGGGGGGTTTTTCGGGAAGATACAGGTCACCCTTGGAGCCGCAGGCAGTCAGACCCAGGCCGAAAACCAGCAGTGACACGACATACAGGGCACGAATTTTCATGCGCAAAATGGTAGCACGGACACTATGACCCCATCGGGATTAAACGAAGCCGAATTCAACCAGGCCACGGCAGCCACGCTGGCGCGCATCGAGCAGGGTCTGGAAACCAGCGAACTGGATTTCGAAACCCCGGCCGACGGCATACTCGAAATCGAGTTCGATGACGGCAGCAAGATCATCATCAACCGCCATGGCGTGGCGCGCGAGATATGGGTCGCCGCACGTTCTGGCGGTTTTCATTTCAAATTTCACGAGGGGGGCTGGGTCGATACCCGGGACGGCACCCCGCTGTTTGACAAACTAGTTGCCCTGATCGCCGCGCAGGGCGGCGGGCATATTGCTTTCTGAGCCGGTTTGAAAAGCCAGGCGCTTACCCTGTTTGATCTGGTCGAGCGGCTGTCGCTGCTGACCCGGGCCGATTTGCGGCAAGCCGGCGCCGCGCAGGGACTGCAACCCGTTCACCTGCAGGTCCTGTTTTACCTGAATCAGGCCAACCGCTACAGCAACACCCCGCAGGCGCTGACTGAGTATCTTGGGCTGACCAAGGGCACGGTCTCGCAAACCATTATTGTGCTGGCGCGGCGGCGGCTGCTGTCGCGCTATACCGACCCGCGCGATGGCCGGGTGGTGAGGCTGATCCTCACCGAAGGGGGCGGCAATCTGCTGAAAACGCTTTCCGCTGGTAGCGCCTGGCGCGACATTGTGCAAACTGCCAGTCCGGCACGAGTCAGTTCGGCGATGATGGTGCTGCGGCAGGTGCTAACGCAGGTCCAGGCACAAAGTGGCAAACGCAGCTTTGGCGTGTGCGTCACCTGTGGGCACAACCAGCGGCTGGGGCCGCGCAGCTATTTTTGTGGCCTGTTCCAGGAAAAACTCAGCAGCCCGGAAACGCGGCGGATCTGTCGTGAACACACGCCGCCCGTGGCCACGCCGCCGGCACAGGGATAAGCGGGATCAACAGGAGATAAGGCAGGTGCAGAAGGTTAGCTTCCCTTACCGCCCTGTGATGCCCCGGCTTTTATTCTGCCGCGATCCGCCTGCGCGCCCGTGTAATCGCTGCGCGCACCTGGTTCGGCGCGGTGCCGCCGAAGTGATCGCGGGCGGCGAGCGAGCCTTCCAGCGTCAACACGGCGTAAACCTCGTTGGCAATCACCGGGCTGAACGCCTGTAATTCGGCCAGCGGCAGATCGGCGAGATCGCGACCGGAGGCTTCGGCAGCGCGTACGGCGCGGGCGACGACCTCGTGCGCATCACGGAAAGCCACGCCTTTTTTAACCAGGTAATCGGCCAGATCGGTGGCGGTGGCGTAACCCTGCATCACCGCAGCGCGCATCGCCTCGGGTTTGACCGTCACGCCGGTGAGCATGTCGGCATAGATCGCCAGCGTGTCGTTAAGCGTATCCACAGTGTCGAACAGCGGTTCCTTGTCTTCCTGGTTGTCCTTGTTGTAGGCCAGCGGCTGGCCTTTCATCAGGGTGAGCAGGGCAACCAGATGGCCGTTGACGCGGCCGGTCTTGCCGCGCACCAGTTCGGGCACATCGGGATTTTTCTTCTGCGGCATGATGGACGAGCCGGTGCAGAAGCGGTCGGCCAGGTCGATGAAGCCGAAGCGCGGGCTCATCCACAGGATCAACTCTTCGGACAGGCGCGACAGGTGAGTCATCACCAGTGCCGCAGCGGCGGTGAATTCGATGGCGAAGTCACGGTCGGAGACGGCGTCGAGCGAGTTTTCGCAAACGGCTTCAAAACCGAGTTCGCGCGCGACATAGTCACGATCGATCGGATAGCTGGTGCCGGCCAGTGCGGCCGCGCCGAGCGGCAGGCGGTTGACGCGATGGCGACAGTCGGTGAAGCGCTCGGCATCGCGTGCCAGCATTTCGAAATACGCGAGCAGGTGGTGGCCGAAGGTGACCGGCTGCGCGACCTGCAAATGCGTAAAGCCGGGCATGACCGTATCGGCATGCTGTTCGGCGAGATCAAGCAGTGACGTCTGACAGGCGTTTAGCCCCTCCAGGATGCGGTCGATCGCGGCACGCAGATACAGGCGGATGTCGGTGGCCACCTGGTCGTTGCGGCTGCGCCCGGTATGCAGGCGCTTGCCCGCATCTCCTATTCTGGCGGTGAGCGCGGCTTCAATATTGAGATGGACATCTTCTTTATCCAGTGACCAGACGAATTTTCCCGCGCGGATTTCGTCCAGCAACTCGGCCATGCCACGTTGAATCGCCGCGTGATCGTCCTTGGACAGTACGCCAACGTGGTGCAACATGGCGGCGTGTGCCAGCGAGCCCTGAATATCGAACTCGGCCAGCCGATAATCGAAGGGAATCGATGCGGTATAGCGTTTGACGATTTCGGAAACCGGCTCGGAAAAACGGCCAGACCAGATGCCGGCAGGCGGCGTCGATGACGTGCTCATGGGGCGAAAGCGGGGATGAAAAGAAAGAATCATAACAACCGGCTCGTGGAATTGCCGAACTTCTGCCATCTGGGGGTGAACCTGCGGATTGCGCTCACCGCCGAGGCGGCGCTGGCGGCCAGCGTGATTGCGCGCGCGCGCGACGGCGCAGCCTTCTGGGCCGAGTTCATCGCGCTTTCGGCACTGGCGCAACCGGCATTGCTGCTGACCCTGCTGGCCCTGTGTGCAGCCGGGCGCTGGCTGCGCAGCCGGACGTATCCGGCCGGTGTTGCGATTACGCTGGCGATCAGCTTGGCGGTGCCGATGGGGATGGCGAGCTGGCTGGGCCCGCTGACACGGGACGTCGAGACCTATACCCCGCTGACCGTTGGCCTGTTTGCGCTGATGCTGGGTGGCGGGCTGCTGGTGTATTTCAACCTGCGCGCGCGCGCCCTGTCTCCCGCCATTACCGAGGCGCGTCTGCAAGCCCTGCAGGCGCGCATCCGCCCGCATTTCCTGTTCAACAGCCTGAATGCCGTGCTGTCGCTGGTGCGCAGCGACCCGCGTCGTGCCGAACACGCGCTGGAAAACATGGCGGATCTGTTTCGCGCGCTGATGAACGATGCCCGCCAGTTGACCCCGCTGGAAGACGAAGTGGCCCTGACCCGCGCCTATCTGGAACTGGAGCAGCTGCGCCTCGGCGACCGTTTACAGGTGGCCTGGCATATCCAGAAAATGCCAGGCGACGCGCTGATCCCGCCGCTTGTGATTCAGCCGCTGGTGGAAAACGCGGTGTACCACGGCATCGAACCGCAACCGCAAGGCGGCGAAATCAGCCTCAATATTTATCGCAGTGGCGACAAGGTTCATATCGTCGTGCGCAATCCGGTGGCACCCGACGCGCATCATCACAAGGGCAACCGCATCGCGCTGGACAATATCCGCGAGCGTTTGCTGCTGCATTTTGATCTCGACGCCCAACTCAAGTTGGAACCGCTGGGAGCCGTTTATCAGGTGAATATCGTGATCCCCTATACCCGTGAACGCACCCAGCCCGCCCCTGCGCATCCTCATCGTCGATGACGAAGCGCCTGCACGTCATCGCTTGCGCGATGTATTGACGGATTGCGCGGCCGAACTGTCCGTCGATGTGGTGGGTGAAGCGGAAAACGGCCTCGACGCACTCGATCAGGTGCAGCGCCAGACCGTGGATGCCGTCCTGCTCGACATCCGCATGCCGGGCATGGATGGCCTGGAATGCGCGGCGCACCTGAACCGGCTGGCCACTCCGCCTGCCATCATCTTCAGCACGGCGTTTGATGCTTACGCCTGCCAGGCGTTTGAACTCAACGCGGTGGATTATCTGCTCAAGCCGGTGCGTGCCGACCGGCTGGTGCGTGCATTGTCGCGTGCCCACCGGCTGAATGCGGGGGCGCTCGACCAGCTGCGGGGGGTCTATCCCAAAGCGCGCACCCATTTATCCGTCAACGAAAAAGGCCGTATCGTCCTCATCCCCGTGGACGATATCCTGTATCTCAAGGCTGAACTCAAATACGTGACCGTGCGCACTGCCGCACGGGAATTTCTCATCGAAGAATCCCTCACCCGTCTGGAAAGCGAATTTGCCGACGCTTTTTTGCGTATCCACCGCAACTGTCTGGTGGCCAGCGCGCGAATACGCGAAATCGGCAAGCTGCCCGGCGAAGACGACGGCCACTTCCTGCGGCTGGACGGTCTGGATGAAAGATTGATGGTGAGCCGGCGCCAGTATTCGGCCCTGCGCGAAAGAATGAAATCGTACTGAAGTGCGCGATTCCGCCGGCGCGATACCGTCTAGCGCAATTCTGGCTTTTCGAGGCCATTTTTTTGCGCCGTCAATGCCTGATGTAAAAAATAAATCCGTTGAAAATCAATTGGTTGAATTCAACCTACAACTAAAGTTGTATAGCCAAATCGAATGCGCCTTCTTAGCATGAACCTGCTTGTTGCTCATCACTGCAAGCAGAAGTTCTCCGCAACGAGGGGCAATCCCTCCATTCCGCCGGGTTCGCAAGAACCCGGCATTTTTTTGTCCCGGCTCGGTATCATGGCGCGCATGAAAACCGACCCGCTCATCCTCACCGAAACCCAGCTCGACTCCGAAACCGTCTTCCAGGGTCGGCTCATGCACGTCAAGCGCGACCGCGTGCGGCTGCCCAACGGCGGCGAATCCACGCGCGAATACCTCATCCATCCCGGCGCCGTCGTCGTCATCCCCGTGTTCGACAACGGCGACGTCCTGCTCGAGCGCCAGCACCGCTACCCGCTGCATCGCGACTTCATCGAATTCCCCGCCGGCAAGATCGATCCGAACGAAACCGACCTCGCCTGCGCGCAGCGCGAATTGCAGGAAGAGACCGGGTTCACCGCCGCCGAATGGCGCGAAGTCACCACCATCTACCCGTGCATTGGTTATTCCGACGAACGGCTGGCGTTTTATCTGGCACGTGGGTTGACCGAAGGCGCACACGGTCGCGACCACGACGAATTCCTCGAAGTGTTCCGTCTACCATTCGCCGAGGTCATGCAGTGGCTGCGCGACGGACGCATTTGCGAGACCAAGACGGTGATCGGGCTGTTCTGGCTGGAGAAGATGGTGCGGGAGGGGTGGTGAGGCTCGCCGAATCGGACCCCGGGGCCTGAGCTATATAAGTTTGCTAAGTGCGTGATAAAAAATTGGTGAAGAAATGGGCATAGCAGTAGCTTTAATTGGGATACCCGTATACGTAGTGCTGTTCCTACTAGCGATCTTTCTGCTCTTAAGAAAACCGAAGCTAGCCCCCTGCCAATCAGACGGCCGGTGGATGGTCGTAGGGTTTGTTATCACACTGGGCTTGGTGCCATTAGTGGCATACATACTAGACCGCACCTTTTCGCCTGATGAATCGCTAGTTTTCATTCTTCTCTATGTTTACTTAGCACCTTTTGCAATCTACTTGTTTACGAGAGTTCGGCACCCAGTTAGTTATGTAGGTAAAGGTGCAATGCTCGCTTTCATGGCGTACCCAATATGCATTGCCATTGTGGTAGGACTAAAGTCCACGAAAACCCCTAGTTTTGACAGCAGTAGATCTTGGCGGGTTTGCTATGTACTACAAAAAAAACCTGGGATCGATAGCGTCAAGCTCCCCCATGTCGACACCAAGACTGAAAAAATTGCTTGGCATAGGATGGTTCAAGCGCATAGCTTAGAAAAAGGATTTTGGTGCGGCAATATGGGGGAAAGCTTAAGTCCGATGGACCTGCGCGTTTACACTGCAACAGGAGAAAATTACACGCAAGGTGTGGCAACAGTTGCTGACAAGCCAACAATTCCATTGCGCGTTACTGGTGAACTTGGCAGAACAATATGCATATACATGACTCCTGAAGAGTCAAAGACCACCAACGATCCAGAATGGAAAGTTGAAATTGGGCACTGCAATCGCTAACAACGCCTTCAATGGATCAAGAAAAACAAGGAACTGACTACCCCATTGCAAATCGATGATCGTCCGGAATGACAGATTCCCAGAGTGGCTCGATTTGAGCTGATCACCCTGGCTGGTATCCCAGATTCGGCGCCAGCCACCGTTCGGATGTCTGCATATCCCAGCCCTTGCGCCGCGCGTAGTCGGCGACCTGGTCTTTCTCCAGCTTTGCCACGGCGAAATACTGGCTGTCGGGATGCGAGAGGTAGAAGCCGGACACCGCCGCGCCCGGCCACATGGCGTAGTTTTCGGTGAGCACCACGCCGATGTTTTCGGTCACATCCAGCACCTCGAATAGCGCGGCTTTTTCGCTGTGTTCGGGGCACGCGGGATACCCCGGCGCGGGGCGGATGCCCTGGTATTTCTCGGCGATGAGGTCGTCGTTCGGCAGCGCTTCGTCGGCGGCGTAGCCCCAGAATTCGCGGCGCACTCTCAAATGCAAATGCTCGGCGAAGGCTTCGGCCAGCCGATCACACAGCGATTTGAAGAGGATCGCGGAATAGTCGTCGTGCGCGGCTTCGAAGGCTTTCGCGCGTTCGTCTTCGCCTATGCCTGCGGTGACGACGAACGCGCCGAGGTAGTCCTTGACGCCGGAGTCGCGCGGCGCGACGAAGTCAGCGATGCACAGGTTGGCGCGGCCTTCGGGCTTTTTCATTTGCTGGCGCAGGTTGTGCCAGGTCATCAGGGTTTCGCTGCGGGTTTCGTCTTTGTAGACGGCGATGTCGTCGTCGTTCACGGTGTTGGCGGGGAAGAGGCCGAACACGGCGCGGGCTTCGATCCAGTTTTCCGCGATCATTTTTTCCAGCATCGCACGGGCGTCGTTGTAGAGCTTGGTCGCTTCGACGCCGACGACTTCGTCGCTGAGGATTTTCGGGAATTTGCCGTGCAGTTCCCACGAGGCGAAGAACGGCGTCCAGTCGATGACGCCGACCAGCGCGGCGAGGTCGTACGCCTTCAAGACGTGGACGCCGGGCTGGGTGGGGACGGGCGGCTGGTACGCGGCCCAGTCGATCTTGAATTTGTGCGCGCGCGCTTCATTGATCGACAGCCGCACGGTATCGGTCTTGTGCTTCAGATGCCGCTCGCGGGTCTGCGCGTAGTCGGCTTTGACTTCGGCGACGAAGGCGGCTTTGAGGTCGTTCGATAGCAGTTGCGTGCAGACGCCGACGGCGCGCGACGCGTCTTTCACATACACGACGGGGTGCTCGTAGCCGGGCTCGATCTTGACGGCGGTGTGCGCGAGCGAGGTGGTCGCGCCGCCGATCAAGAGCGGAATCGTGAAGCCCTGGCGCTGCATTTCTTTGGCGACGTGCGCCATTTCTTCGAGCGACGGCGTAATCAACCCGGACAGCCCGATGATGTCGGCGTTGTGCTCGCGCGCGGCGTCGAGAATCTTTTGCGCGGGAACCATCACGCCCAAGTCCACAATCTCGTAGCCGTTGCAGCCGAGCACGACGCCGACGATGTTTTTGCCGATGTCGTGCACGTCGCCCTTGACCGTCGCCATGATGATCTTGCCCGCGCTCTGGTTATCGCCCGCCTGCTTGTCGGCTTCGATGTACGGCAGCAAATGCGCGACCGCCTGCTTCATCACGCGCGCGGATTTGACGACCTGCGGCAGGAACATTTTGCCCGCGCCGAAGAGGTCGCCGACGACGTTCATCCCGGCCATCAGCGGGCCTTCGATGACGTGCAACGGGCGTGCCGACTCGAGCCGCGCGGCTTCGGTGTCTTCGACGATGAATTCGGTGATGCCTTGCACTAACGCGTGCGAGAGCCGCTCGTTGACTGGCAATTGCCGCCACGCGAGATCGACTACGTTTTCCTTCGCGCCCGATTTGACGTTTTCGGCAAACGAAACCAGCCGCTCAGTGGAATCTTCACGCCGGTTGAGCAACACGTCTTCGACGCGCTCTTTCAATTCCGGATCGAGGTTGGCGTAGACGCCGAGCTGCCCGGCGTTGACGATGCCCATGTCCATCCCGGCTGCGATGGCGTGGTACAGGAACGCGGTGTGGATCGCCTCGCGCACGCCGTCGTTGCCGCGAAACGAAAAGCTCACGTTCGACACGCCGCCCGAGATGTGCGCGTGCGGCAGGTTCTGGCGGATCCAGCGCGTGGCTTCGATGAAGTCGACGGCGTAGTTGGCGTGCTCTTCGATGCCGGTCGCGACCGCGAAAATGTTCGGGTCGAAGATGATGTCTTCGGCCGGGAAGCCTACGGTTTCGGTCAGCAATTTGTACGCGCGCGCGCAGATTTCGGTCTTGCGCGCGTAGGTGTCGGCCTGGCCAACTTCGTCGAACGCCATCACGATCACTGCCGCGCCGTAGCGACGGCAGAGTTTGGCGCGTTCGAGGAATTCGGCTTCGCCTTCCTTCATCGAGATGGAATTAACGATGCCTTTGCCCTGAACGCATTTCAGGCCCGCTTCGATCACGCTCCACTTCGACGAATCGAGCATGATCGGCACTTTGCAGATGTCGGGCTCGGACGCGATCAGCAACAGGAAACGCACCATCGCCGCCTCGGCGTCGAGCATGCCCTCGTCCA
>JAJXUA010000081.1 GCA_021783275.1 Pseudomonadota bacterium
GCCTGGGACAGCGACAGCAGATTGTTGTAGATGAAGTACACCAGCAATGCAATCAGCAGTCCGTACGAGCGCCGCGCGCGCGTGTTGACGAAACTCAGCGGAATGGCCATGACCGCCAGCACCAGCGCAGAAAACGGCACGCTGAACCGCCACAGCAATTCGGCGCGCGCTTCGGGAGCGGGATCACGAACCAGGTCCTGCAACGGAAAATGGCGCACCCGGGTTTCCTTGCCCGCCACCACCACCGGATCAAGCCGCATCCAGTAGCGTTCAAACTGCACAAACCGGTAATCGAGCTGTCCCGGTGTGCCTTCGTAGCGCCGCCCCTGCTTGAAGACCAGATAACGTGAGCCATCTTCACGCTGCCTGTACTGTCCTTCTTTAGCCACCACCAGACCCAGCTGACCATCGATACGCGACTGCATGAACACATTGCGCACAATGCCGGACAGCGGGTTGATCGAATCCACGTAGTACACCCGCTCCCCGCCACCCGATTCGGCGAAAAGCCCGGGAGAAATCAGCGCACTGTCACTGCGGCTGCGCAAATCCTGGCGATACTCGGCTTTCTTGGTTTGTGCCCACGGATTAAGCAACACCGTCAGCAGCAGAATCACCAGCGAAAACGGGATCGCAAATGCCAGCACCGGGCGTATCCATTGCGTGAGTGACAGGCCGGCGTTGAACCAGATGACCATTTCGCTATCCCGCCACATGCGCGAAAGCGGCAACAGCACGCCGGCAAACAGCGCGATCGTCATCAATACCGGCAAAAAATACAGCAGCGAAAACCCGAGATAGGCAAACACCGCGTCGTTGGGCAACTCACCCCGCGCGACATCGCCCAGCAAGCGTATGAACAGTATGACCAGCGCAATTGCGATCAGCACCGTCAACACGGCACCGGTGGTGAGCCCGAGTTCGCGATTCAGCGTGCGGCGATAGAGCATGGGCTGGGCCACGGCTTACGCGGCGCACGGAGAACGGATTTTTGACATTCCGCGATGCCTGCGCCAATAATCGGCCAATCGACATCGCCGATTGTCGGCGCAGCGGCCAATTGGGTTTTTTTGAGCACAGACATGGAAAACAAGGAAATCGGACTCGAATTTAGCATAAAAAGCGGAGCCCTCGACAAGCAGCGCAGCGCCTGTGTGGTCGTCGGGGTATTTGAAAACCGCAAGCTGACGGGTTCGGCTGTCGCAATCGATCAGGCCAGTGGCGGGTATCTGGCCGGCATCCTGCGCGGCGGGGACATGGACGGCAAGGCGGGCAGCACGCTGCTGCTGCACACAGTGCCGGATATCCTGGCCGATCGCGTGCTGCTGATCGGCTTGGGCAAGGAACGCGACTTCCAGGAAAAAACCTACCGTGACGCCGTGCAGACCACCTTGCGCACCCTGCGTGATACCGGCTCGACGGAAGCGGTGATTGCGCTGACTGAAGTTCCGCTCAAACAACGCGATGTCACCTGGAACGTGACCCAGGCGGTGATTGCCGCACATGAGGCGTTGTACCGCTTTGACACGCTGAAAAGCAAACCCGCTGAAACCCGTCGTCCCCTCAAGCGCGTGGTGTTCGCGGTAGCCAAGCGTGGCGAACTCAAGGCTGCTGAAACCGGGCTGGCCCGGGGCCTGGCGATAGCGCACGGCATGACGCTGGCAAAAAATCTGGGCAACCTGCCGTCCAATATCTGTACTCCGGACTATCTGGCCAGCACTGCCCGGAAAATGGCCAAGACCTATGGTTTTGGCTGCGAGATTCTGGACTACGCCGCCTGCGACAAACTCGGCATGGGGTCTTTCCTCTCGGTCGGCAAGGGCAGCGACAAACCGCCCCGTTTCATCGTGCTGAAGCATCAGGGTGGTCCCAAACAGCAGAAGCCCGTGGTGCTGGTCGGCAAGGCCATCACCTTCGACTCCGGCGGCATCTCGATCAAACCCGCGCCCGACATGGACGAAATGAATTACGACATGAGTGGCGGCGGGGCCGTGATGGGCGCCTTCCGGGCGATGGGTGAATTGGGCTTGAAGCTCAACGTCATCGGCCTGATTCCGTCGTGCGAGAACATGCCCGATGCCGCTGCCAACAAGCCCGGTGACATCGTCACCTCAATGTCGGGTCAAACCATCGAAATCCTCAACACCGATGCAGAAGGCCGTCTGATTCTGTGTGATGCGCTCACCTACGCCGAGCGTTTCGAGCCCGATGCGGTCATCGACCTGGCGACGCTGACCGGTGCCTGCGTCATTGCATTGGGCGCACATCCCAGTGCCCTGTTCAGCAATCACGACCCGCTCGCCCGCGACATCGAACAGGCCGCAGATACCGCCTGGGATCGTGTCTGGCGCATGCCTTTATGGGATGACTACCAGGAGCAGCTGAAGAGCAGTCTCGCAGACATGGCGAACATCGGTGGCCGTCCCGGCGGCTCGATTACCGCCGCCTGTTTCCTGTCGCGGTTCGCCAAGAAATATCACTGGGCCCACCTCGATATCGCGGGCGTCGCCTACAAGGGCGGCCGCGACAAGGGCTCGACCGGCCGCCCGGTTTCGCTGCTGGTGCATTACCTGCTGCAGCGTGCCCGGCCGTGACTGAAATCCTGTTCTATACCTTTGCCAGCGACCGGCTCGATGTTGCGCGCCGGGTCGCCGCCAAAGCGCATACGCAGGGCAAGCACGTCATGATCCACGCGCCCGACCCTGCCACGGCCGAGGCGATGGACCGTCTGTTGTGGACGACCCCGGCGCTGGGTTTTGTGCCG
This sequence comes from Pseudomonadota bacterium, assembly GCA_021783275.1. Classification (GTDB taxonomy): domain Bacteria; phylum Pseudomonadota; class Gammaproteobacteria; order Burkholderiales; family Thiobacillaceae; genus Thiobacillus. The sequence continues at coordinate 2,765 of JAJXUA010000081.1, forward strand.
CATTGTCGCGATACCGACGCGCTCGCAGGCGAGACCCCGGTGCTGATCGGCACCCGGGTCGACGCCCTGCGCCAGGCCGATGTCATGATCAACCTGCATAACGCGCAGCCCGAAGCGTTTGGCCGCTTCGAACGGCTGGTAGAAATCATCGGCCAGGACGACCTCAGCCGCGAGCATGGACGCGAGCGTTACCGCTACTATCAATCGCGCGGCTATGCCCTGACCACCCATGATCTGCGTCAGTCGGCGGGTGCCGCATGAGCAGCGACGACGCCATGCTGGACAAGATGGACGCGCTGCTGAAAAAGCATCGCGGCAGCCACGAGGCCGATCCCGCGTTGCCGTCGGCCACCCCCGGCAGCCCACCCCCGGGCTGGCTGCCGGTACTCACCGATGTAATCGAGCGCGGCACACCCCAGTCCAGGCCCGCCCTCCCGGTCGCAGCCACTGCGGCAGCGACCGCCACGCCAGCGGCCGCCGAACCTGCCGCCAACGCCGTGGCCGATCCTGCCCTGACCGAACAGCTGATACGCGAACTGGCTCCGCGCCTGTCCGAGGCGATGGAAAAGCAGGTTGCCGCAGAGCTCCGCCGCAACCTTGATCAAACCGTCTCCACCCTGTTGTCCCAGCTTGACGTCAACATGCGCGAAATCGTGCGTGACGCCGTGGCAGAAAAGCTCAAACCGCCCCACGATCCTTCGACCTGAATACGCTTCACGGTATTGCCCGCGTCCCGGCCGTGCTTCTGGGATAATCCCGCTTTTGCTTTTTTGCCTGCCGCCCCATGGAACTCGCCAAATCCTTCGAACCCTCCGAGATCGAAAAGCGCTGGTACGCGCACTGGGAGGACTCCGGGTATTTCAAAGCAGGCAGCTTCAAGGCAGGTGACGCCGCCGCCGCGCCCGGCAATTACTGCATCCTCTTGCCGCCGCCGAACGTCACCGGCACGCTGCACATGGGCCACGCCTTTCAGCACACCTTGATGGACGCGCTCACCCGCTTTCATCGCATGGACGGCGACAACACGCTGTGGCAGCCCGGCACCGACCACGCCGGCATCGCAACGCAGATCGTCGTCGAACGCCAGCTCGACGCGCAGAAGGTCTCACGCCACGACCTCGGCCGCGAAAAATTCCTCGAAAAAGTCTGGGAATGGAAAGCGCATTCAGGCTCGACCATCACCCGGCAAATGCGCCGGCTAGGCACCAGCCCCGACTGGAGCCGTGAGCGTTTCACGATGGACGAGGGCTTGTCGAAATCGGTCACCGAAGTTTTCGTTCGGCTCTACAACGAAGGGCTCATTTATCGCGGCAAGCGGCTGGTGAACTGGGATCCGGTGTTGGGCACTGCGGTGTCCGACCTCGAAGTCGTGTCGACCGAAGAAGACGGCTTCATCTGGGAAATCAGTTATCCGCTCGAAGACGGCTCGGGCGTGCTGACCGTCGCCACCACGCGACCCGAAACGCTGTTGGGCGATACGGCGGTGGCGGTCAATCCCAACGACGAGCGCTACGCGCATCTCGTCGGCAAGACCGTGCGCCTGCCGATCGCCGAGCGCTCGATCCCGGTCATCGCCGACGATTACGTCGATCAGGCATTCGGCACCGGCGTGGTCAAAATCACGCCCGCGCACGACTTCAACGACTACGCGGTCGGCCAGCGCCACAAGCTCGTGCCGATCAACGTGCTGACGCTCGATGCGAAGATGAACGACGTCTGCCCCGCCGAATATCAGGGGCTGGATCGCTACGTCGCGCGCCAGAAATTGCTCGACGAACTGCAAGCGAAAGGCCTGCTGGCGTCAGTCAAGCCGCACAAACTCATGATCCCGCGCGGCGACCGCACGAATGCGGTGATCGAGCCCATGCTCACCGACCAGTGGTTCATGAGCATGGAGGGCTTAGCGAAGCGCGCGCTCGGCGTCGTCGATACCGGCGAACTCAAGTTCGTGCCAGAAAACTGGACGACGACTTACCGCCAGTGGCTGGAAAACATCCAGGACTGGTGCGTCTCGCGGCAATTGTGGTGGGGCCATCGCATCCCTGCGTGGTACGACGAAGACGGCAATTTCTACGTTGGACACAGCGAAGCCGCAGTCCGCGCGAATCCCGACTACGCCTCACGCCTCACGCCTGACACAGTTCTGCGTCAAGACGACGACGTGCTCGACACCTGGTTCTCGTCGGCACTGTGGCCGTTTTCCACGCTCGGCTGGCCCGAGCAGACGCCCGAACTCGAACGTTTTCTGCCGACGTCGGTGCTCGTCACCGGCTTCGACATCATCTTTTTCTGGGTCGCACGCATGGTCATGATGACCTTGCATTTCACCGGCAAAGTGCCGTTCCGCGAGGTGTACGTGACCGGGCTTGTTCGTGATTCTGAAGGCCAGAAGATGAGCAAGTCCAAGGGGAATGTGCTCGACCCGATCGACTTGATCGACGGCATCGCGCTTGATGATTTGGTCGCCAAGCGCACCACCGGGCTGATGAATCTGAAGGACGCGCCCAAGATCGAAAAGCGCACCCGCAAAGAATTCCCCGAAGGCATCGCCGCGTTCGGGACGGACGCCTTGCGTTTCACCTTCGCCAGCCTCGCCACCCACGGCCGCGACATCAAGTTCGACCTGCAACGCTGCGAGGGCTACCGCAACTTCTGCAACAAGCTGTGGAACGCGACGCGCTTCACGCTGATGAATCTCGAAGGCCACGATTGCGGCTTGGACGCGAGCGCCGAATTCGAGTATTCCGACGCCGACCGCTGGATTGCCGCACGCCTGCAACAAGCCATCAGCGAGGTGCGCGAAGCGTTCGCCGCCTACCGCTTCGACCAGGCCGCGCGCGCGATTTATGAATTCGTCTGGGACGAGTTCTGCGATTGGTATCTGGAGCTCGCCAAAGTCCAGTTGAACGGCGGCAGCGAAGCGCAGCAGCGCGCGACCCGCAAGACGCTGGCGACGGTGCTGGAAGCCACCCTGCGGCTCGCCCACCCCATCATCCCCTTCATCACCGAAGAGCTGTGGCACAAGGTCGCGCCGCTGGCGGGCGTCACGGTTGAATCAGACACCGCAGGTCGATCCGGCACGGGCGACTCGATCATGCGCGCGCCCTACCCTGCGCTCGACGCCGCTCAGGCGCACCCGGCGAGCGTGGCGAAAATCGCCGTGCTGAAAGAACTGGTCGGCGCGGTGCGCACGCTCCGCAGCGAAATGAGCCTGTCGCCCGCGCAACGCGTGCCGCTGGTGATCGAAGGCGACGCCGCGCTGATCGGCGATCTCGCGCCGTATATCCAGTTGCTCGGCAAATTATCGGAGGTCAGCGCGGTTGAAAAACTGACTGATGCCGACGCCCCGGTCGCGCTGGTCGGCGACATGCGGCTGATGCTGGTCGTCGAAATCGACCGCGACGCCGAGCGCGCGCGGCTGGCGAAGGAAATCGCGCGCCTCAACAACGAAATCAGCAAAGCGACGGCCAAACTTGCGAACGCGAGCTTCGTTGACCGCGCCCCGGCTGCGGTGGTCGAACAGGAGAAAGCGCGGCTCGCCGACTTCGAAATGCAGGTGCAGAAGATGGAAGCGCAGCACGTGCGCTTGAACTCGTAGGTGAGACGCTCAAAGTTCAGGCAACAAAAAGCCGGGATCACTCCCGGCTTTTTGTTGCGCTGAATTGCGGCTTACATCTTCCAGCTGTACTGGATGCCCAGCGAATTCTGATACATCTCAATACGATCCACACCACCACCAAACGCCGGAGGACGTACACCGCTGACATCATTGCCGAATGCATGCATGTAGGACATTGTCACCTCATTGCCTGAAGCAAGCGTATAGGTAAGGCCCAACGTGACATGCTCTTCGATGACAGCAGGTGCAAGAATATTCAGTGTAACCTCTGCACAATTTGTATTACTCGCGCAGTTACCACTTTCAATTGGGCTATCGGTACGGCTATAGCCAGCGCGCAGCGTCAGGCTGGGGCTGTACTTGTATTCCATCCCCAGTTTCCAGATATCCATGTCATCCCAGCCGAAGCCCGGACCATTACTTGCACCCAATCCATTAAAGAAATTCGGCAGTACTGCACCCCCTACAGAGTCTACACCGCTGTAGCTGATACGCTGATAGTCAACGGCCAGTTTGACCGCGGGTGTCGCCTGCCAGGCCACGCCGAGGTTGTAGTTTTCCGGGATATCAAAATCACCCTGTTCCGCAAAGAGACCGGAATATTTGTCGAATTCTTCGAAGTCCATTTTCGACGCATACGCTGCACCGATGGTGACCGTAGGAGTGATTTTACCGAGATAGCCTACACGCACCCCGTAGCCAAACGAGCTGTCATGCCCGTTTTCGGACACGTTACCCGGTGAAGTAGAAAAACCTGCAATGCCTTGAAGGCCGGTCGCAGCAAAGCGCTGGTAGCCCAGCAAGGGCGCAATACCAATCGAATGATCCGGCGCGACTTTGTAAGCCAGCGTGGGGGCCACAATGAGTTGTGTCAGATCAACCCCGAGGCTGCCCGAACCACCCAGCAGATTAGCGCCGCCAAAGCCGGGCAAAGCTGGATAATCCGTATTCATTCCACCGTTACCATACACAGTCACACCCAGAGACAAATTGGCGTTCATCATGTGGTTGTAGCCAAACTCAGGAATCAGGAAATATTCCGAGTCGCTCTCCGAAGTCACCGTCCCGGGACCAAAAGCACCTGTATTGGATGCCTCACGAATCGGGCTGAACAAATCCGCGCCCAGATCAATACGGTTGCCCGCAAACGCCATTGCTGCCGGATTATTAGCTCCGCCGAAGGCATCTTCGGTATTGGTCGTCGAGACGCCCGCCATGCCCTTGGCTTTCATGCCATAGCCGTGCGAAAAATAACCATTGGTGGCGTATGCGCTACCGGCCAGACCGGCCAGCGCCATCAGGGCAAAAACTTGGGTGAATTTCATTGGTGATCTCCTTGGAGCAAAAAAACTACATATTCAGGTTGTGGGACTGCTGACCCGCAGGCTACGCTTGGCAGGCGTTTCAGACAAGCTGGCATGGTTCTTTTATTAATCAACCTAGGCTGTCTGTGGTACTAAAGTCACAAAAAAAGGAGCCAGACGCTTGGCTCCTTTCTTAACGGCGGTATCTGGCTTAAATAAAGAGGCAGATATCCGTCTCACCGGCAAACTCGAAGAAGCTGGCCGCGCCGACGTAATCCATGCCGTCGATGAAATCGCTGTGTTCGAAACCGAACAATTCGACGGTCATCTGGCAGGCCAGGAATTTGACATCGGCTTCCTGACACAGGCTGCGCAGGTCGCTGATGGTGGCGACGCCGCAGTTGGCGATGGTCATTTTCATGAGGCCGGTGGCGACGTTTTCATAACCGGGAACCAGTGCCTGGACGGCATTGGGGATGTTCCAGTTGATGTCTTTGAACCATTTGGGGCCAAACGGCATTTTCATCGGCATGCCGGGGTTGCCGAGCGGGCTGACTTTCAGGCCGGAGACATCCTTGCGCACCAGTTGCAGGCCGTAGAAGGTGAAAAAGATCTGGGTTTCGTAGCCGAGTGCAGCGGCGGTCGATGCCAGGATGAAGGGCGGGTACGCCCAGTCCAGTGTGCCTTTGGTGGCGATGATCGCCATTTTTTTTTGTTCCATGCTCTCTCTCCTGTTCCGGTGGTTTGTAAAGTGAACGCCGCCTGATTGAGCATTGAAGCTCGGTCAGGCGGCGTTTGGCGGCTTACTTTTTCTTCATGAAGAAGGTGAATTCACCACCCGCTTCGGCAGTGGACAGGAGTTCATTGCCTGTCTGCTTGGCGAATGCGGCGAAATCCTTGACGGAGCCCGGGTCGGTGGACAGGATTTTGAGTACCTGGCCGCTCCCCACGTCTGCCAGGGCTTTCTTGGCGCGCAGAATAGGCAGGGGGCAATTCAGGCCACGTGCATCAAGTTCTTTATCGAAATTCATTGGGTGTCTCTCCTAACATTAAATCGTTGAATCAGTATGGATAAAAACGCTGCGGTAACATAAACCAGAAGTTCCCCTATTGCAACCGAAAAACCCGCCAGGCAAGAAAAAACCGGGGAACGCGGGGGGTCATCAAAAAAACGGAAGATTAGCGGGCTGCGCTCAAAGCGTGGCCCGAACGCGCCCAGGCCATGATGCCGCCGGACAGGTTATGCATGTTGTCATAGCCTTTGGAGGCCATGAATGCGCAAGCCTGCGCCGACCGCGCGCCGGAACGGCAATAGATCACGACCGGCGCATCCTGTGGAATATCGGCCGCGCGCAAGGGCAGCAGGTGCAGGGGGATGTGGATCGCTCCATCGATGACGCCCTGGGCGACCTCGGCCTCGGTACGCACATCAATCAGCCGCGCACCTTGGGCAGCCAGCTCGGTGACATAGCCAGAATCGACTTCCTTGAAACCTGATAGTCCGAACATGGATGACATCCTCCAGTAATAATTAGAGTTTTCTAATATACAGAAAAGCGCAGCGTGTGCCAATCCACCCTTAGCAGCGCTGCGCCCCGTGGTACAGGTTCACGACGTGACGCGCCTCGGCGAAGAACAGCCAGCGCTCAACCGCTGTTCCGGCAAGCCCTGCGATCACGGCAACCATCGCTGCGACGGCGCCACCCTGCTGGCCGAAAATCCAGAACATCATCAGGCCCGGCAGGATGAAGCCCAGGATGAACACGATGACCTTCAGGAATCCGGCTTTCTGGCGCGCAATCACAAAGCCGAATTCCTGCGTCAGGAAGGTGCCGTGAGTGTGCCCGGTGTCGAGCAGCTTGACCTTGGCGCGGGTGAGACCGGTCGCGGTGTTGATCGTGGGCCCGAGGCCGGGACTGTGTATCCAGAAGTAATAAATCGCCTTCAGCACCGCCGCCACCGAAACAATCAATGCAGACAGGGCGATATACGGCAGGGTGTCCAGACCCGCGATCACGGCACCCAGCAGCAGCAGCAAGCTGCCGGTGGCATAGCCCAGCGCCAGATAGTTGGCGGGAACGAGCGGCGAATTCCACTGGCGGATGGTTTTGAGGCAGCCATAAATCATGCCGGTTGAAAAAATGGTGATCCAGGCCATGACAGCCGACAGAAGACCCGACAGTTCGCGCAGCCACACGGGCGCGTCAAACCAGACAGCGGCGAGATAAATCAATGCCAGCGGCATGAATACGACTGCGAACACGCCTTCGCGCGACAGCCACGAAGTGCGGAAGCGTGAAAACGCGCGCCAGGCGTTCTTGGGGTTGGCGAGGTGGAAGGTCGATGAAAGCAGACCCAATACGATCAGGGCCAGCGCCATGATCCCGCCCAGAACAATTTGCAAGGATTCGAACCCGCCGCCGAGTTTGAAGGTGTCGGCGATGAACAGCAGCGAGAACAAACCGAAGCCTGCGCCTGACGCAACGGTGAAAAAAATGACAGAAAATGCTGGATGCATGGTGTACCTACTCAAATCGGCATCCTGCGTTTCGGCGAGGCCAAAAAGCGGGATGCATGGTGAATCCTGGGCCGCTGAACGGGATTAGCGACGAACCAGCCTGTTGGTAAATTGCTTGATGCTTTCTTTCAAGCCACCTTTCGGTTTGCCGTCAACCGGAATGGCTGGGGCGCGGCGCGGCGGCAGATACTGGTTGGTCGGCTGATAACCGAGCTCAGGC
>JAJXUA010000082.1 GCA_021783275.1 Pseudomonadota bacterium
GATCCACTACGGGCTAAAGCCCGTGTGGAGTCGTATGCACCAACTCCGCCGCGCGCACGACGGCGCGTGCCTTGTTCAGCGTTTCCAGCCATTCGTTCTCGGGGATTGAGTCGGCGACGATGCCTGCGCCGGCCTGTGCGTAGAGCATGCCGTCCTTGACGACCGCCGTGCGGATCGCGATGGCCAGGTCCATGTCGCCGGTGAAGCCGAGATAGCCGACTGCACCCGCGTAGACGCCGCGTTTGGTCGGCTCCAGCTCGTCGATGATTTCCATCGCGCGGACTTTGGCGGCACCCGAGACGGTGCCAGCTGGGAAGCTCGCGCGCAAGACATCGATCGCGCTCAAATCGGGCTTCAACTTGCCCTCAACGTTGGAGACGATGTGCATGACGTGCGAGTAACGCTCGATGAGCATTTTTTCGGTGACGCGGACAGAGCCGGTGACGGCGACGCGGCCGGTGTCGTTGCGGCCGAGGTCGAGCAGTTGCAGGTGTTCGGCCAGCTCTTTCGGGTCGTTCATCAGCTCGTCGGCGAGGCGCGCGTCGTCTTCGCGGGTGAGGCCGCGCGGGCGGGTTCCGGCGATGGGGCGCAGCGTGACGGTGTCGCCTTCGAGCCGCACCAGAATTTCGGGCGACGAGCCGACGACGTGGAAGCCGCCGAAGTCGTAGAAGAACATGTACGGCGAGGGGTTCAGGCTGCGCAGGGCGCGGTACAACGAGAGCGGGCTCGCTTCGAACGGGCGCGCCATGCGCTGCGAGAGCACCACCTGCATGATGTCGCCCGCCGCGATGTAGTCCTTGGCTTTTTGCACGGCGGCCTTGAATTCGGCCTCGCCGAATTCGGAAACTGGGTCGGCGGCGGAGAGAAGCGGTTCGGGCGGCAGTTCGATGGGCGCGTTGAGTTGCTCGGCGAGTTCGGCGAGGCGCAGGCAGCCATTGGTGTACGCCTCGCTTTGCATCGGGTCGGCGTGGGTGACGAGGTAGAGCTTGCCCGCGAGGTTGTCGAACACGGCCAGCTCTTCGGTGAGCATGAGCAAGATGTCCGGCGTGTGGATTGCGTCGGGTTTCCTCACATCGGCCAAGCGCTTTTCGATGTAGCGGATTGTTTCGTAGCCGAAATAGCCCGCGAGCCCGCCGGTGAAACGCGGCAGCCCGGCGACCGGCGCGGCCTTGAAACGCGCCTGGAAGTCGGCGATGAAGGCGAGTGGGTCGTCGAGGTTGTGTTCTTCGACGACCGCACCGTCGGTCTCGACCGTGAGCACGTGCGCGCGGACGCGGATGACGGTGCGCGCGGGCAGGCCGATGAAGGAAAAACGCCCGAAGCGCTCGCCGCCGACGACGGATTCGAGCAGGTAGGTGTAGGGCGCGTTGGCGAGCTTGAGATACACCGACAGCGGCGTTTCGAGGTCGCCCGGCAGTTCGCGCACCAGCGGGATGCGGTTGTAGCCCTCGCGGGCGAGGGTGTTGAAGTCTTGTTCGATCATGTTTGCGTGAGGGGTGAGGCGTGAGGGGTGAGGCGCACTTGCGCCACGCGACGATGCGTGACCTGCGTCACCATCGCTCGCTACGCCTCACGCTTAACGCCTCACGCCTCACGATTTTTTCACCACCAGCTTCGCCGCCTCGGCCAAGGTCGGCACGACGGCATCCAGATCCAACTCGCTGACCGGACGCCCCCGGTTGTAGCCGTAGGGCACGCAGAACACCGGCGAACCGGCGGCGCGCGCGGCCTGGGTGTCGTTCAACGAGTCGCCGATCAAGAGCAACTCGGACGGCTGAACTTTGAAAAACTCGCACGCGTGCAGCAACGGCAACGGGTCGGGCTTGCGCTTGGGAAGACTGTCGCCGGACAGAATCAGCTCGAAATAATCGAAGAGTCCAGTGTCTTTCAACAAAGGATGGGTGAACGCAGCGGCTTTGTTGGTGATGCACGCGACGTGCACGCCCATCGTCTTGAAGGCGTCGAGCCCTTCGAGCACGCCGTCGTACGGCCGCGAATGCAGCGAGACGTGTTCGCCGTAGTGCTTCTGATACAGCGCGATGGCGCGCTCGAACAAGGCCGCGTCGGGCTCGGCGTCCATCTCGCCGGTGAGCACGCGCTTGACCAGACGCGACACACCGTTGCCGATGTAGGTGGCGATGGTGGCGAGGCTCGGACATGGCAGCCCGAGGTCAGCCATCATCAGTTCAGCGGCGTGCGCGAGGTCGGGCGCGGTGTTGAGGAGGGTGCCGTCGAGGTCGATGACGACGGCTTTGATGGGGAGGGGGAAGTTCATTTTTTCAGGGAGGTGTAGGAGTCAGGTGTAAGGCGGGAGACCGCGCGGGGTCGCCCCTCGCGCCTGACGCCTCACTCCTCACTGCGCCGTCAGGCGGCGGCTTTTGCCAACTCCGCACGCATCGCGCCGACGACCGTGTCATAGCGGTTCGGGTCGGTGTCCTTGGCCGCGCCGAAGATCGCCGAACCGGCGACGAAGGTATCGACACCCGCAGCCGCGACTTCGGCGATATTCGCCGGGCCGACGCCGCCGTCGATTTCGATGTTCACGTTCAGACCACGCTCGTCGATCATCTTGCGGACTTTGCGCGCTTTATCGAGCACGTAGGGGATGAATTTCTGGCCGCCGAAACCGGGGTTCACGCTCATCAACAGCACCATGTCGATCTTGTCGAGCGTGTATTCGAGCGCATCGAGCGGCGTCGCGGGGTTGAACACCAGACCGGGCTTGCAGCCATGTTCGCGGATCATCGCGATGGTGCGGTCGATGTGCTCGGACGCTTCGGGGTGGAAGGTGATGTAGGTCGCGCCGGCCTTGGCGAAGTCGGGGATGATGCGATCAACCGGCTTGACCATCAAATGCACGTCGATCGGCGCGGTCACGCCGTGTTTGCGCAGCGCTTCGCACACCAAGGGGCCGATGGTGAGGTTGGGGACGTAGTGGTTGTCCATCACGTCGAAGTGGACGATGTCGGCGCCGGCCTTGAGGACGTTATCGACTTCGTCGCCGAGGCGCGCGAAGTTGGCGGAAAGGATCGAGGGGGCGATGCGGAAGGTCATGGGAAGCTCCGGGGATTTTGGGGAAACCCGCACATTTTAGCTTAAGTCCGCCACGCCATTGCGTTACACTGCCGCCATTCCATTCCGTCGAGCAATCCCGTGGCTGAAGGCAAGAAATATCACATCAGTATCAACGTCAATACGGCCTATCTGTCCGACCAGAGCGATCCGTCGGCCGACCGCTACGTATTCGCCTACACCATCACCATTGCCAACACCGGTACCGTGGCCGCGCAGCTGATTTCGCGCCACTGGATCATTACCGATGCGGAAAACGTGACACAGGAAGTCAAAGGCCTGGGCGTGGTCGGCGAACAGCCGCTGCTGCGGCCGGGTGAAAGCTTCGAATACACCAGCGGCACCGCGATGGCGACGCCAGTGGGCACGATGCGCGGCAGCTATCAGATGGTGGCCGAAGACGGCAACAAATTCGATGCGGACATCGCGCCGTTCACGCTGTCGATGCCGCGGGTGCTGCATTGATCGTCAGGTGTGTGCATGGCAAACAGGCGTTTCATTTTTTCATCGTCCACCACACGATGAACAGCAGCAGCCCCAGCGCAATCCCGGCTTCCAGCAACAACCAGCTCAAACCCTGCATGTGATGGCCCTCTCATTGGCTTTTTTTCATCGTACCCGGCGTGCCGCCGCATCTTTGCCCGCCCGCTGCTTTTCTGCAAGCCTGCTGGCGCTGATGCTGTCAGCCTGTGCGACGCGCCCGTCTGCGCCGCCGACGACCCCCTCCCCACCCGCTGCCACGCCGATTCCGCAAACGCCGGGGGCTGAGCCCGCCCCGCCGGTTGCACCGGCTCCCGTCTGGCCTGCGCTCAAAGCGGCCGACTGGTCGGATCTGCCTGCCAGCTGGAAAACCGATCCCGTCAGTGCAGCCTGGCCAGCCTTGCTGCAAAGCTGTGTTGCGCTGGGCAAACAGGCCGACTGGCAAGCACTGTGTGCGGATGCCGTTGCCAGACCGGTGCCGGATGACGAAACTGCACGCGCCTTTTTCCAGCAGTATTTCCAGCCTTGGCAAGCCAGCCAGGAAGATGGCAGTGCCGATGGGCTGGTGACCGGCTACTACGAGCCCCTGTTGAAAGGCGACCGGGTACGCACCGAACTCGCGCGTTTTCCGCTCTACGCCGTGCCCGATGATCTGATTACCGTCGATCTGGCCAGTATTCATCCCGAACTGAAAAATGTCCGGCTGCGCGGCAAGCTGGTGGGCAACAAGGTGGTGCCCTATGCCGCGCGCAAGGAAATCGACGCGCCGGGTTTCAAGGGTGTGCCCATCGCCTGGGCCAACGATGCGGTCGAGCTTTTTTTCCTGCAAATCCAGGGGTCGGGCCGCATCGAGCTACCCGACGGATCGCACCTGCGCGTGGGCTACGCCAACCAGAACGGCCATCCCTACAAGTCCATCGGCAAATTGCTGGCCGAACGGGGTGAGCTCACACTCGATCAGGTGTCGATGCAGAACATCAAGACCTGGGGCATCAACAATCCGGACAAACTGAATGACCTGCTGGCGGCCAACCCCAGTTATGTGTTTTTCCGTGAGCTGCCCGCCAATACAGCGGGGCCGATTGGTGCGCTCGGCGTGCCCCTCACCGGCGAGCGTTCCATCGCGGTGGATCCGCGTTTCATTCCGCTCGGCGTGCCGGTTTTTCTATCGACCACCCAGCCTAACAGCACCGAGCCACTGAACCGTCTGGTGATGGCGCAGGACACCGGCGGTGCGATACGCGGCGGCGTGCGTGCCGATTATTTCTGGGGGTTTGGCAATGCGGCGGGTGAACTGGCAGGCCGGATGAAACAGCGCGGACGGATGTGGGTACTGCTGCCGCGCAGGCCCTGAAGCAAAAGTTCAGCGCTCCCCGGGCTCGGTGACAAAACCTATTTTCACCAGCCCCGCCCTCGCCGCCGCCGCCATCACTTTGGCCACTGATTCGTAATGGGCATGACGATCCGCGCGTAGGTGCAACTCGGGCTGGGGCGTTTGCTTCGCAGCAGCGCCAAATCGCGCATCCAGTTCTTGCAGCGTCACCGTCGCGCCGTTCCAGTACAGCGCACCGCCTTCGCGGATGCCGAATTCAATGTGCTCGGGCTGCGTGATATTGGGCGTGCTGCTGGCCTTGGGCAGATCGATCTTCACCGAATGCGTGAGCAGCGGCGCGGTGATGATGAAAATCACCAGCAACACCAGCATCACGTCCACCAGCGGCACCACGTTGATTTCGGCCATTGGCTGGCTTTTGCGCGGATCAAAACTTCCCATCGCCATGATCAGTCCTTTCTCGCGGCTTGAGGAGCGCGCTCGCCCGCCGAACTGTTGGCCTTTTCACCCACCGTAATCACCGCATACACATCATGCGCAAAGGCATCCAGCCTGGCCAGCCAGATGCGGTTGCGACGGCTGAAAGCGTTGAACGCGAGCACGGCGGGAATCGCGACCGCCAGCCCCAGCGCAGTCATGATGAGCGCTTCGCCCACCGGGCCGGACACCTTGTCGAGCGTGCCCTGCCCCGACAGCCCGATCGCCACCAGCGCGTGATAGATCCCCCACACCGTGCCAAACAGACCGATATAAGGCGAAGCCGATCCGGCAGAGGCCAGCAGGGTGAGGCCGTGTTCCACGCGTGCCGCTTCCTGATCGATCCCGTTTCGCAACAGCCGGGTGAGAAACTCGCCGAGCCCCCCTGCGGCAGCCAGCTTCTGCATCCCGTGCTTTTCGGAATCGCCCGACGCTTCCAGTGCATCACGCGCCAGTTCGGCAAAGGCGCTGTCAGCGGGATGGCGGTGCAGCGTGGCGCGTACCGCTTCCAGCGAATCCGCCGCCCAGAATTGCCGGAGAAACGCATCGGCACGTCGCGCGGCCATGACATTGGCCGCAGCCTTGGTCACGATCAGGTACCAGGTCGCTATCGACAGGGCGAGCAGGCACAGCAATACCACGCGCCCCAGCGTGTCGGTTTGTGACAGAAAGTGGGCAAAGCCCAGTTCAGCTTGCATGGTGATTCCTTATTTGTTTTCAATTGCCGGTTATCAAAACTACGCACCCGATCTGGCCGCGTTTCTGCTGCCCGGGATCATTCGAGATTGAATTGAAAAGGCTGCATCGCGATGGCCCGCACCGGCTGACCGTCGCGTTCAGGCGGATTGCAGCGCCAGTGCCTCACGGCGGCGAGCGCGGCGGCATCCAGCCGTGGATAGCCGCTGCTGTCCACAATACGCGCCGCATCGACTCGGCCATCGGTTGCCAGCTCAACCCGCAGCACGACGGTGCCACTCTCGCGCAGACGCCGCGAAAGCGCGGGGTAGGCAGGCGCAGTGCGCGACGGGCACACCAGCGCCAGCTCGCCGGACAGGGTGAGCGCCCCCACCACCCGGGCGGGTGGCGCAGGCGCAGGTTGCGGCTCGGCCACGGGTACGGGCTGGGGCGCGGGCATCACAAAATCGGCGGGTGCAGCCGGTGCTTCAACCACCAGATGGGGGTGCGGGTCCGGTGGACGCAGTGGCACCGGTTCGTGCTTTTTCGGCGGAGGCGGCTTCGGTCGGGGCGGTTCGCGCGGCGGCACAACCGGCGGGGCAATGAAGTCAACAAACAGCGTCTCGACCTTGTCCGGCACCGGAATCAGACGTTGCTGCATCAACCCCGCAAGCAATGCCAGATGCGCCGCGCCCACCAGTATCAGTCCGGCAACCTGGCCCGCATTCATGCGAGATCACCCGATCCGGCCCGGGTAAACGGCAGGGAATCCGCACCCCATTGCATCCTCCCTCCCTGTTGCGTGCTGATTGCCGCCATGCCGCCGCTGTCACGTGTCATGCCGGGTGACGCAGCGCTAAAACGCAATCGCCTGCTGCTTCAGCCAGGCTTTGAGTTTGTGTTCGCTCATCACGCCCACCACGGTGATGCGCTGATGCTGCGCGTCATACAAATACGTACGCGGCAGTTCGCCATACCAGGACGGATCGATCACATGGCGCAAGCGTTCGGGAATGCCGTCATCGAACACCCAGCTGTCCATCCGCGCCAGACCCAGACGCTTGAGGGTTTGCCGGATCGGGCCTGAGAATCCGGGCGTGTCGGTGGCGACCAGCACCAGCGGCAACTTTTCCGGCGGGTTTGCGGCGCCCTGCGCGGCCTTGCCGTGCGCGTTCAATTCAGCGGCCACCTTGCCCAGCATAGTCAGTTCGGTAATGCAGTGACTACAACCATCCGCCGACCACATACTCAGGATGAAAGGCCGCCCGGCATATTTTTGCTGGATCGCGGCGAGACTGTCCGGCTTGAAAAGCTGCGGCCCGGCCGCCTGTACCGGTGCCGACGCAATCGCCAGCAGCAACAGTCCTTTCCACAGCGGGTTCATTGCGTGACTCCGGATGCCACCGGCAGGACACGCAGCCCTTCGGCCAGTGCGTTCCACACCACCAGCGCACGCGTGCCGTCGGTCAGCGGAAGCGGGTAATCCGCAGCGTTTGCAGCCTCGGCCAGTTGCATTGGCGCACGCCAGGTCAGCCCGCTGTCGTCGGAACGCATGACGTGCGCGGTGTACGCCGTGCCATTGAATTCACGCCAGGTCAGCAACACCAGTTTGCCCGACGCGGCGACGGCGGGATGGCCCGCCTGTCGGGCGGCGTTGCCAAAAGCCAGGGGGGCGGTAGGCGTCTTGCCCGCAGTGCGCTGGTAAAACAGTCCCTGCCGGGCGCTGCCGCCGGTGAACCACACCTGGTGCAAAGTGCCGAGTCCGTCGGCGGCGATGCTGCCGCCGTGATGCGGACAGGCGCTGATTTTCCATTCGTCGTCGGTCGCCCGCTCTACCGTGCCGCTATCCAGATGCGCCAGCGCGAAGTCGCGGGTATGCGTGTCAAAAAGCTGCCGCCAGAACGCCACCGGGCCGCGGTCCGACCAGGTGGTGGCGACGCGGCAGCACTCGCAGGTATGCAGGGCGACACGCTGGTTGGGTTTGAAGTGGGCGCCGTTGTCCGGCGAATGGGCGGAATACAGCGACAGCCCCGCAAAGGTGGGAGCAGACCCGCTCGCACCGTGCTTCAGGCGGAACGCATCGCGGTCGCGCGCATCGAGCCAGACCACGGCCACCCGGCCCTGACCGTCGGTGGTCATGGAATCGAAGCGATGTCCCGTCTCGCGACCATCGTCATTCAGGGTCACCGGGCTGCTAAAGGTTTTGCCGCCATCCACCGAACGTGCAAAACGGATATTGCCCGCGTAGTTCTGCGGCAGCGTCTGGGTCCAACTCAGCAGCACCGTGCCGTTCGCAGCCACGGCAATATTGGGGCGGTTTTCACCGTCAGCCGCGATAGCTTCATCGGCCACAATCTGAACCGGCGCGGAAAAAGTCTGTCCCTGGTCAGACGACTTTGAAACCAGCAGCCGGCGGCCTTCCACCCGCGCCAGCCAGAGCTGTCCGTCGCGGTCCAGGCTGACGCCCACTGCCACCGCAGGCTTGGCCGGCTTGCCATGCTCCGGGCCGTGCGCCGCATGCACGGGTCCGCCCGCTAGCAGCACGACGCAGCCCAGCACGGCCATGCCTGTCCGGATTTGATCCATGGGTTTGCCTCCGCATTTTCAGATTGGATTTTCAGGCCAGCATATAACACCGCGCTGGGTGCACGATGCGACAAATCGCCGCACACAACTTGCTCATGCCAGTGTGCTTGTCAATAAGGACAGTGCTTGTAAAAAAGGCTTGACCCTCCCATGATGGCAAGGTTTAGGGTGGCTACCTCTACCCAGACATCGGAGTTCCAGATGACCTCGACCTATACGCTCCCGATTCAAGGCATGACCTGCAGCAGTTGTGCCACACGCATAGAAAAAGCCCTGCAACGCCTGCCGGGCGTGGTGACGGCCAGCGTCAATCTGGCGACCGAAACCGCCACGGTCAGCGGAGAGACCGACCTCGCCTCGCTGCGCCGTGTGATCGAGGAAACAGGATTTTCCCTGCCGACCGACACGGTGACGCTGGCGATTTCGGGCATGACCTGCGCCAGTTGTTCCACGCGGCTGGAAAAATCCCTGAACCAGACGGACGGCGTCGTGGAAGCCCGCGTCAATCTGGCGACTGAACAGGCCACGCTGACGGTGACACGCGGGACCTCGGTCGCCACGCTGATGGCCGCAGTCGAAAAAACCGGATTCAGCGCAGCGCTGCCGCAAGACGACGATCAGCCCGCCCCCTCCAGACCCCGCCTGCCCGAATGGTGGCCGGTGGCGCTCGCCATTGCGCTGTCTCTGCCGCTGGTGCTTCCGATGTTCGGCACGCTGGTGGGCGCGCATATTCTGTTGCCAGGCTGGCTGCAATGGCTGCTGGCCACGCCGGTGCAGTTCTGGCTGGGCGCGCGGTTTTATCGCGCAGGCTGGAAAGCCCTGCGCGCAGGCAGCGGCAATATGGACCTGCTGGTGGCGGTGGGCACCAGCGCGGCGTATGGCCTGTCGGTGTATTTGCTGCTGACCGCAGCCGGATCCCATTCATCCGGCCCGCATCTGTATTTCGAGGCGTCAGCCGTGGTCATCAGTCTGGTGCTGCTCGGCAAATGGCTGGAAGCGCGTGCCAAACGCCAGACCACCGAAGCCATCCGCGCGCTGCACGCATTGCGCCCCACCACCGCGCGGGTACGCACCGACGGCGTGGACCGCGATTTGCCGATCGCAGCGATCCGCGTCGGCGACACCCTTGTCATTCGTCCGGGCGAGCGCATCCCGCTCGATGCCCGGGTGACCGAAGGCAGCAGTCAGGTGGACGAATCCCTGCTCACGGGCGAATCTCTGCCGCTGGACAAAGAGGTGGGCGACCCGCTGACCGGCGGCGCGATCAACACCCATGGCGTGATGCTGGCACAGGTGACGGCCGTGGGTGCCGAAACGGCGCTGGCGCGCATCATCCGCCTGGTCGAACACGCGCAGGCGGGCAAGGCGCCGATCCAGCGTCTGGTGGATCGGGTCAGCGCGGTGTTTGTCCCGGTGGTGATGGGGATTGCGCTCGTTACGCTGATTGGCGGCTGGCTGCTGCTCGGCAATGTCGAACACGCC
>JAJXUA010000083.1 GCA_021783275.1 Pseudomonadota bacterium
CAGAAGCTGAGGCAAACTACTACCGGCAACTCGTCGAACAGGCCGAGTCAACGGCCTGTACTTAAACCAAATGGCCTCCACGAAAACCGGGGCGGTTCATGGGGCAACTGGCTCACATATCTCATCGATCGCAAAATTGATTTAAAAATAATTTTTCTGGCATCTCAGCCTCAGTCGCGAGCCAGACGCCCCATGAAACCTTCACGCGACCCCGCATTGATCCAGCCCGTGGCGATGGTCTTGCTGGTCTCGTGATTCACCCGGCCACGATGGATGTGTGAGGGCGAGGCGGGAAAGATCAGCAGTTTGCCCCGCTCCGCCACTTCGTGATGCTGTTGCCAGTGGAATTCGGTGCCGGCCTCGTCGACCGAATTGCAGTAGAGAATCCAGGCCAGCACGCGATGCATCGGCTCGGTGACTTCGTCGCTGATCGTCCAGTCGCAATGCCACTGACGGAAGCCCTCGCCAGGCGCGTAACGCTGCAGGTTAAACAACGGCATCACAAACAGCGCCTGCTCCGGGCAGACCTGTCGGAACAGCGGCCGCTCCTGCAGGTAGCGCTCCAAGCCTGCCGAGACACCTCGCACGATCAAATCGGCAAGCGCGAAGGCCTCGGGATCCGTTCGGCTGAACGCCACGAGGCTGATGTCCGTCGATACCTTGGCGGGCTCTGCGTCACGGCCGCCGGAGCCGAAGGCAACGCCCGGCCGCTGCAGATCGTGTCGCCGCTCAAAGAAATCCATGACGCCATCCGCCATCGCCTCGAAGCCAGCATTGTGGTAGCGACCGATCAGTTGCATGCAGAGGTTCCTTCCGGGAGAGGGCGATCACACAGTAATCAAGGGGTCGGCGTCGAGTTTCTTTTGGAGGTTGGATCATGTCAAGTTGCCCACGCATTGTGCCAGCCAGAATCCCGGCCCAAGGGATTGAGCCTAAGAACCACAATGATTGCATTTTGGTTATGGCGCGGGCGTCGTCAAGCGCTACGTCCTACGCTGTCTGATGCAGCCCCGCGTGTCCCGCCTGTAAACTTGCACCGTATGAAAACCCTTTTCTCCCTGATCGAATCGCCCTTTCACCCCGACCTCGGCGCGCTGTACCAGCGGCTCGGCCTGGCAGCGGAACGCTACACCACGGCGCGCAATCTGCATCGCGCGATTCAGAAGCAGCCGCCGGATTTTTTCGTGGGGGAGTTCATTTACGGCTGGGGCAACAATTACGCGGGGGCGAACGTTTCCAATCTCGACGTGACGCTGCGTACGCTGCAATGCCAGGCGCCGCAGGCGAAAACCATCGTGTTCATCCACCCGCGTGAAGCGGAACACATCGACAAGCTGCTGGCCTTGTTTCCCATCCATGCCGTGTTCGCCTACCCCATCGACGAGGCCGCGCTGGCAGCGGCTTTGGCGGACACCTGAACACGGGGGTCATGCGCCGGGGGCTTACACCGTATTGATACGGCGCATGTCAGCCGGTCAAGCAACGACCACACGGGCCTGCTGCACGTCACAGCAGCGACCACCACCTTACCAACTGGTCGAGTCCCGCTTGCACAACCAGGGTGACCAGCGGCACGACCGCGATCCACGCCGCCAGCAGGCCGAGCGACGCCAGCGTCAATCCGGCAGCAAAAAAATCCAGCCCCGGCACGGTACGCGCCACCAGCGCGAGGGCCAGCTGGATCAACAGCGCCAGCGCCAGCAGCGGCAAGGCCAGTTGCACCCCCACGGCAAACAGCCAGCTGGCTGATTCTGCCAGCTGGCGCAGCCCGGCTTCTGCAGGCCAGGTGGCCAGCGGCATGGCGATGAAACTTTCGCGCAAGGCATTGACGACCAGCAGATGCCCGTCGGCGACGAGAAAGGCCATGGCGGCCAGCCAGCCCGCGAGCGCACGCCAGGGCGCATCGGCGGCGTAGGCCTGCTCATCAGTCAGCAGCAATAATCCGCCGGTGGCGGTATGCCCGGTCCAGACCAGAACGGCTTCGACGGCGGCAAATATCAGCCACACGCACAGCGCCAGCGCGGCGCCCCAGACACACTCCAGCGCCAACGCCAGCAACAGCGGCATCCCGAGGCCGAGCGGCGGCGCGGCAGTCTGCAACACCGACGGCGTTAACGCGGCAGCGAGCGCGGCTGCCAGGATCAGCCGCAGGCTGCGCGGCAGACGACGCGACAATGGATCGAACATGAGCCAGCCGCCCACTCGCGCCAGGACCAGCAGCGCCGTCAACAGGGTGGATTCGGCCAGCGGCATGGCAGGCGGGATTTATTCGATGAGGCCGGGAAAGCCGGTCAGCATGTCACGCGCGAACTCGACCAGCTGACTGCCCATCCAGCTGCCGAGCAGCACCAGAACTACGATGACGATCACCAGCTTGGGCACAAAAGCCAGCGTCGGTTCGAGTATCTGGGTGGCGGCCTGGAACAGGCTGATGAGCACGGCCACCGCCAGCGCCGCCAGCAGCAGCGGTGCGCCGACCTGCACCAGCAACCAGAGAGCATCGCGTGCCACCGCTTCCATTATTGAGGTTTCCAGGTTGCGTTACATATAGCCCGTCTTTGCGAGCAGCGCGAAGCAATCCAGTCGCTCCGGCACGCACAGTGGATTACTTCGGCTTCGCCTCGGTACGCACACTGGATTGCTTCGGCTTCGCCTCGGTACGCACACTGGATTGCTTCGGCTTCGCCTCGCAACGACGAACAGGAAATGGGTTCTGGAAAATTCAACAGATACGAGCCTTTTATCAGAAACTGCCGAGCAGCGAGCCGACCAGCAGATGCCAGCCGTCCACCGCCACAAACAGCAGCAGCTTCAGCGGCAACGAAACCAGGTGCGGCGGCAACATGATCATGCCCAGCGCCGTCAGCACGGCAGCCACCACCAGATCAATCACCAGAAACGGCAGGATGACCATGAAGCCGATCTGGAAGGCGGTTTTCAGTTCGCTGGTGAGAAACGCCGGGGCCAGCGCCGCCAGCGGCACGCTATCGACTTGTTTTGGGTCGATACTTTTATCGTCGCCGATGAACAGGTCGAGATCGGCGGCCCGGGTTTGCCGCAACATGAACGTCTTGAGCGGCTCGGCGGCACGTTCGGCCGCGGCATTGAATTCAAGGCTGCCCGCGAGGTAGGGTTGATACGCTTCGGTATCGATGGTTTTGAGCGCGGGCGACATCACGAAAACCGTCAGCAGCAGCGCCAGCCCCATCAACACCAGATTCGGCGGTGTAGTGGCGCTGCCCAGTCCCTGGCGCAGCAGGAACAGCACCACGGCGATGCGGGTAAAGGCGGTGAATGCCAGCAGCAAGGCGGGTAAAAACGGAAACAGCAGCAGCCAAGGGAGGCTGGTGCCCGGCACACCGATGACCTGCCCGCCCGCGCCCGGCGTCACGCTCAACAAGGGCACGCTGGTTTCTGCGGCAAACAGCGACGGACTCAGCAGCAGCGCCAGCACAATCAGTCCGCGTGTCATCGCATGGGCTCCACAGGATCGACCGGCTTGGGCAGGCTGTGCAGCAGGCGCACCTGCCCGCCGCCCACACCCAGCACCAGCCGGGTATTGTCGATTTCGACCACCACCACGCGCTCGCGTGCGCCGACCATGGTGCTGCCGATGACCCTGACCCCGCCCGGCACGCGCATGCCCGGCAGATAGCGCCGCGCCAGCCAGGCCACGACGACGAATCCGCCGAGGATCAGCCCCAGACTGACCACGACGGTGAGGATACTGGTGGCGGTTTCGGGCGCAGCCCAGGCCGCGCCCGGCAACAGCCAGCCGGTGATGGCTGCGGAGGGCTTCGCTGATCTGGATGGCTTCGCTAGTCTGGATGGCTTCGCCACGCTTTCCGTGACTGGGTTCGCCATGACTGGACTCGCCATGACGGGATATATCCGCGCGTACTCAGCCATGCCGGAGCACCTCGCGCGCCCAGAGTGTCATCACGCTCGCTTCGGCCGGCAAGGCCAGTTGCAGCGCGGCGCTGTGCTGGCGGATCTGCAGCTGCCAGGCAAGCCCGGTGGAATACGCAGCGGATGCCGCATCGAGCCAGCTTTCTGCCAGCAGCGCGTCCAGCGTGTGCAGCAAATCGCGCGGCACAAACGGGGCGGTCCCCGACACGCGCTGTCCCCCCAGACGACAGGTCAGCCAGATGGTGGACAGCGCGCTATCGGGCTGCCAGCGTGGGGCGGTGGGCGGCTCGCTACCGGCGAGCGCATCCACATCGCGTGCGCTGACGGGCGTATGCAAACGCGCCGTCAAGGTCAGCGCCAGGCGCTGTGTCAGGCGCGCCTGAAACGCATCGCGCGACTGCGGCGTCGCCAGAAAAATCTGTTCTTCGCGTGTGAGCTCAAGCAGCTGCATCAGCGGCCCCGGCGTCCGGCATAGGTCAGCTCGACCAGTTCGTCATGCTGGCGCTGTTCAACCCGCCGCTGCTGGATGGCCACCTGCGCCAGATAACGCTGCTCCAGCAGGCGCAGCGCCTTGACCTTCTGCTCCAGGCGCAGCCATTCGGCAAGCCGTGTCTGCCACGCCGCATGGGCGGTGTCGATGGCCGCCTGTGCGGCATGGATTTCGTCTGCCTGTGCCGCCTGCAGGCGGTTTTTTTCCTGCAGCTGGGCGGCACTGACGCCGCTGCGCAACTCGATGGCAAAGTGGGCAATATGGGCATTGCGCAAGGCCGTGAGCTGGACCAGCCGACCCCGTGCACGCAGCCAGACACCATGCGCGGACTTGACTTCGCGAACCTGGGTTTCACTGCGCCGTTCAGCCAGCTGCAATACCCGCGCAAGCGTAAACGGCTTCATCCGAGCACTCCGTCCAGTCCATGACGCGCGTCATCGAGCGAGGTGTGTTCACGGATGCCCTGCATCAGGTAGGACTGCATGCGGGGATACAGGCGCACGCCTTCGTCGAGCACCAGATCCGCGCCCGGTACATAGGCGCCCACGGCCAGCAGGTCGCGGCTGCGCATGTAGCGCGAGTACAGATATTTGAAACGCCGGGTGCGTTCCAGCACGTCTTCGCTCAGCAGATCGGGTTGCGCCCGGCTGATCGAGGCTTCGATATCGATGGCCGGATAGTGCCCGGCGTCCGCCAGGTCACGGCTCAGCACGATGTGGCCGTCGAGAATGGCGCGGGCGGCGTCGGCGATGGGGTCCTGCTGGTCATCGCCTTCCATCAGTACGGTGAAAAACGCGGTGATCGAGCCACTGCCGCTGCGGCCATTGCCCGCCCGTTCCGCCAGTTGCGGCAGTTTGGCAAACACCGATGGCGGATAGCCCTTGGTGGCAGGTGGCTCACCAATCGCCAGCGCCACTTCGCGCTGCGCCATGGCGTAGCGTGTGAGCGAATCCATGATCAGCAGCACGTGCTTGCCTTCGTCACGGAAATATTCGGCGATCGACATCGCATAGGCTGCGCCGTTCAGCCGCATCAAGGGCGGATGATCAGCCGGAGCGGCAACGACGACGGCACGCGCCATGCCTTCGGCGCCGAGGATGCGGTCGATGAATTCCTTCACTTCGCGGCCACGCTCGCCGATCAGACCGACGACGACGACGTCGGCTTCGGTCATGCGCGCCATCATGCCCAGCAGCACGCTTTTGCCCACGCCGCTGCCGGCAAACAGCCCCAGCCGCTGGCCGCGTCCCACCGTCAGCAGGCCATTGATGGCACGCACGCCAACGTCGAGTGTCTGGCGGATCGGCGCACGTTCCAGCGGATTGATCGGGCGGCTGTACAGCGGCACCCGGCGCTCCAGCGTCAGCGGCCCCTGCCCGTCCAGCGGCCGGCCCGCGCCATCCAGCACGCGCCCCAGCAGTCGATCACCGACCGGCACCTGGCGCACCCGGTCCTGTGCCCGGCGACGCGGGATATAGCGCATCCCCAGCCGGGGTGGTTGCGCGGCCATGGGGTTGTAGGGAATCACGCGCGCGCCGGGCATCACGCCATAGATATCGGTGGCGGGCATGATGAACAGGCGATCACCGGAAAACCCGGCGACTTCGGCTTCGATCGCCTGTCCGCCGGGCACCTGGATATGGCACTGGCTGCCCACCGGCAAACGCAGGCCGACCGCTTCCATCACCAGCCCGGACACCCGGGTCAAGCGGCCGCTGCTTGCGATGGGCGTGGCCCAGCTCACGGCGCGGCGGCAGTCCGCCAGGTATTCGCGTAATTGAACCGTGCGGTCCATTACTCGATCCAGCCCTGATTGCTGCCCAGCACCTGCACCACCTGCCGCCAGCGCGCGGGCAGGGTCGCGTCGAGATCACCCTGCGAGGTTTCGATCAGGCAGCCGCCGCGCACGATGCGTGCGTCTTCCACAATGCGCAGGCGGTTACGGTCGAGCACCTGATCCAGATACGGGCGCACCAGCAGGGCATCGTCGGGATTGAGCAGCAAGCGCGCCTCGCGGCTGGTTTCGGCCATCTGCTTCAAGGCCAGGTTGACCACGTCAAGAATGCGTTCCGGCCGTGCCGCCAGTTCACCGGCCACCACCTGACGCGCGACATCGAGTGCCAGTTCCAGCACCATGTCGGCCAGCCGGAAATCGAGATTGTCGAGGGTATGGCTGAAGCTTTCGGCCAGCTGTTTGATGCGGGCACCACTGACATCGGCATCGGCGCGCCCGGCGGCCAGCCCCTCGGCATAACCTGCGTCGTGCGCCGTCTGGCGCAGGCGTGCGCACTCGGCTTCCAGACTGGCCGCCTGCGCCTCCGCGCTGTCGGCGGAGCTGGCGAGTTCAACCACTTCCCATTGTTCGAAGGCGGTCAGCGGCGGCCGGATGTCGTCCTGCGTGCTCATGCAGCGGCTTCCTCGGGCAACAGGATGGCGCCGTCAGCGGCCAGCCGGCGCAGGCTGGCCCCAGCCTCGGCCTGCGCCTGCTCGATGGTGCTGACCGGCACGGCACCGAGCGTGTCCAGATCATCCCGCATACGTTGCGCCGCAGTCGGCGTCATCACGGCAGTCAGCGCATCGAGGATGCTGCCGTCACTGCCTTTCAGGGCGAACAGCAGGGTTTGCGCGCTGATGTTGCGCAGAAAGGTTTTGCGGCTGGCTTCGGGCAGTGTCGGCAGATCCTCGAATTCCAGGCTGCGCACGCGCAGGCGTCCGGCCAGTTCGGGTTCGCTGCGGTCAAGCTGCAGCAGCGCCGAGGCGGCACTGCCGCTACTCATCTGCCCCAGCAGGCTAGCGACCGCGGCTTCCCCGGTGGGGGAGGCAGGCGCATCCAGGCTGCTCAGCCAGGTGTCGAGTTCACGCAGCATGTCGGGATGCGGCGCAGCACTGTGCGCCAGACTTTGCAGTGCGTCGGCGCGGGTGGCACCCGGCAGCAGGTCGAGCACCGCCGCCGCCACGTCGCGCGGCAATTGCGCCAGTACCACGGCGATCAGCTGCGGCGGCTGGGTATCGAGCAGCCCGGCAATGTCCGCCGGTTCGCGCCAGGCCAGTTTGTCCAGCGCCTGCGCGCCCGATGCGCCCATCCGCTGCAGGATCGTGCGGGCCCGTTCCGGATTCCAGGCCCGCTTCAGGGCATCGTCCAGAAAACGCCCGGTGTCGGCAGCAAATCCGGTTTGTTCGGCGGCTTCTGCAGCGTAGTCGCGCAAAACCATGCGTACCCGTTCGCGCGGCAATACGGCCAGCTCACGCATGGCACTGCCGAGGCGGGTGACTTCGAGCGGGCTGAGATAGCGGAACACGGCGGCGCTGGCTTCCTCGCCCAGCGCCAGCAGCAGGGCTGCGGCCTTGTCGATTCCGCCCTGGCTCATGCGCGCATCCATAGTTTGATGACATCGGCGGTGACGCGCGGATCGGCCAGGGTACGGCTGCGTGCAGCCTCCAGCGCCGCGTCAAAATCGTCTTGCACCGGCACGGATTCCGGTTGGCGGCGGCCACGCCGCACCAGCAAAAAAAGCAGCAGCGCGCCGCCCAGCCCGGCCAGTGCGGCCAGCGGCGACACTCTGAAGGGCGCAGCAAGCGGCGGGGTAGGCGACACGGCGGGTATCGTGCCTGCCCGCGCCGGCTCGGCGCTCGTCACAGGCGGACTGGCAGGTTCTGTCCGCACTGCGGGCACGGTGGGCAAGGCATACACATGAACCCGGTCACCGCGCGCCGCATCCATGCCCAGTGCCTGGAAAGTCATCTGGCTGGCGCGCTTGCGCTCGTCGGCGCTGGCGTCAAACGCGAGGATGACAGTGGCATGAATGCGCTGCACGCCGCCTTCCGGGATCACCGTGGTGGACACGGTTTTTTCTGCCGGGCGCGCCTGCCCCCCCACCACCACATTGCGCACCCGCTCGACGGTCTGCCGGGTCGCGCGCGGATCGAGGCTGACCGTCATCTGCACATGAACCCGGTCGGCCCCCAGCCAGGGCGTCAGCACCGACAGCGCGCGCGCCGCCAGATCGGCTTCCAGTGCACGCTTGGGTGAGGGTATCTGCTCGGCGGTTGCGCCGCCCAGCAACAGGCCGCGCGGGTCCATCACCTGGACGTCGGATCGCTTCAGCCGCGGCACGGCCGCCGCCACCAGCGTTTGCAGCGTGGTGACCTGTTCGGCTGAAAGTTGCGCGCCGGGACGCAGCCGCAACAGCACCGCAGCCGTCGCAGGCGTTGCATCGCGCAGGAAAGGCGACACCTTTGGCAAGGCCAGATGCACCCGCGCCAGTTCAACCGCTTCCAGCGTCTGGATGGAGCGGGCGAGATCGGTTTCGAGTGCGTGCTGATAACGCTGCTGTTCCTGCAGCGACGACGCACCGAAACGCGGTGCGCGTTCGACCGCATCCTCTGCATCGGCATCCGAACGCGGCAGGCCCTGCGCAGCCAGCCGGTAGCGGGCCGCATGCAGGTCGTCGGCAGCCACCTCGATGGTGCCGTCGGCGCGGGTGAGCTGGTAGGGAATGTCGAGCTGTTCGAGGGCGGTGATCACTTCGCCGCTGGCCCGATCGGACAGCTTGGTGTAGAGCACCCGGTATTCGGTCGGGTTGAACCACATGTACGCCGCTGCCAGTGCGGCCAGCGGCACCACCCCCCATAACGCCAGCACCAGCCGGCGCTGCGGGCTGGCTTCGGCGATCAGGTCGCGCAGGCTGCTCAGCCAGGCTGGCACCGGGCCCACCGTGTTGGAACAACCGGCAGCAGCAGCGCTACTCCGGTCGGGGTCAGTCGGATCATCACACGGGAATTATAACCAGTCAGGGCCTGCCACAGCGCGCAATACCACTTGTAATTCCCCTGCCCGTTCGCGGCTTTGAAACCACCACACACCCGCTTTCCGGATGGCGAGGTCGCCAGACTCGGCTGTCAGCAGGCGCTTCGCCAGCTGCCCGAGGGTGGGCTGGTGGCCGACCAGCAGCACCGGATACGGCGCGTGCGGCCAGTCGATGGCCTCCAGTACGTCGGTGGCGAGGGCACCCGGTGCGAGCACTGCCATGTCTTCGTACTCACGCCCCAGCGCCTGGGCAGTCTGGCGGGTGCGCAGCGCCGGGCTCACCAGGATCCGGATGTCCGGCGGCAGCCTTGGGTTGATCCAGTCGGCCATGCGCGACGCCTGCTTGCGTCCACGGGCTGTCAGCTCCCGGGACATATCCGGGAAAGCGTCTTCTGCTTCAGCGTGTCGCCAGAGTATGAGTTCCATGCAGATGACCTGTTGCGTGTGAAAGTGAAGCGCCCATTGTGCACGCAAGCCGGAAACGGAATGTGACAGCCAGCCTGCGCGTGGACGGCGGAATCCCCGGCGCGCTCAATCCGGCATCAGGCTCAGCGCCTGGGCGACAGTGGCAGGCTCAGGGTAAAGCAGGTGGCGTGTCCCGGTTCGCTGGTCACGGCGACGCTGCCGCCGTGTTTTTCGGCCACCGTCCGCACAAAATACAGGCCGAGTCCGGTGCCGCTGCTTTGTCCGGCGGCGCGGCTGAAACGCTGGAACAGCCGCGCCTGGTCTGCTGCGCTAATGCCGGGCCCGTGATCGATCACCCAGGCTTCAGCCACACCATTCAGGCTGCGCAATTCCAGCTCCACCCGGGTATGCGCCGGTGCGTAATGCACCGCGTTCTGC
>JAJXUA010000084.1 GCA_021783275.1 Pseudomonadota bacterium
GCGCGGCACAACTGGCAATGGCGATCGCCCTGGTCGTTGCCACCTTGATCGTGGCACTGGCCGGGCTCGACGGCGTGGCAACACTCAAAGACGCGGCCACGATCCCCAGCGGCTTTCCCACGCTGGTGCTGCCGCAGTGGAGTCTGGTGTCGACGCTATTGCCGGCCGCCGCCGCATTGGCGATCATTGGTCTGGTGCAGGGTGCGGGGGTCAGCAAGACCATCCCGAATCCCGACGGCAGTTACCCGGATGTCTCGCGCGATTTTTCCGCCACAGGTGCCGCCAGCATCGCGTCCGGCCTGTTCCAGGGCATGCCAGTTGGCGGTGCGATATCGGAAACTGCGGTCAACGTAAAAGCTGGCGCGCGTTCGCGCTGGGCGAGTATGATTTCTGGCGGCTTCATCGTTCTTGCCGTCTTGCTGCTGGCGGACGCGGTGGCCTACCTCGTCATGCCCGCAATCGCTGCCTTGCTGATCACGGCGGGGATCGAGGCGATCAAACCGGGCCGTATCGGCGATGTCTGGCATTCCGGCTGGAAGGCGCGCGTCATCCTGCTAGTCACTTTCGTCGCCACGCTACTCATGCCGGTGCAGCAAGCTGTGTTCCTGGGCGTGGTGCTGTCGATGCTGCATTACCTGTTTATCTCGTCGGTAGACGTACACATCGTCAGCATGTCGCCGCTCGCCAACGGCTCCTTCGCCGAGCACCCTGCACCGACGCACCTGCAGCCGGAACAGACCGTGGTGCTGGCAGCGTACGGCAGTCTGTACTTCGCCGCCGCAGCCACGCTGGAGAAAAAATTACCCGCTGCTGCGCCGGGTGCCTGCGTCATCCTGCGCCTGCGTGCGGTGGAGCGCGTCGACAGCACCCTGGTAACGGTGATCGAACAATACGCGCATAGGCTCAGGCGTGGCGGCGCGACCCTCATGCTGGCTGAGGTAAGCCCGCCGCTCCATGCCCAATTGGTAAAAACAGGCACGATTGACGTGTGCGGAAGTGAGCGGGTGTTCGTCTCAGAGGACGATGTATTTGCCGCGACTCGCAGTGCGTTGCAGGCAGCGGCGGACACGCGGCAAGCTCGCTCCGGGCCCTCCACATCTCCATATCGACCCGTCAGTCACACTTGACGAAACGAAGTCCACATTCAGGACACCTGAGGTCAGCTGCGCTGCACCTCACCGAACACCTTGACCAATTCGGCCGCCGCAAATGCCTGTGCAGCACGGGCCTGGGGCAATAGCGCGCCCATCCCGAAGAACTCGTGGGTGACGCCGTCGTAGTGCTCGGCGGCGACCGACACCCCTTCGCTTTGCAAACGCCGTGCGTAGTTGCGGCCTTCTTCCGCGAGCGGATCGATCTCGGCGGTGATGATGACCGCTGGCGCGAGGTCACGCAGCGAGCGTGCCTTGTTGGGGAAAGCGTAACGGTCGTGGGCATCGCGTCGCGATCGCAGGTAGTGATTGAAGAACCATTCCATCATTGCGCGGTTGAGTGGCTTGGCGTCGGCGTAGCGACGGTACGACGAATTATGGGTCTGGTTATCGACCAGCGGATAGATCAGCAACTGCAGCAGCGGCGGAAAGATCCCGCGATCGCGGGCTTTCATCGCCACCCCGGCAGCGAGATTGCCGCCGGCGCTCTCGCCCGCAACTGCGATGCGTCGCAGGTCACCCTTGAGCTCGTTAGCATGAGCCAGCAGCCATTCGTACGCCGCGAACGCATCGTCAGCGGCAGCCGGAAAACGATGCTCAGGCGCGCGCCGGTAATCGACTGACACCACCACCGCCCTGGCCTGGTCGGCGATCGCCTTGGCCGAGTCTGCGTAGGCCCCGGCATCGGCCAGCACAAAACCGCCGCCGTGGAAGTACAGCACCACGGGGAATGGGCCTTCGCCCGGCGGGGTAAAGACCGTGATTGGAATCTCGCCAGCCGGGCCCAGGATGCTTCGCTTGTCAACGCTGATTTGCAGCGGCACGGGCGCTGCACGGCCTGCCAGCAGCTTGGCCATAGCGTCGCCGGGCATGGGCTGCTGGCGCGCTTCGGCAGCGCTTAGCGTTTCTATTGGCTTGCCACCGAGTTCGTCCAGGGTGTCGATCACCGCCTGCATTTCGGGTGACATCGGTGCCGGTGCATACGTCAGACGGCGCGGCTTGCTGCGGGAAGGCGTGCGTAACCACGCCTGCACGCCGACAGCAGTTGCGAGAATTGCGGTACGGAACAGCCACTTTCTGATCATGATGTGTTTCCTTATGAGAGTTGGGCACGCCGGGCGTGCAGGATTAAGACGTGCCCGACGGCAAACCGGGACATGACTTACGCTGAGGGTTTGGACGCGTGGAACAGAGCGGGTTTGTGCACTGCGGGTCGATGTGTCTCCTGCCGCAACGTCGGCTGCGGATCGGGTGCCGACACGGGCAGCCTGACGAGGGTACCGGTGCTGGCTGATCGCTGAAGCGCCTCGATGATGCGCACATCGTTCAGACCTTCGCGGCCCGACGGCTCGGGCTCCCGGTCATGCAGGATGCAGTCCGAGAAGTACAGGAGCTGCGGCGCAAACTGATCACGTTTCTTGAACACGCGCTGGCGCGTGCGGCCTTTTGCCGTCACCGATAATTTCAGATCGCCCGCCAACGCATAGGCCGGGTCGAGCCGCAAACGGCCTTCGGTTCCGAGCAGGTCGTACGCCGACGTGTGCTCGGTGCCGAAACTACTCGTGAACACCGCGACGCGTTCGTCAGGAAAACGCATGATCGCACTTACGGTTTCCTCGACCTCGGTGAAGCGATCCGGATGGGGGGTGGTGGTCGACGCGTAGACTTCGGTCGGCTCGGCACCGAACAAGGTGCGCGCGGCGTTGATGCAGTAGATACCGATGTCGAACAGCGGCCCTCCCCCGGCGTCACGATCCAGCCGGTAGTTGCCGGCGTCGATGACGTTCTGGGTAAACACCGAGTTGAAGACACAAGGATCACCAAGACGTTGCGACGATGCTATCTTGATCGCAGTCAATGTCGCCTTCTCGAAATGCAGGCGGTACGCGATCATCAGTTTGACGTGGTTCTGCTCGCACGCTGCGATCATCCTGATGCACTCGGATTCGCTGACCGCCATGGGTTTCTCGCACAGGACGTGAATCCCGGCTTCTGCCGCACGCACGGTGTAGTCAAGGTGCAGATGGTTCGGCAACGCAATATAGACCGCGTCGATCTCGCCGCACGCAAGCAGCCCATCGTAATCGTCATACCCTCCGATCCATGGCACGTCGTAGTCTTTTGCGAGCTTTTTCAGCTTCGCCGGGTCGTCGGAAATCAGCGCGACCAGCGTGGAATTCTTTTTCGCGTGGGCAAATGCTGGCAGCATCGCAATCTGCGAGATGTAGCCCTGGCCGATGACCGCGTAGCGGATACGCCGAGCTGCAGACGCCCGGCGACGCGGCACAGGTTTGCGGGCCGCCTGTTTGCGCTTCATTTGCTTCGGATCAGCACCTGACGGGCCAGAAGCGCGCGGCATATTTTTTGACGTGGTGGGCATGGCAGCGCGCTCAGCGGTTGCTCTCGCGCTGCGCGGCATTGCGCGCGCGTGTCTGCGCACCTTTCCTGGCCGCTGCGCTGCGCTCGGCAAAGCTGCGCGCAGCCGACGCTGCACCCCCGATCCGCCCGCCCTTGCGCGCGGGTGCATGATTCTCAGGCTGGCCACGACCCGAGCCACTTTTCTTGCCGCCGCCCGACATCTTGTTGACCGTCGCCCACGCCCGCGCTTCGGCCTCGTCCTCCGAAACACCGCGTTGCTCATAGCTTTGTTCGATGTGCTGCGCCTGACGTTTTTGCTTGTCGGTGTAGCTTGATTTGTCGCCTCTTGGCATGATGTTTTCTCCTTTGAATGGTGCGTGACGATTACTTGAAATGACGACCTCATCACGCGCCACTATGCGTTATCAGCTGATTCAGACGAACCTGCGCACGAGAACACACAGCAAGAACTCAGTCTGCGCAATGCAGGCCTATCCGAGCCGGGTGGCCACGCCGGGCAGGCCTGCTTGACCTGCCAGAACTCACTTGGATTTGCTGGTGCCGCCATTCTTGCCACGTGGCATGCCGTTGTCGTCCATATCGGGTGAGTGCGTGACCACCGGGTTTTCGCCGGTCGTGCCCGAGACATTTCCGTGCGTTTTAACGGACGCATTGCCGAGCGAGTTGTCCGACGGTGCAACGCGGATTTTGTTCTCGATATCCTTGACGCCCATGCACGACTCAACGATGTTCTCGATGTCATGCTTGACTTGGCGTTTTTCGACCGTGCCTTCGAGTGTCGCTATCCCGTCTTTGACGTTGACCGAAATTTCGCTCGCGTCAGTGTATGGATCGGCCGTCAGGCACTCACAGATGTCTTCGCGGATTTTCTCGTCCGACCGTATGTAACCCTTGGGTCCCCGGGCGTTGCGGTAGTCTCCCGGGCTTCCGGCCTGTCCGATCCGGTAGCCGCCCTGATAGTTGTCGTCGTAGCCGTCCCCGGAATGGGTGCGCGGTCGCGATTCACCGACATGGCTACCGGATGGGCTGCGTGTAGCGTAAGCGCGATACTCGTCGCGGCCGGACATGCCCGACTGGCGAGGGGTATTCGACCACGAGCGCGAACCGGTCTGCGCATCGTTGTCGCTCGCCCAACTACCCTGCATTTCGCCGCCATAGCCACCCTGACCACTGGCGGTCGTACTGTAGCGGCTGCCCTCGAATGACCGCGAGCCGTTATCGCTGCGCTGACCGTAAGACCCACCACGGCGCGATTCGACGTTAGGGCGGCCTCTGTCCTCTTGATCGTGCTGTGAGTATTCATGCTGTGACTCATCGTTGTGACGACCAGGATAATCCTCGGCTTCGCGCAAACGCGAGTCACGCACCCCATTGCGGCTTAAGCCTTCGTTGTACTCGTCATAATCGGGGTGGGGCTGTCCTGAGTCCCTGTCGCGGCCACGCCGTGGTGACGACTGGGATCGATAATTCTGCTCGGTGTTGTGATTGGAATAATGTTCGTCCATGATCAATCTCCTGAAATATAAAAGTTATCGACTAATGAAGCGGCAGCGCCGCAAAGCGAGAACTGCAGTGCCAAGGATGAGACTGTGTTCTGCGAGTCTCAAAGTTAGCACCCACAAAATTGCGCGGAATCGGACTCATCTGATTTTGCGTCGGTGCAAACTGACGGACGTTGTCAAGGGCGCGCCGCTCCAACCCTCGACACAACAAAAAGGCACAGGGTGGCGGAGTAGCGGAGGTTCCACAGGCACAGACCGAACCCTGCCCCCCGCCCCCGCCTGGTGATGCTGGGCGTAGCCTGACGTCAAGACGTGGTTTGATTCACATCCAGGGCCATCAGCGCTCCCACTCCTGAATTAACATTCATCCCGGTTTATAATGTGCGCCCTAACCCATGGAGGGCACCGTTATGCAACGCACGATGCTCAAGTCCAAGCTGCACCGGGCGACGGTCACGCATGCCGAACTGCATTACGAAGGCTCGTGCGCGATCGATGAAACCCTGCTCGACGCAGCTGGCATACACGAATACGAGCAGATTCAGATCTACAACGTCAGCAATGGTGCGCGCTTTACCACCTATGCGATCCGCGCGGCGCGCGATTCGGGCGTGATTTCGGTGAACGGCGCGGCGGCGCACAAGGCGCAGCCGGGCGATCTGGTGATCATTGCGACCTATGCGGTGTACAACGAGATTGAGCTGGCGCGCTATGCACCCGAGCTGGTCTATGTGGATGCGGACAACCGCGTTGTCGAAACGCGTCAGACGATACCGGTGCAGGCGGCGTAGCGCGATTTTTCCCCGTTAAATTTTGTCCTGTAAAAAAGCCGGCTTGCGCCGGCTTTTTTACGGGTAACCAGGCGCAGTACTGTTCGGTTTATTGAGGTTTTTCGCAAGGCATTTTGCAGTCATTGCGAGGCGAAGCCGAAGCAATCCAGGCTCTGCGTGTACAACTGGATTGCTTCGGCTTCGCCTCGCAATGACCCGCTACATACACGTCGTGATTACAGAAGCAGCGTGGCTCACTTTTTCAGCTTCCAGATATCCGCGTTGTATTCCGCCATGGTGCGGTCGGTGGAAAAGAAACCGGACGACGCGGTATTGAGGATGCTCATGCGCGTCCAGGCGGCCTGGTCGTGCCAGGCCAGTGCGACGCGGTGCTGGGCATCGACGTAGCTGCGGAAATCGGCCAGGGTCATCCACGGGTCGTGCGGACTGAGCACCGCGCCGAGGATCATGTCGAAGATGCCGGGTTCGCAGGCGTTGAAATGGCCTGACGCGAGAAGGTCGATGACTTCGCGCAGGTCGCGGTCCTGTTCCAGATACGCCTGCGGGTGATAGTGGCCGCGCAGGGCATCGACCGCGTCGTCGCGCAGGCCGAACAGGAAGAAGTTGTCCTCGCCGACGGCTTCGAGAATTTCGATGTTCGCACCGTCGTAGGTGCCGATGGTGGCTGCGCCGTTCATCATGAATTTCATGTTGCCGGTGCCCGAGGCTTCCTTGCCGGCGGTCGAAATCTGTTCGGACAGGTCGGTGGCGGGGGCGATGATTTCCATGCTCGACACGCGGTAGTTGGGCAGGAAGGCGACCTTCAGCCGGCCATTCACCGCCGGGTCGGTATTGACCACGTCTGCCACGCTGTTGACCAGCTTGATGATGCGCTTGGCCATGACATAGCCGGGCGCGGCCTTGCCGCCGATCAGCACGCAGCGGTCGGCCCAGCCTTCGAGCCGACCCTGCTTGATCTGGTTGTACAGGTGGATGACATGCAGCACGTTCAGCAGCTGCCGCTTGTATTCGTGGATGCGCTTGACCTGCACGTCGAACAGCGCATCGGGGTTGAAGTCCACATTGCATTCGGACTTGACCAGTGCGGCGAGGCGTTCCTTGTTGGCGCGTTTCACCGCGCGCCAGTCGGCATGGAATTTCTTGTTTTTCAGCGCAGCCAGTGGCTTGAGTTTTTCCAGCTGCGACAGATCGGCCACCCAGCCGTCACCGATCTTGCTGCTGATGAGCGCGCTCATGCCGGGGTTGGCGTGCGCCACCCAGCGCCGTGGGGTGACGCCATTGGTCTTGTTGTTGAACTTGGTCGGCCACAGATCGACGAAATCGCGGAACAGCCCGTCGCGCAGCAGTTGCGAATGCAGCGCAGCGACGCCGTTGACCGAAAAGCTGCCGACGATGGCGAGCCACGCCATGCGCACCTGGCGTGTCCCGCCCTCTTCGATAATCGACATGCGGCGCTGGCGGTCCATGTCACCCGGCCATTTCATCGACACCTCGCGCAGAAAACGTGCGTTGATTTCGTAAATGATTTCCAGCGGACGCGGCAGCAGACGTTCGAACAGCGCCACCGGCCAGCGCTCCAGCGCTTCGGGCAGCAGCGTGTGGTTGGTGTAGGCCATGCAGCGCGTGGTGATGCTCCACGCCTCATCCCAGCCCATGCCTTCGAGATCGATCAGGATGCGCATCAGTTCGGCGACCGCAATGGTCGGGTGCGTGTCATTCATCTGGAACACGTTGTCGTCGGCAAACTTCGCCAGGTCGCTGTTGCCCGCCGCACGCCACTGTCGCAGCGCATCCTTGAGGCTGGCCGAGGCGAGGAAATACTGCTGGCGCAGGCGCAGCTCCTTGCCGTTTTCGCTGCTGTCATTGGGGTACAGCACCATCGAAATGTTTTCGGCCAGATTCTTCGCCTGCACCGAATCGGAATAGCTGCCGGCATTGAATTCTTCGAGATCGAATTCATCGGTGGCGCTGGCTTTCCACAGCCGCAGCGTGTTCACTGCGTGGTTGCGGTAGCCGGTGATCGGCATGTCGAAGGGTACCGCCAGCACATCGCTGGTACCGACCCAGCGCACGCGGTCGCAGCCGGTGCTGTCGCGATAGCGCTCGGTGTGCCCGCCAAAATGCACCCGCCGGGTGAATTCGGAACGCTCGATCTCCCAGGGATTGCCGTCACGCAACCAGTTGTCCGGGTCTTCCTTCTGGTAGCCGTTTTCGATGCGCTGGCGAAACATGCCGTATTCGTAATGCAGGCCATAGCCCATCACCGGCAGATCCAGCGTCGCGCAGCTGTCCATGAAACACGCGGCCAGCCGGCCGAGGCCGCCGTTGCCGAGACCGGCGTCGGGCTCTTCTTCCGCCACGTCTTCGAGTGTTTGCGAAAACCCCTGCAGGGCATGGCGTGACGACGCATCCAGGTCCAGATTCAGGACATGATTCGACAGCGCACGGCCAATCAGGAATTCCAGCGACAGGTAATACGCGCGCCGGTTACCCGGCACGTCACGACGCGCATAGGTATTCATCCAGTCCGTCATGATGCGGTCGCGCAGCGTCCACGCCAGCGCCTGATAGGTGTACACCGACGGGCAGCCGTGAAAGCGGCCCAGATGGTAGTACTGGTAACGCTCGAAATCCTGGTTCACGGCGGCAGGATCGTTCTGCAGCGGGTTGAGCGTGGGGTTGCAGGTGGGCGCGGATTTTCTGGCTGGCATGGAATTCCCCTGGGTTACATTGAATAGAGCGAAAGATAGTGGCCGGCGCTTTCGTTCCAGTCGAACGAACGCCCCATGCCCGACTGTTGCAGGCGGCGCCAGTCGGCAGGCTGCTGCAGCATGGCCAGCGCACGCTGGACGGTGTCGCTGAATGCGCCGACCGTCGGTGTATCGAATACAAAACCGTTGGCCGTGGCGTCGGCGACCGTGGTCTCGTTGACGTCGATCACGGTATCGGCCAGCCCACCGGTTTTGAACACGATGGGTGGGGTGCCATAGCGCAGGCTGTACATCTGGTTGAGGCCGCACGGCTCAAAACGCGACGGCATGAGAAACAGATCCGCTCCGGCTTCAATCTGGTGCGCCAGCGCCTCGTCATAACCGATCTCGACAAACACCCGCTGCGGATACGCTTTCGACAGACGCACCAGACGTTTTTCGAACACCGCCTGACCACTGCCAAGGATGACAAAACGCGCATCGGTCAGGTCAAGCAGGTCGGGCATGGCGGCCAGCACCCAGTCGATGCCTTTCTGTTCGACCAGCCGCCCGACCAGTCCCAGCAGCGGTTCGGCCAGCTCGGTGTCACCCGCATCGGGCATGAAGCGTTGCAGCAACGCCAGCTTGTTGCGGCGCTTGCCGGGATTGATGCGGCTCATCGAATAATGCGCCGCCAGATGCACATCGGTGGACGGGTTCCACAAGGCCGTGTCGATGCCGTTGAGGATGCCGTGCAGCTTGTACTGTCGCGACAGCAGCAGGCCATCGAGGCCGTAGCCGAATTCGGGGGTGCAGATTTCGGCGGCATAGGTCGGGCTCACGGTGGTCACGATGTCGGAAAACAGAATGCCCGCTTTCAGCATCGAAAACCCGCCGTGGAATTCCACCCCTTCGGCCGACCACCAGTGGCTGGGCAGTTGCAGGCGCAGAAAATCGCTGTGCGAAAAATAGCCGCCATAGGCCAGGTTGTGGATGGTGAACACCGTTTTCGGGCGGATCGGCTGTTCGTGCAGAAACGCCGCGACCAGGCCGGTCTGCCAGTCATGCGTGTGCACCACGTCGGGCTGCCAGTCGATCCCCAGCACGTCGCCCGCCAGTTGCGCCACCACCCGCGCAAACACGGTGTAGCGCTCGCCATTGTCGGGCCAGTCCTGGCCGTTGGCGGCGACGTAGGGATTACCGGGACGGTCGAACAGCGGCGGGCAATCGACGATCCACAGCGGAAAGGCAAAATCGGGATGACGGGTTTCCAGTATGCGTGCGCTGACGATGCCTTCGGCGGCACGCACGTCGTGCCAGCCGAGGATGCGCACCTGGTCGAGCTGACGCAGCAGGGCCCGGTAGCCCGGCAACACCAGCCGGATATCCGCACCGCGCGCATGCAGCGCGTGTGGCAGGCTGTAGACGACATCGCCCAGCCCACCGGTCTTGACCAGCGGATATGATTCGCTGGCAACAAAC
>JAJXUA010000009.1:0-24882 GCA_021783275.1 Pseudomonadota bacterium
GAATTCCCCGATGGCGCGCACGTGCTGCGTGCCAAGATCGACATGGCCTCGCCCAACATCAACCTGCGCGACCCGGCGATCTATCGCATCAAACGCGCGCACCACCACAACACCGGCGACAAGTGGTGCATCTACCCGATGTACACCTACGCCCACCCGATTGAGGACGCGATCGAGCACATCACGCACTCGATCTGCACTCTGGAGTTCGAAGACCAGCGCCCGTTCTACGACTGGCTGCTCGACAAGCTCGCCGACGGCGGCTTCTTCCCGCGCCCGGTGCCGCAGCAGATCGAATTCGCCCGGCTCAACCTCACCTACGTCGTGCTCTCCAAGCGCAAGCTGATTCAGCTCGTCGATGAAAAACACGTCAGCGGCTGGGATGACCCGCGTCTGCCGACCCTCGTCGGCGCGCGCCGGCGCGGCTACACGGCCGAAGGCTTTAAACGCTTCACCGACCAGATCGGCGTCTCCAAGTCCGACGGCTGGATCGACTACAGCGTCTTCGAAGCCTGCCAGCGCGATGTGTTGAACGACAGCGCCCTGCGCCGTATCGCCGTGCTCGACCCGGTCAAGCTCATCATCGACAACTACCCCGAAGGCCAGGGCGAAGAGTGCTTCGCCCCCAACCACCCGCAGCAGCCCGATCTGGGCAAACGCGCTGTGCCGTTCTCGAAAGTACTGTGGATCGAGCGTGAAGACTTCATGGAAGTCCCGTCCAAGGGGTACTTCCGTCTCTTCCCGGGCAACTCGGTGCGGCTGCGCTACGGTTACGTCGTCACCTGCACCGGCTGCGACAAGGACGCCAACGGCACCATCACCGCCGTTCACTGCGACTACCTGCCCGACACCAAGTCCGGCACCCCCGGCGCCGACTCGGTCAAGGTCAAGGGCAACATCCACTGGCTGAGCGCCGGACACGCCATCGAGACCGAGGTGCGCCTGTACGACCGCCTGTTCTCCACCGCGCAGCCGGGCGGTGAAAGCGGCGACTTTCTGCTGGACCTCAACCCCAATTCGGTGAAAGTGATTCGCGCGCAGTTGGAGCCGGGGCTGAAGGATGCCGCGCCCGAGCAGTCGTTCCAGTTCGAGCGCCACGGTTATTTTGTTGCGGATCGCGTCGATTCGAAGTCGGGGAAACCGGTGTTCAACCGAACGGTGACGTTAAAGGATTCGTGGGTGAAGATATAAAGTCAGGGTCGAGCTCGATGCGTGACTTTTGTCGCCGACCTGATTGGCTGTGACAGCAATGCCACGAAGGAAAAGTGACACGTCTTCACAAAAACCACATTGACAACCGATGCTTAACAGTTAACAATAAATCATGATTAAATCGTTCAGGCATAAGGGACTTGAAACCTTTTTCAGAACGGGAAGCAAGAAAGGCATACAGCCGCACCATGCTGCAAAATTGCAACTTCAGCTGGCTGCCTTGGACAACGCAACAAAACCAGAAGACATGAATGCGCCGAATTGGCGTCTGCATGAATTGAGTGGGAGCCTCGCGGGTCACTGGTCTGTCTGGATCAATGGCAACTGGAGACTGACATTCCGTTTCGACGGTCAAGACACTGAATTACTCGATTATCAGGACTACCACTGAAGGAACAAGCCATGACCAGAATGCACAACCCGCCCCATCCAGGTACCGTGCTGCGCGAGTGGATTCCGGAAGGAATGAGCGTGACGCAAGCGGCGGCCGATTTGTACGTATCGCGCGTTTCCCTGAGCAAGATATTGAACGGCAACGCAGGAATTTCAGCCGATATGGCAATCCGGCTTTCCAGCTGGCTGGGTACGTCCCCGGATTTATGGTTAGGCATGCAAGCCCAATACGATTTGTGGAAGGCAGAAAAACGCAAACAGCCCAAAATCCTGCCTCTGCTTAAGAAAGCTGCGTGAACGCGCGCTCGAAAATAAGTCGAACACGGCCCTTTGATTCTTCCAGAAAAGCCTTATTTATGAAACGGCTTAGTCAGAAACGCAAGTTATACCTGGAACGAAGAAGACGAAAAATCCTGCGGCGACAAGCCACTTGCAAACGTCATCCAGTCTCACCCGCTAGGCCGAAATGTTTAGGCAGCAATGTCATTAGGGCACCTGATGCGATTTCATTAGAGTCCGACAAACACCGTCACGAACTGCTGTCTTTCCTTGAAAGATTAAGGTCCAGAGTTATAAAAGAAGGAAAGCCAACAGTTATTAATCTTCTGAACACTGAACGAATGGTGGCTGCTGGGTCGTTGTTATTCATGGCTGAGCTTTATCGTGTTTGCGAGTTGGCGAAAAGTAAAATGATGGTGCGTTGCATTCCACCGAGAGATGTCAAGGTCAATCAAGTACTGAAGCAGATCGGTGTATATGAGTTGCTTGGCTACACAAAGAAAATTGAACCAAGCTTCAAGGATGTGGTGCACTGGCGTTATGCCTGTGGGCACAAAGTTGAGGGCGAAAAGTATGAAAATATTCTTGGTAGTTATGACGGCAAGGTCGCCGAATCTCTACTTGGGAGTCTGTTTCGTGGGATCACGGAAGCCATGACGAACTGCCATCACCATGCTTACATCAAACCCAGACCAGATGGTTTGGAAGACCAGCCTGATCTGAAACGATGGTGGATGTTTTCTCAAGAACAGGGCGGGATGTTAACTGTTGTATTCTGTGATTTGGGTGTGGGCATCCCCGAAACACTTCCAATCAGAAAACCAGCAGCTTGGAAAAAGCTCATATCGCTCGGGACGGCAGGAAGTGATGCCTCTGTAATTAAGCAAGCCATTGATGATTCGATAACGCGAACCAGGAAACACTATCGCGGCAAAGGACTTAAACAACTACTAGAGGCAGCCCGGGAGAACGACGGATTGCTCAGAATTTTTAGTAATCGTGGCTGTTATACTTTCAGAGGGGTCAAAGAATCAACACGGGATTTCAGCGAAAGCATTATGGGGACGTTGATTTTGTGGAAGGTTCGCATTAGGCAAGAGAGTTTGCTATGAGTGATGCACGAACAATTAACATTGCACGTGAATTTTCAAGGTTTCCAGCAGGGCGATATATTGACGATGGCCCTTTTAGCGGAGCTGCATTTCGTGATGACTACTTAAAACCTGCATTGGATCAAGGCGAAGCTCTTGTCTTGGAATTAGACGGCGTGCGTGGCTATGGCTCTTCTTTCTTGGAAGAGGCGTTTGGTGGGTTAGTTAGGCTTGGCTACGCACCTGAGAAAATAAAACAGAAAATAACTCTAAAGTCTACTGATGACAGCCTCATTGAAGAGATAGTTGAATACATTGATCATGGTCTAAAGTTTTCGCTAGATGGGCAATGAGTTTTACCAAGTGGTTACTTGGGTTCTGGTCATCTTGGGCTGGGTGGTAGTGCACTATCTGACCGTTGTGCGCGACCGTCAAAAAGAGATCCGCGACCTTAAACTCAAAGTAATACAGGCAATTTCTGAAGCCGAAACCATGGCTATCGAGTTCCATACAGCGAAAGGCTTTGACTCCGCCAAGGCACAAAAAATCACTTCCATGATTCAGAGAATTTCCTCTGATATGACACGACCACCTCTCGCTTCTTTTCAGAACTACTCAAGTGTGGCTAAAGAATTCAGACAAGCTATTACCCTAAAGAATTTTGATGCCAGCCAG
Organism: Pseudomonadota bacterium; assembly: GCA_021783275.1. GTDB lineage: Bacteria > Pseudomonadota > Gammaproteobacteria > Burkholderiales > Thiobacillaceae > Thiobacillus. Next base: position 3,651 of record JAJXUA010000009.1, read on the forward strand.
TATCTATCGCAGCAAACTTCTAGTGAGATTGTCGCCGACATTAGCTATGCCGCAGAAAAAATCACCCGCATTCTAGAAATTGGTTACGACAACAGATACATGAGAGCTTGGTGGCAAGTATTTCGAGTCTGAGTGCGTAGGCTAGTGCGCTAAAGAGGGTAGGCTCGAATTGAATTTCGATGAACGCGAAAGCGCTAAAGCTGCCAATAAATGTCCATGCTTCTGATCACCAATTCCCATCAGCAAACCCTCCACGCTGATATCTTCGTCGAGTGCCTCCCAGTGCAGGCCGGTGCCATTGCCTGACATTTCGTATTGCAAACGCTGCTCCGGAGTTGCACGCAACAACCGCGGGAAATAAGCCAAGGGGACGCCGAGTTTGCGGCCATCCGACAGGTCCACCCACATCATCGATTCATCGAAGTCGGACTTAGTCGCCATAATGTTCATGCCATATCCTTCCAATCTCTATCTTGTGCGTATCAACGAGTCCAGACGATTGCCGTATGTTGACCCGGCGACCCTTGATCGCAGTGGCGCGCGCGGCGGCCTTGAATTTGACGAGTTCAGCCTTGCTGGTCACAGATTTGAGTTGCCCCTTGTCGAATGCGGCAGCACTTCATTTTCGTAATCGCCAATCTTCGGCATCGGTTTCACCTTGATTCAAGTCATCCCTGGTTGCTCACCAATCATAGCCTACGCGACGATCAGTCCTGCTCAAGTACCACAGGCAGATTGCGCGCGCCGTGCAATACCCGTTCGATACGAACCGTGTCGTCGAGCACGCGATAGAAGATCACGTAACGACCGAGTGGGGCCATCCGCAGACCAGGTGCCAAGTCTTCGCGGCTAGGGTAACTTAGCGGCGCAGTGCCGATGTGCTTGCACCGATCCTGCAATTTGGTGATGAAACGCCGGGCGTTGGCCCGACTGTCGCGGGCGATGGTGTCGCCGATATCGATAAGGTCTTGCCGAGACTTCGGCGAAAAAGTAACGGACGCCATCAGGCGCGGTGCTTGGAACCTGCCTTGCTGGCGGATCGGCCGGGCTCGGCGTAGCGCGCATTCAGTTCGGCGAACACGTCTTCGGCAGGCAGGGCGTCGCCGCTCTCGATGCCTTGCTGTATCTCTGTGCGCAGATCGGCATTCAGCCGTTCCAGCATGGCCTGATAGACCTGCGGGGAAAGCAGATAGGCCGCCGGCCGGTTATGGTTGAGGACCGCGACGGGTTCGGAGCCTGCCTGTTCGAGGACGGCGCTTGGACTGCGTTTGAGTTCGGTGATGCTCACTGATCGTGAGGCGAGAACCTGTTCCATACGGCACCTGTATTGTTCCAAAAAAGGTACTTTATTCTGTTCCTTATTGGATGCCTACTCAAGCCGAATGCATGAACTCAAGCCTTGAGTCTTCCCCCGAACTTCCCCTCCGCCTTCGCCACCTTCGGTGCAACGACAAACTGGCAATACGGCTGGTGCGGGTTCTGTTCGAAGTAGCGCTGGTGGTAATCCTCGGCGGGATGGAAGGTGCTAGCTTGGCTGATTTCAGTGACGAGCGGCGCGCCGAATTGACCTGACGCATTCAGCGCCGCGATCACCGCTTCGGCATCGGCCTTCTGCTCGGGCGTATGCCAGAAGATGGCCGAGCGGTATTGTGTGCCGACGTCGTTGCCCTGGCGGTTGAGTTGGGTGGGGTCGTGGAGGGTGAAAAAGACGTCGAGCAGGTCGCGAAACGCAATCACGTCGGGGTCGAACGCGACCTGCACGACTTCGGCGTGGCCGGTGTCGCCGTTGCAGATGTCACGATAGGTGGGGTTGGGGGTGTGGCCGCCCATGTAGCCTGAGACGGCCGACTCGACGCCGGCGAGGCGGTTGAAGAAGGTTTCGATACACCAGAAGCAGCCGCCGGCGAGGGTTGCGATTTGGGTGGGCATGGTGGGCTCCTTGGGAAAGCTGAACAAGTGCTGCTGTGTGGTTCGACAGGCTCACCACGAACGGTATCAACCTCCTGATTCTGCCATGCCCGTGTAGCTGATTTCTCCTTCCCGTGCTGCAAGCAGGCGGGATGACTTCAGACGACCGGGACGGTGTCCTTGAACGACGTGCGCGTCATCAGTTTGTCGAAGAGCCGGGCCAGGTTGGGGTGCGCTTCGCGCCAGTCAATTTCGGCAAAACGCAAATCCAGATAGCCCAGCATACAGCCGCAGGCGATGTCGGCAAGTGTCATGCTGTTGCCCAGGTACCAGGGTTTGTCTCCCAGCGCTTCGGACAAGGCTGCCAGGCCGCGCAGCAGGGTTTTTTCCTGTAGGTCGATCCAGTCGGCGCTCTGTTTGTCGGCGGGGCGCTTGCGTTCGAGATACACCGCCACCGCTGCGTCAGTGACGCCATCGGCCAGGGCTTCCACTCCGCGCACGATCATGCGGTCCCGCGACTCGGCAGGAATCAGCCGGCCTACCGGGCTGACGTGGTCGAGGTACTCCACGATGACGCGCGAATCGAACACGCTCACGCCGTCTTCCAGCATCAGCACCGGCACTTTTCCAAGCGGATTGATGGTGGCTACGGGGCTGTCGGGCAGCCACGGGTTTTCGACCTGGAGCTGGCAGGGGATTTTCTTTTCCAGCAACACGACACGGGCTTTGCGACCGTAGGGGCTGGTGAGCGAACTGATGAGTTTCATGCGGGTTACCTGAACAGCCTGTTTGCGTGTGGATTATTGAAGCACGTTCATGCGGCAATCAGCTCGTACCGAGTCCGGAGCCGCAGTGGTGCGATTGATCATGTATCGCTTCACGACCCGGCATGTTCGACGATGTACTGTTTGATCGCCGCCAGTTCGGCGTCCATGACGTGCCTGTTTTGCGGCAGCGTTTCCAGATTGGCCAGTTCGGCGGGACGCAGCGGGTTGATACCCAGCGCTGCGCGAATGGCATCGTCGAACTTGGCGGGCTGTGCCGTTTCCATGCAGACCAGCGGTACGCCGGGCTCACGGTGTTCCAGTCCCACCTTGATGCCGTCGGCGGTGTGCGGGTCGATCAGGGTGCCGTACACCTCGTACACGGTGCGGATGGTGTCCAGGCGGTTGGCGTGGCTGCTCGACCCCGAGACCATGCCGAAGTCGGCAACGTGGGCAAACAGACCGTCTGCGTTCAGGTCGAAGCTGCCGCCGGATTCCACCGCAGCCCACAGGCTGCGGACTTTCGCGGCGTCGCGCCCGGCAAGATCAAAAACGAAGCGCTCGAAGTTGGACGCTTTCGAGATGTCCATGCTCGGGCTGGAGGTGTGCTGCGTTTCCGGACGCGGGCGATAGATGCCGGTTTTGAAAAACTCGTCGAGCACATCATTTTCGTTCGTCGCCACGATCAGTTTCTTGATCGGCAGACCCATCTGGCGCGCGATGTGTCCGGCGCAGACGTTGCCGAAGTTGCCCGACGGCACAGCAAAGGACACCGACTGCGTGTTGTCATGCGTCGCGGCAAAATAGGCCTTGAAGTAGTACACGCTCTGCGCCGCAACACGCGCCCAGTTGATCGAATTGACTGCGCCGATGTGATGGCGGGTCTTGAAATCGAGATCATTCGACACCGCCTTGACCATGTCCTGGCACTGGTCGAACACGCCGCGGATCACCAGGTTATGGATATTCGCGTCCTGCAGGCTGTACATCTGCGCCTGCTGGAAACGCGTCATGCCGTGCTCGGGTGACAGCATGAAGACGCGCACGCCGCGTTTGCCGCGCATGGCGTATTCGGCAGCCGAGCCGGTGTCGCCCGAGGTGGCGCCGAGGATATTGAGTTCGCCGCCGGTTTTTGCGAGCGCATATTCGAACAGGTTGCCAAGCAACTGCATCGCCATGTCCTTGAACGCCAGCGTCGGGCCATTCGACAGCGCCAGCACGTGCAGACCCGGCTCCAGCGTTTTCAGCGGGGTGATGTCTTCGGCGTTTTCCCGGTCGGTAACGTAGCGGTACACGTCGGCCGTGTAGGTCTTGTCGATCAGCGTACGCAGATCGTCAGGCGGAATGTCGTCGATCAAACGTGACAGCACGGCGAAGGCCAGCTCGCGGTAATTCATGCTGCGCATCGCAGCCAGATCAGCCGCGCTGAAACGTGGATACGTCTCCGGCACGTAGAGTCCACCGTCACTGGCCAGACCGCCGAGCAGAATGTCGGAGAAGCAGAGTTTGGGCGCGAGGCCCCGCGTGCTGACGTAATTCATGCTGATCCTAATGCGGTTTCCTGAAATCATGGCACACCCGTAACCTGTCATTGCGAGGCGAAGCCGAAGCAATCCAGCAGCGTACGACCGAAAGCTGGATTGCTTCGGCTCCGCCTCGCAATGACCGAAATATGTCATGTGGGGGAAACATCAACAAAGCGCCTACTTCGCCGCCAGCTCTTCGAGGCGGATACGCATCACCTGGCCCGCCACGGCGTCAAGCGCTTCGATCCTGGCAATTGCGGCGTTAACGTTTTTCTCCACCGTGATATGCGTCAGCAGAATGATATTGACCTGCTCCTCGCCTTCTGCCGGTTCCTTCTGCACCATCGCGTCGATGGAGATATGGCTGTCGGCCAGAATGCGGGTGATGTCGGCCAGCACACCGGGGCGGTCGTAGGCGGTGAGGCGCAGGTAATACGCCGTACGCACTTCGTCCATCGGCAGGATCGGCGTATCGGACAATTGATCGGGCTGAAACGCCAGATGTGGCACGCGGTGATGCGGATCGGCCGTATGCAGACGCGTCACGTCCACCAGATCGGCCACCACGGCGGAGGCGGTCGGCTCGGCACCGGCCCCCGCGCCGTAATACAGTGTGGGGCCGACGGCGTCGCCCTTCACCAGCACGGCGTTCATCGCGCCGTCGACGTTGGCGATCAGACGGCGCTCCGGGATGAGCGTCGGATGCACACGCAGTTCGATGCCGTTTTGCGCACGGCGCGCAATCCCCAGCAGCTTGATGCGATAGCCCAGTTCTTCGGCGTATTGCACGTCTTCGCGCGTGAGTTTGGAAATGCCTTCGGTGTAGGCCTTGTCGAACTGCATTGGAATGCCGAAGGCAATCGCCGACAGGATGGTGAGCTTGTGCGCGGCGTCGATGCCTTCGATGTCGAAGGTGGGATCGGCCTCGGCGTAACCCAGGTCCTGCGCCTGCTTCAGCACGTCGGCGAAGGCCGCGCCCTTGTCGCGCATTTCGGTGAGGATGAAGTTGCTGGTGCCGTTGATGATGCCGGCCAGCCACTCGATACGGTTGGCGGTGAGGCCCTCGCGCAGCGCCTTGATGATGGGAATGCCGCCCGCCACCGCCGCCTCGAATGCCACCATCACGCCCTTGGCCTGCGCGGCGGCGAAGATTTCATTGCCGTGCTTGGCGACCAGATGCTTGTTGGCGGTGACAACATGCTTGCCGTTCGCAATCGCCTGCATCACCAGCTCGCGCGCGGGCTCCAGGCCGCCGATCAGTTCGACCACGATATCGATATCGGGATCGTCCACCACGTCGAAAGGATTGGTGGAGAGCGGCAAATCAGCAGAAAACGCACGCGCCTTGTCCAGATTGCGTACCGCAGCACGCAGCACACGGATTTCGCGCCCGGCACGACGGGTGATTTCTTCGGCATTGCGGCGCAGCACGGTCAGCGTACCGCCACCGACTGTGCCCAGGCCCAACAGGCCGACATTAATGGGTTTCATGAATTAGTCTCGTTCAAACAATCAAAAAAACCTTCACCACAGAGACACAAAGGCAGGGAGAAATTCTGTCAATCCAACCCTGCTTATCTCTGTGTCTCCGTGCCTCTGTGGTTAAAGGTTTTCCGGCAAAAAATCAGCGATGCGCCCGGTTGCGGTCGAGGAACCGCCCCATGCGCCCGATGGCTTCGGTCAGGTCTTCTTCGTGCGGCAAAAACACCACGCGGATATGGTCGGTCTGCGTCCAGTTGAATCCGCTGCCCTGCACGACCAGCACGCGCTCCTCTTCCAGCAGGTTGAGGATAAATTTCTGGTCGTTGCTGACCGGGTACAGCTTGGGGTCGAGTCGTGGAAACAAATACATGGCCGCCTTGGGCTTGACGCAGGTCACGCCCGGTATCGCCGTCAGCAGATCGTAGGCCAGATCGCGCTGGCGCGTCAGCCGCCCGCCGGGCGCGACCAGGTCGTTGATGCTCTGATAGCCGCCAAGCGCGGTCTGGATCGCATACTGGCCCGGCACATTGGAACACAGGCGCATCGACGCCAGCATTGATAGGCCTTCGAGATAATCCTTCGCGTGGCGCTTGTCGCCCGACACGATCAGCCAGCCCGAGCGGTAGCCGCAGGCGCGGTAGTTTTTTGACAGCCCATTGAACGTGACGATAAATACATCATCCGCCAGCGACGCCATCGAGATATGCGTTGCGCCGTCGTACAGCACCTTGTCATAGATTTCGTCGGCGTAAATGATGAGCTGGTGCTGACGCGCAATTTCAATGATTTCGCGCAGCAGCTCCACCGGATACAGCGCCCCGGTGGGATTGTTCGGGTTGATGACGACAATGGCCCGTGTGTTCGGCGTGATCTTGGCGCGCATGTCGGCCAGATCCGGCAGCCAGCCCGAGCCTTCGTCGCACAGGTAATGGCGCGGCTGGCCGCCACCGAGGCTCACCGCTGCGGTCCACAGCGGATAGTCCGGCGCCGGCACCAGCACCTCATCGCCATTGTTCAGCAGCGCCTGCATCGACATCACGATCAATTCCGACACACCGTTGCCGATGAAAATGTCGTCGATCTGCACCCCGGCGATGCCCTTGCGCTGGGTCTCGTGCATGATCGCCTTGCGCGCCGAAAACAGCCCTTTGGAATCGCTGTAGCCCGACGCATTGGGCAGATTCACGATCACGTCCTGGACGATTTCTTCCGGCGCAGCAAAGCCGAACGGCGCAGGGTTGCCGATGTTCAGCTTGATGATGCGCTGGCCTTCTTCCTCCATCTGCTTGGCGCGCGCCATCACCGGCCCGCGTATGTCATAGCAGACGTTATCGAGCTTGGACGATTTATGGATGGTGCGCAAACAGGGCTTGTCGTCAGCCGTCACGGGTGTAATCCTGAAAATCAAGGCAAAACAATGCCTTGGAAATGGCTTCAAACCGGCGATTTTACCGGAGCCGCCCTGCCCCGGCAAACCGGCTGCATCGGATGTCGCCTTGGGTCGAATGCTCTGCTATGGTTTCGCCATGAAGCTCCATCTCAACACCCTGCACGGCCAGCTGCTGTTCAGCGGCTACGGCGATGATCACGTCATTATCGGTGCCACCCGCCACGACACCAGCCTGCTGCTCTGTGCCGACAGCCTGGAAGTCGCCCCCTGGGCCGGGCTCGGCTTCGACGCCCTGACTGCCGCGCACTTCGACTGGATCGCCCAGCGCCGCTTCGACATCCTGCTGTTCGGCACCGGCAACCGGTTGCGTTTTCCCCATCCGTCACTCACGCGTCCGCTGGTTGATGCCCGTATCGGCCTGGAAGTGATGGATATCGGCGCGCTGTGCCGGACGTACAACATCCTGGCAAGCGAGGGGCGTAGTGTGGGGGCGGCGGTGTTAATTGAGCCTGCTTGACGCAGGTAAAACCGGTGTCTGACATTTGCACAACATTGCGAAAAATGTAAACGAAACGAAAAAGCGGTAAGATCATTTCGAAAGAAAACAAAGATGCGGAGCTCACAATAATCATTGCGGAGAATCATTTTCAACTGCAATTTTTTAAGGAGCACGAAATGAGTTTCCCGCAGCCCAACACCGACGAAAATCTCGTCACGCCGGCCATACACTACGTCGGTAACTTCCACAAAACCCTGCCGCACAACGATTTCGGCGAAGTCGATCCAACGGCGTACATGCAGTTCAAGGAAACCTGCCTCGCCATCGAAGCCGGTGCACCGCTGAGTTTCGAATCAATCGCGCGCGGGCCGCTCATCCCGGCCTTTGCCGCTAACGCCGATCCGGCCGCGACGGTCAACATTGCCGCCTTCACCAGCCCGCTTGCCGGGGCCGCCCACGAAGAACACGGCCCCGACCCCAAAGACCTCGACATGATCCCAGCGCCCGGCGTGTTGAGCGCGAGTGCCGCCGCCGAGATGACCGAGCTGTACTGGATGGCGCTGCTGCGCGACGTGCCGTTGCTCGCGTTCGAGCCCCCGTGCAAATCCAAAGATCCCTGCGTGCAGGTTGATAAAGCCGACCGCGATGCGGTGGACGACGCGGTGAAAGAACTGCGCAAAGTGTTCAACGACGCACTCGACACCGACGCCGAACTCGAAGGCGGTCTGCGACTGCGCCAGGACCTGCCTTTCGAGGCGGTCAGCAAAAACGGCTGCCCCTGCGGCGAGCGCCTCGATATCGAACGCGCCACCCTGTTTCGCAGCGGATTGCACGACGAACACTTCGGCCCGATCATCAGCCAGTTCTTCATCCGCCTGATTCCCTACGGCACGCAGACCATCGACCAGAAACAAGTCCCCTACATTCTCGGAAAGGATTTCCTCACGCAGCATGACGACTGGCTGCGCGCGCAGAACACCGGCAAGGACAAATTCGGTCGCGGCTATGGCCAGTGCAATTTCTACGGCGACCAGCTTGCCGGACGCGAAACCTATTACCCCACCGCCAACGGCAAACCCAAAGGTGAGCCGATCAAGCGTTATATCTCGACCATCCGCGACCTCGCGCGCTTCGTCAACCGCGACGCGCTGCACCAGGCCTACTTCAACGCCGCGCTGTTCCTCGCCGGCGTCGGCGCACCTTCGGACTCCGGCAACCCCTACGCCGGCAATCTCTACACCCGCGAAGGCGGATTCGCCACCCTCGGCGGCCCCGATCTGCTGACGCTGGTGTCGGAAGTCGCCAGCCGTTCGCTCAAGGTGGTGTGGCGGCAGAAGTGGCTGGTACACCGTCGCTGCCGCCCCGAGGTTTACGGTGGGCTGGTGCAGATGCAGGTCAACGGCCACAAGGGTGACAAGCGCGCCTACGGCCTGCCGGGCTGGGTTGCGCAGACCGACGCTGCCAAGCGTGTGCTCGCACACAACGCCAAACAAAACGGCAGCAAGACCGGCACCTATTTCCTGCCAATGGCGTTCTCGGCCGGCTCGCCGACGCACCCGGCCTACGGCGCGGGCCACGCCACCGTCGCCGGTGCGTGCGTGACGGTGCTCAAGGCCTGGTTCGACGAAGACGCCAAGCTCAAGCCCATCCTCGACCGCGCGCTGCTGGACAGCCGCAAGATCGATCCTTTCCCCCTGCAGGGCCTGCTGCAACCCGGCGCACGCAAGAGCGGCGAAGACTTCTGCGAACCCCAGCCCTACTGTGGCCCTGACGCGGACAAGATGACTGTCGGCGGTGAGCTCAACAAAATCGCCAGCAACGTGGCGATGGGGCGCACCATGGGCGGCGTGCACTGGCGCAGCGACAACACGCGCAGCCTGCGGCTGGGCGAGGACATCGCCATCGAAATCCTGCGCAAGCGCACACTCGAATACGCCGAGCACCCAATGTCGTTCACCTTCCGTTCATTCGACCGGCAGATGATCCGCATCGCACAAGGCGAAGTCCTGTACCTCTAAATAGAGTTTCTGTCCTGCAAAGGGCAGAAACTCAGCACCACGGCATACCAAACATCCGAACCCAGGCTCTCACCCGTTATGGTGAAGGCTGTTAACGCGGCATCACCTGCTCGAATCCGGTGATTGCAGCGAAATCCCCGCAATCCTTGTGCGGCAGTTTCGAATCCGGATTGCACACCGCCAGCAGATGCGCGATGCCATACGCCTTCGCGCTTTCCAGCACTGGCAGGCTGTCGTCCACGAACAGGGTGCGGGTTTTGTCGAAGGTTTCGATGGTCTGCAAACCCTGCCAGAAATCCGGGTGTTCCTTGGGCACGCCGATCTGGTGCGAGGTGATCAGCGCATCAAAATAGGTATCGAGCCGGGTTTCACGCATTTTCAGGCCGAGGCTCTTGGGGTGGGCGTTGGTGACCATCACCACACGGCGGCCTGAATCCCGCAGCGCCTGCAAAAACGCCGGTACGTCCGGACGCACGGCGATCAGGTGCACGACTTCTTCTTTCAGCTGCACGATGTCGAGCGCGAGTTCGCTGCTCCAGAAATCCAGGCAGTACCAGTTGAGCGTCCCAGCGTGCAGATCGTAATGCTGATTGAGGTGTGCACGGGCAGCGCTGTGATCCAGGCCGTGAAATTCGGCGTAGCGGCGCGGCATGTGCTCACGCCAGAAGTGGTTGTCGAAATGCAGGTCGAGCAGGGTGCCGTCCATGTCGAGGAAGACGGTATCGATCCGCGACCAGTCCGGCATGGTCAGAACAGCTGCTCTTTGGAGACGCCGCGCCGACGCAGCATTTGCCGGAGTACCTGCAGGGCTTCCATCTGGATTTGCCGCACGCGCTCGCGTGTCACTTCCAGCTCCAGCGCCAGGTCTTCCAGCGTGCAGGCTTCACAGTTGTTCAAACCGAAACGGCGCTCGATCACCCAGCGCTGCTTGTCGTTCAACTGCTTCAGCCATTCATGCACGTGGTGTTCGATTTCCTCGAGCTGGAGCATTTCGTCGGGCAGATGCGCGCTGTCGTCGGCGATGGCTTCGCCCAGTGACAGGGACGGATCGACATCAAGCGGCGCATCCAGCGAGGCAACGCGCTCGTTCAGCTGCATGATGCGGCGCACGTCTTCAACCGGATGGGCGGTGAGCGCGGCAATGTCCTCGCTGCTCGCATCGGTGACGCCGTGGGTTTCGAGATGGCGCTTGGCGCGCAGGTAAATGTTCAGTTCCTTGATGATATGTACCGGCAGGCGGATGGTACGCGACTGGTTCATGATCGCGCGCTCGATGTTCTGGCGGATCCACCAGGTGGCGTAGGTGGAAAAACGAAACCCGCGTTCGGGATCGAATTTTTCCAGCGCGTGGATCAGGCCAAGGTTGCCTTCTTCCACCAGGTCGAGCAGGGTCAGACCACGGTTGGCATAGTGCTTGGCGATGTTGACGACCAGCCGCAGGTTGCGCTCGATCATGGTCTGGCGCGCCTCGAAATCGCCCTGCACCACGCGGCGCGCGAGTGCGGCTTCTTCCTCGGCGTTCAGCAGCGGGGCCTGACCGATTTCGTTGAGGTAGAGCTGGGTCACATCGACCTGGGGCTCGTCGAGGATCGCCGATGCCAACTCTTCGGCACTGTCGGGCGCTGCGTGTTCGAGCGCGTCATTTTCAGACGCGGCATCGTCGTGCAGTCCGTCGTCGGCTTCGTCGTCGCGTCCTGTGCTCATGAGCGCTCCGGCAGGTAAGTCAGGGGATCGAGCGGTTTGCCATAACGGCGGATTTCGAAATGCAGCTTCACCCGTTCGCTGCCGCTGTCACCCATGCGTGCGACGGTCTGACCTGCTGCAACGATGTCGCCCTCTTTCACCAGGATGCTTTCATTGTGCGCATACGCCGAGAGGTATTCGCCGGGATGCTTGACGATGAGCAGCCGGCCATAGCCACGCAGCCCGCTGCCGCTGTACACCACTTTGCCGGGAGCCACCGCCACCACCGGCGCGTTGCGCACCCCGACGATGTCGATGCCCTTGCCGCCCGCCGCGCCAAAGCGCCCGGCCAGCGTGCCCTGCGCGGGCCACTGCCAGCTGTCGATGCTGGTCGGCAAGGCTGTTGCCGGCAGCGCCGCGACGGGTTTGGGTTCGGCCGGTTTGGGCGCAGCCGGCACTACCGACGCTGGGGCCGGTACCGGCACGGCGGCGAGGGACGGACTGGCATTAACCTGCGCCCAGTTCGCGTCGCTATACGGCAACAGCACGCCCTGCGGTGCCGTCAGCTCGGGCACGTCTTCGAGTGGCTGCGCGGTGGGGGCCGCCACTTCTTCCAGCGGCTGGACTTCCACTGCGCCGGGTTGCGGAGTCAGCCGCAACACCTGGCCGACCAGGATCAGGTCGGGGGATTCGAGCTGATTCCAGATCGCCACTTCGCGGTGATCCAGATTATTCGCAAAGGCAATCGCATACAGCGTGTCGCCGCGTTGCACGGTATGCAGGCCATTGGTGGACGGTGTGATCTGCGGGCTGCGGACGGTGTCTTCGCCTGCACTCCGCGCCGTGCTGCGGTCACTCACCGGCGCGGGCCCGGGTGCAGTGCAGGCGGCCAGCGCGATGACACTCAACCCGGCCAGCGCGTGCCTGCCATGCATCAGACGCTGCGCCATCAGGCCACTCCCGGCAGCAGGGGCACGAACTTCACTTCTTCCAGTCGCTGTTCGCTGTAGCTGTCGCCGTTGCGCGTCACCACGCACAGTATCTGGGTACTGTCGCCCAGCGGCATGACCAGCCGCGCGCCGTCGGCCAGTTGTGGCAGCAATTCCTGCGGCACCTCGGCAAAGGCCGCCGCCAGGATGATGGCGTCGAACGGCGCGTAATCCTTTGCACCGTGCATGCCGTCGCCATGCTTGGGTTTGACGTTATTGACACGCAGTTCGCGCAGCCGCACCCGGGTTTTACCCACCAATGCAGCGACGCGCTCCATCGACACCACTTCGCGCGCCAGTCTGGCCAGCACGCTGGCCTGATAACCACAGCCCAGCCCGATTTCCAGCACCCGGCCCAGATCGCGTCCGGCGCTGGTTTCACCATGGCGGGCGAGTTCGGCCATACGCGCCACCACATACGGGCTCGAAATCGTCTGGCCAAACCCGATCGGCAGGGCGGTGTCTTCATACGCGCGCGACTCCAACGCCTGATCCACAAACAGATGACGCGGCACCGCACCCATCGCCGCCAGCACCACCGCGTCGCGTATGCCCTGCTCGCGCAGGCGTTCGAGCATCCGCCCACGGGTGCGGGCCGAGGTCATGCCGATGCCGGATTTCGAATTCAGGGTTTCAACCATGCTTTTACGCTGTCCATCTGGTTGTAACGCGTCAGGTCCATCTGCAGCGGGGTGATCGACACCTGATCGCTCGCCACTGCGTAAAAATCGGTGCCGTCACCCGCATCCTGCGCCGCTCCGGCCGCGCCCACCCAGTACACCGTCTGGCCGCGCGGGTTGGTGGTTTTCACCACCGATTCGGCCTTGTGCCGTTTGCCCAGCCGTGTCACCCGTACGCTGTCCGGCGCGATTTCGGCGCGGTCGGGCACGTTCACGTTCAGCAGCATGGGTTCGGTGGGTGGGCGGGCCTGGATACGCCGCACCAGATCGGCCACCACCCGTGCTGCCGTCTCGAAATGACGGCCTGCTCCCTGGCTGGCAAGTGACACGGCGATTGATGGAATCCCCAGCAGGTAGCCTTCGGTAGCGGCCGCCACCGTGCCGGAATAAATCGTGTCGTCGCCCATGTTGGCGCCGTGATTGATACCGGAAATCACCATGTCGGGCAGGTGATCGAGCATCCCGGTCACGGCCAGATGTACACAGTCGGTCGGTGTGCCGTTGACGAAATAGAAACCGCTGGGCGCGCGCCGCAGCGACAGCGGCCGGTCCAGCGTCAGCGAATTCGACGCGCCGCTGCGGTCGCGTTCCGGGGCCACCACGGTGATCTCGGCCAGGGGCCCGAGCGTCTCCGCCAGTATCGCCAGCCCGGGGGCAAAGTAGCCGTCGTCGTTGGATAGCAGGATGCGCATCAGCGACCGCCCCCGGGTCCGACTGCGTGTTGTGTCATGGATATCATCAGCGTGGCACGGTCGGAGATCATGCGGCGGATTCTAGCATTGTGGCCCGGCGCTTTCAGCCGCAGCGGCGAGACCAGGCCAGCCGCACCCCACGCCGTACTAACCCACCGGTGCGGCAATATGCCGCGCCTGCGGGTGGCTCCCGCGTCCTATCATCGTGGCCGTCTGACCGGGGTATTTGATTGATAACCCCAATACCAACAAAACGTTTCGGGGAGCACACATGATAAATCGTCACACCACCGTACTGAAGCTGACCACACTGGCCGCCAGTCTTTTGTCGCTGTCCGTCTGGGCGGAGCACACCACGCTGCCCACGATCCAGGTCAACGCCCAGCCCGATGAAGCGCCGGCACTCACCGTGCCCAGCATCGAGACCGCCAGGGATCAGGCCCGACAAATTGCCGGAGGTAGCGATGTGGTCGATGCTGAAATATACAAAACCGGACGCGCGTCCACGCTGGCTGACGCACTCGGTTTTTCACCCGGCGTCTATGTCCAGTCGCGTTTCGGTTCCGAAGAGGCGCGGCTGTCGATACGCGGCTCGGGCATCCAGCGCACCTTCCACCTGCGCGGGATCCAGTTGCTGCAGGACGGTGTGCCGGTCAACCAGGCCGACGGCGGCGGCGACTTCCAGGCGATCGAGCCGCTCGCCGCGCGCTACATCGAGGTCTATCGCGGTGCGAATGCGCTGCAATATGGCTCGTCCACCCTCGGCGGCGCAGTCAACTTCGTCACCCCCACCGGCTATGACGCGCCCGCCTGGCAGGCACGCGCCTCGTTCGGCAGCTTTCAGCACGCGCATCTGCAAGCCAGCGGCGCAGGCGTCGTCGGTCCGCTCGACTATTACGTCTCGGCGTCACACTATTTTCAGGAAGGTTTCCGCGACCACGCCCAGCAGGACAACAACCGTCTGTTCGGCAACGTTGGTTACCGGATCAACCCCAATCTGGAAACACGGTTTTATTTTTCGGCCGTGGACTCGGATTCGGAGTTGCCGGGGAGCATCACCCAGGCACAGACGAAAAGCGACCCCAGCGCGGCCAATCCGGGCAATATCACGGGCAACCAGAAACGTGACATCAAGCTCTATCGTCTCGCCAACAAGACCAGCTGGGTTGAGGGCGATACCCGTATCGACGCCAGCGTGTTTGCTGCGCGCAAAAATCTTTTCCATCCCATTTTTCAGGTCATCGACCAGTACAACCTGGATTACGGGGTAGACCTGCGCCTGATCCAGGGCGCGCTGAAGTCCAGTCATTTCACACTCGGGCTGACCCTGCAGCGCAACGAAACCGACGACGACCGTTACCTCAACGTCGGCGGACAGCCGGGCGCACGCACCAACGCGCTCGAACAAACGGTCAACACTGCCATCGTATTCGGCGAGTATCTCGCGCGGGTTTCGCCACAGTGGGCGCTGGTAGCCGGTGCCCAGGCCATGCGCACCACACGCAACCAGGACGACCGCTTCATCACACTGGGGGTCGATGAAACCCGTCGCAAGGATTATTCCGGCGTCAGTCCCAAAATCGGCGTGCTCTATGAGCACAGCCAGGACATCCAGTTTTTCGGCAATCTCTCCCGCAGTTTCGAACCCCCGAGCTTTGCCGAACTGACCAGCGGTCCCGCGATCAACCTGCTGTTTGCCGAAGCCCAGACTGCCACCACGCTGGAGTTCGGCAGCCGGGGCCAGCAGGGCACGCTCGGCTGGGATATCGCCGTGTATCACGCGCGCGTTCAGGACGAACTGCTGACCCTGTTCAATCCGGCCAATGGTGCCACTGCCACCACCAACGCCGACAAGACGATCCACCAGGGCATCGAGGCTGGCTGGATGATGCGCCTCGGTGCATTCAACTGGCGCAACATCTACCAGCTCAATGACATCAAATTCGACGGCGATGCCCAGAACGGCGACAACACGCTGGGCGGGATTCCCAAACATTTCTACCGCACCGAGCTGCTTTACACCTCCGGAGATTTCTTCGTGGGCCCCACCCTTGAAGCCGCCAGCGACTGGTACATCGACCACGCCAACACATTCAAGGCCGACAGCTATGCCGTGATCGGGCTCAAGCTGGGCAGCCGGGGCAAGCGCGGTTTTTCCTGGTATGTCGAAGGCCGCAATCTCACCGACAAAAAATATGCTGCGACCACCGGCGTGGTGCTGAATGCGGGCGGGGTTGACTCAGCGCAGTTCCTGCCCGGTGACGGCCGCGCGTTTTACGCCGGTCTGGAATGGCGGGAGTGAGTACCCGGCTTCAGTCGTACTCACGCGTATAGAACGCATCAAAGCTGCTGCGTTGTCCCTCCAAGAAATCCGCTGACCGGGTTATTACTCTCCTGGCGACCATCCGATCCTGAATGATGCCGAGTGGCATGTGTTCGTCGCCTCGCGCTATGACGCAGACAGCGGTGAGTGGGAAATGGGCCCGTTCATCATCTGGTCACCAGTCCAGGACTGCATCGAACGTCCTTGTTGTCGCCGTGCGCTGACAGTACAAACGACGATTCTTACAACGCCTCGCGCCGCGATCCGACGGCTGCCGTGGCGAGCGCTTGCTAGGCTGTTTTCAGTGCCCGACCCCGTGCCAACCCACTCTGGAGATGCCGATGACTTCCCAACCCAACGCCAACGAAATCAACCTGTCGCCCGCGATGCAGGCGTGTGCCGAAAATTGCCTGCACTGCCATGCCGTGTGTTTCAACAGTGCGATGACGCACTGCCTCGCCATGGGCGGAAAACACGTCGAACAAGCGCACTTCAGGCTGATGATGAACTGCGCCGACGTGTGCACGACGTGTGCCAATTTCATGCTCGCAGACAGCCCGATGCACGCCGCTGTGTGCAAGCTGTGCGCGGACGTGTGCCGGGCGTGCGCTGACAGTTGCGAAGCGGTCGGCGACATGGACGCGTGTGTCGCCGCGTGCCGCCGCTGTGCAAAAAGTTGTGCCGCGATGGCGGCAATTTGAGGTTTGGCTTGTAGCCAGACGGGCAAAGCGCTCCGTGCGCGCGTCAGCATAGATTGCACGCGCACAAACCGCCCGGCAGGCATGGCCTGCCGGGCGGGTTTCAACGAGAAGATTCGGTCGGGGAAGACGAACTCGATACGCCTGTACGCGCATCGCTCACGCCCGGGAACGGCTGGGTCGGACGACCGAATTTTCCGGCGAGGTCCGACACGCCGGTCTGCGGCTTCGCGAGCGGTGTGAATGCGGCACGTCCTGCGCGGCGCTTCTTGCTGTCGATGCCGAGCGCGCGGTCGCGGCCTTCGACCAGCCCGGGATTTTCCTCACCCGTGTGATTGAACGACCACGCCAGCCGGGGTGTGCCGAGGGGCAATTTGTCGCCGCGCATGCCGGGTACGCCGGTGTCCCAGATGTGCCAGGTCTTGCCGTAACTGTTCATCTTGCCTTTCATCAGCGCCTTTTCGGCGATCTCCGGCAGGCCCGGCGCGACCAGTTCGCCCGAGAGGATTTCGTAGTTGTGCGGATGCCAGTATTGCTTCTCGTCGGCCGACAGGGTGTTGAAGAGCTTTTCCGAAATGATGTACTCAATGCCGTTTAGATTTGCATCGCGCGTGTTGCCGTCGAACAGGGCGCACTGCGCGAAGTCTTCGTTGACCTGGTTGCAGAAGTGGTGCGCGACCATCTGGTGTTTCGGGTCGTCTTTCATCGGGTGAAAGCCATTGAGGTACACGTTCATCGGTTCGAGCGGGTTGTTGGTCTGAAGAACCGTGGCACCGGCTTTCAAGACGTCGGTTTTGGCGGAGGTCGGAGCACCCGGCGGCCGGATTTTCGGCTCCATGTCGGCGGCGTGTGTGGCGAAAGCGAGGCTGGCGGCGAGTGTGCCGAAGACGATGCTGACTGTGGGCGTGAGTGGCATGAAAATCTCCTTTGACGAAAGTGACGTGACCTGGCCGTAAACGTGGACACGGCGTCTGTACGACGCCGAGTCTTTTCCGATGCAAACGTGCCGCTGTTGCGACACGCGACAGCTCAGGCCAAGTGAGGCTTACTGCATCGGCGAGCCGACCGAACCCGGCTGCGGGTTCGTGGTGACGCCACTGGTGCGATCGGCCTTGTAAGCAGCGTTAGCCTCTTTCATGCAGACCTCGCGCGCGTTGCCGGTACGCGTCATGCACTCGGCCTTGGCCGCTTTGTAGCGTTCTTTCGCCATTTCCATGGTGGTGTTACCGGTGGTGTCGCCGGACGGGGCGGTGCTGCCAGGCGTCGTCATGCTATCGGGGGTCGTTGGCATGGTCGACGGCGGCATGCTTCCCGTTCCCGCCGGATTTGTCGTGGTGCTTGAAGGGCTTTGTATCTCGGCTAAAACCGGGGCACTGGCCGCAAGGCCGACTGTGAAAATCAAGGCGATGAGTTTGTTCATGTGAGTCTCCAGAGAGTGGGTGGGGTTTGAACGCGCAACTGAACGCTGCGTGTGAGTGCACTTTAGAAAACGGTTTGCGGACTAGCGATACGCCTGAGCTGACTTGAACGTAAGCCAAGACCGCGCCGGTAGTAAGCCATGTCCGACACAGTAACGATCAGGCTTGATGCCTGGCACTGTCGGGGCTGACGACGGTCATCTCGTTTGAATACAAGGCTACTGCCTGATGCCGCTGCAAACGAAAGTGCATGCTCAGCGGGGTGAAACTGACTGCTTGCCAATTACCCCTCTCCGCACGCTCAGAATTCAAATTACTCGTTTAATCGTACTCACGCGTATAGAACGCATCGAAGCTGCTGCGCTGTCCAGCCTGGGCTTCCAGGCGCACGCGCGGGCTCAGCTGGTACAGCACCTTGACGACTTGGTTGAGGCCATCGAGGCTCTGCTCGTAAGACAGGGTGGCGCGGGATGACAGGCGCTTGCCGACGCTGACGACGGTGGTGGCGAGGTCTTCGCCGTCGCCGCTGCGCACGTCGAAGCTGTCGATGTGCAGGGTTTCGGCCAGCCGCGCCTGAAAGTTCACCGATTCGGTCTGCGACAGCAGTGCCCCGGCGGCCACTTGCAGCAATACAAATTCCTGTTGCCCCGCGCCGTCGAGGCCGCGCCCCAGCACCAGCCAGGCGAGCTTTTCGGTGTCGGGCAGGGCGGGGTCGGAATACAGCGTCACCACCGGCCGCTGTACGGTGCCGCGCACCTGCACGCCGGCCTTGACGGTGGGCAAGGTGCGCACCGCAAGAATATCGAGCCCGGGGTTGTCGAGCGGTCCGGCAAAACGCAATTGACCGCGTTCGATATTGAGCGTCTGCGCATACGCGGCATAGCGCCCTTTTACGACCTGGATGCTGCCTTCCCCGCGTAGCTGATCGTTGACGGTAAAGACGCGCAGGCGACCGCCCAGCTGCGCGTCGATGCCTGCGCCCTTGAAGAGAAAATCGTCACCCAGATTGAGCATGAGGTCGAGCGCCAATGGCAGCCGTGTGCTTGACGTCGGAGGACGCGTTGGCTGGCCGACGACGGTCACGTCGGACGCCAGCGTGGGTCGGCTGGATTCAGGCATTTCCAGCCGCGCGCGGTCGGCGGTGAGTTCGCCGGTGAGTTGCAGGCGCTGCGGGTCCAGCGCCAGCTGTGTGATCCCCGATACGGTGACGCGCCGGTCGCTGCGCTGGGTCAGGGCAAACTGCTCGAAGCTGAGCGTGAGTCCGGCCTGCGGATTGCGCCATTGCGCTTCGCCGCTGACCACAACCCGGCCGCGCGTGCCCTTGAGCTCGCCCGCCTGCACCCGCACCCGGTCGTCCGCCAATACCAGTTTTAGCGTGCCGTCGGTGATCGACACTCCCTGTTCGGGCCAGGCAAAACGCAGGGCGCTGGCATCGAGCGTGCCGTCGATGCGCGGCGCGGCGAGACTGCCGCTGCCGCTGAGCCGCGCGTTCAGGCGCGCGTCGGTGCGCATCCCCAGCGGCAGAAAGGGACGCACCGCGCGCAGGTCGGGCACGTCAATCTGCGCCGTCCACGCCAGCGGTGCGCTGCGCGGCAGGGTGAACATGCCATCGACACGTTGCAGCGTCGCATCGCCGCCCAGGCGCGCCTGACCGGCTTCACGTGTGTCGATATCGAGTGTGGCCTGTACGCGGCTGGCCTCGGCCGCCAGCTTGAGCGTCAACGCCGTCAGCCCCAGATTCAGCGCCGGATCGGTCATGCGCACGTCGCCACTGTGCCGCGTCAGATGCATCTCGCCGTCGAGCGTGTTGCCCAGACGCAGATTCCAGTCGCCGTTCAGGCGCAAATCAGTAGTCGCAGGCGCTTCTTCCATGCGCGCCAGCAACGGTGCCAGCGGCAGCTGGCTGAAACGGCCCCGGGTGGCGAGCTGCATGGCAGGTGTGCCAGCGTGCGCGAGATCGAGTTGCATCAGGTTCAGCTCGCCACCGGCCAGCGTGAGATTGAGATTGGCAATCTGCTGCGCGTCGCGTCCGATCAACAGCGTGGCCGGTGCACGCAGCGTCATCGGCCAGTCGCCCTGCACCTCGGCGGTCTGGAGCTGCCCGCGCCAGCGCAGGTGGGCATCGGGGCGCGAGGATTCGGGTTCGAGTCCGCCTTGCAATCCCGCTGTCAGTCGGCCTTGAGGCGCACGCACGTCGAGCGACAGCGCATGCGCATTGCGGCGACCGCGTAGATCGGCGCGCAGCAGGTTCACACGCCATTCGCCCAGTTGCAGCCTGCGCGCATCGATCTGCGCATTGAATACACCCTGACGGCTGGCCTGCAATTCGATGTCGCCGCTGAGCAATTCGGCTGCGAGTCCGCCCGGCAAGCGCAGTGCCGATGCGTTGAACACGGCACGGATGTCGGGCTGACGCGGATTGCCGCTGACGCTGCCGGTGCTGGTCAAACGCCCTGCCAGCTGGCGATTCAGGCGACCCAGCGCCGGGGCGTCGATGCTCCAGTTGAGTTTGTCGCCGACGCGGCCATACGCGCCGCGCACCTGCGCCCGATTGCCCGCCAGATCCAGCCGCAGATCGGCATCGGCCAGACGCTGCTGTGCGTAGTTCAGGCGGCCCTGCCCGGTCACCGGATATCCTTCGAGCTCGCCCGGCGGCAAGGTGAACTGGGTACGCAGCGTCAGCTGCGGCAGCAATGCACCCTGCACCGTGCCCTGCAGATTCAGGCGCGCCCGGGGAAACTGGCCAAAGCGCGCCGGGTTGATATCGCGCGCTTCGACTTCCAGTGCAAACGCGCGCGACGTATCGAGTTTCAGCTGACCACGGGCGTCGAGTCTGCCGCCCGGGCCGCTGAAACGGGCCTGGCGCAATTGCAGTTCGGCCGCGTCGCGCACCAGCGTGAGATCGCCCTGCCCCCAGCGCTCGCTGACTTCTGCGGTCAGAGTCTGCTGCGTGGCATTGCCGAGCAATTGCAGGCGGGCTGTCATCTGCGTGGGCGCAAGCTGGCCATGCAGTGCCGCCAGATCAAGGCGACTGCCAGCCAGATTCAGCGCAAACCGGCCGGCTTCCCAGCGCCCTGCGCCGCTCAGGCTGCCGCCCGCACCCAGGTCCACCCGCAGGTCGCTGACGTCGGCGTTGCGGCTGTCGCCCACCACGGCTCCAAC
>JAJXUA010000009.1:24892-38542 GCA_021783275.1 Pseudomonadota bacterium
CCGCATCGATCCGCCCCGGAATCCGGTTGCCGAGGCTGAAGGTGCCCAGCAGACGCTCGCCCGTTTGCCCCTGAAACACCCCGGAAAATGCCAGGTCCGCCTGCGGCGCGCCCGGCGACCACTGCGCGGGGTCGATGCCCTGCCCCGCTACGACCAGTTGTGGCAGGCGGATCGCGGCAAACGGCGCAGCCTGCCCGCTGGCGGTCAAGCGCATCGCCCGCGCCTGCGCTGCCAGCTGAAAATCCAGCTGCGACAGCGTGCCGCCCAGTTGCAGCGTGGCTTCGGCTGGCAGCTCGGCGTCACGCGTCGCTTCAACCCGCCCGCGCAACCGGAACGGCGCGTCCTGATCCAGTGCAAGCTGCACGGCGGTCGTCGCCCATGGCGTGGTCGCGGTGCCATCGAGCTGGTAGCGCCCGTCGCTGCCGTCGAGCCGTCCGCGCAGCGCTTGAAATGGCAGCGTGCTATTGCCATTCACCCAGTCCAGATGCGCGATGTCGAACACCGCGATCCGCAGCGTCAGCGGCAGACGCAGGCTGTCCGGCAGGCGCGGCGGTGGTCCGGCTTTCAGCACCTCGACCCGCACGCGCTCGATGGCGATCAGGTTCACCGCCAGCCGCCGTTGCCACAGTGCCTGCGGTTGCCATTCCAGCCGCAGCTGGCTGAGCGTGATGCGTTGGGTCTCGGTGGTGATGCGCAGCTGCCGCGCGGTGAGCGGCGTGCCGAGATGGCCGGTGAGACCTTCGACCGCGACCGCGCCGCCGCTGATCCAGCCCGCGCCGCGCGCCAGCGCACGCAGGCCGGTCTCGCTGAACAGCAGGGCTGCAACCAGCGCCAACAGCGCGGCCAGCAGGGCCAGGCTTGCGCCCGCGATCCACAGCCCGCGCTTCAAAACGTCACCCCCAGCGAAAAATGCACGCGGACGTCTTCGGTGGCCTCGCCATACGCCAGGTCCAGATTCACCGGGCCGATGGGCGAACGGTAGCGCGCGCCGACACCATAGCCATACACCAGCGACAGATCGTCCAGCGTGTCGGCCGCGTCACCGGCATCGACGAACACCGCCGCGCCCCAGTCACGGGTGAAAAAATAGTTGTATTCCACACTCGCCGTGGCGAGATGGCGCACCGACGCGACGCCGCCGCCCTGCGTGCGGCCCAGGCTCTGATACGCATAGCCGCGCACCGAGTTGTCGCCACCGGCACGAAACAGAAAGTCGGTGGGGATGCCGTCGCGCGTATCGGCCAGCACACTGCCAAGCTCACCACGCAGCACCAGCCGCCCCTTCGTGCCCAGGCGGAAATATTGCGTGTGCCGCCCGAGCAGGCGCAAAAAACTCGTGTCCGACAGCAGGGCCTCGCTCGCGCCGCCCGCCTGGAGTGCGAGCACATAGCCCTGACGCGGATAAAACGCGCGCCCGACGGTGCGGTAAGTCCAGGCGTAATTCAGCGACAGCGCCTGATTGCGCGCATCGACCAGCTGCCCCACCTGCTGCGTCTCGGTCTGGTATTGCAGCGCCAGCGTGGTGTCGATCGCGCCGCGCGTGCGGTGGCGTTTCACGCCCAGCAGCGACGAACGGGTTTCCTGGCCTTCCAGGTCTTCGCGCTTCAGTTGCAGGCCCACGCTGTAGTCGTAACCTTTGGCGTTGCGCGGCCAGGCCAGCTCGGCGGCGGCGAGTTGCTGGGTGGTTTCGATGCGCGCGTCGAGCTTGAGCTGCAAGCCTCGATCCAGCACGTTGCGGTGCAGCCAGGTGGCCTGCACCCGCGCGCCGGTATCGGTGCTCACACCCGCGCCCAGGCTGAAGAGCTTTTCCGGGCGTTCGATCACTTCGACCTGAATCGGTACCGCAGCGGCCAGCGCCGGATCAGGATCGATGCGCACCACGGCTTGCGCAAAATAGCCGCTGCTTTCCAGCGCGCTTTGGTAGTCGAGCAAATCCTGCTGGCGAAACGGCTGACCGGGGCGCGTGGGGTTGAGATTCATCGCGACCGATGCGGGATAGCGCGCATGGCGGCTGATCACCGGTGCACCGTAGTAAAACGCCGGGCCGCTGTCCAACACCAGCGTGAGATCGGCCGCGTGTGCAGCGGGATCGACGCGTGCGGCGCTGCTGACCAGCCGCGCCGCCTGATACGGGCCCGCCAGCAAGGGCCGCAGCACCGCAAGCTTGGCGGCGTTCCAGTCGGCCTGGCGGAACGGCGTGCCGGGTTGCAGCAGAAAATTGCGTTCAAGTCGCGCCTGCCGGGCGGCGGCGTTGTCGCGTTCGGTCATTGCCCCGGCGAATTCCAGATTCAGCGTGCGCACCGTGGTCTGCACACCGGGGACGATGCGGTAACGCACCCGCCAGTCGTCGCCGTCGGCCTGCACCGTGCTTTCCACCTGCGGTGAAAAATAGCCTTCGGTGGCCAATAGCTCGCGTGCGGTCTCTTCGCTCTGCGCCTGCAGGCGGCGCACCTCGGCTTCGTCCGGCTGCTCGCCCAGCCGCGCCGCCCGGCTGGTTTCCAGATGCTGTTCCAGCAGCAGCTTCAGCGAGTCGGGCGCGTCGATGTCCACGCGCAGCGCGTGCGCTGGCAGCGCGAACGCCACGCTGCACAACAACAGGATACGGATGAAACAGACAGACAAAAGAGCAATTCCCGAAAATCAGTGCAGGTAGACCATCATGCCGCCAGCAGCGTTCGCAGCTGCCAGGTGAGCAGGCCCAGCGTGGCCACCAGCCCGGCGGCGGGAATCCAGGCCGGATAGATGCGCACGCCGGGCGGATACGGCACGCGCCGCTTGATGCGCAGCAGCGCCACATGCAGCGCGGCGAACACCAGCAGGATGACAAAGCTGGTGAATTTGGCCAGGCTCACCAGCGGCAAAAACGCCAGCAACAGAATGATGGCGGTGATCAGCGCGGTCGCCACCAGCGGCGTGCGGCGCTGCGGGTGCAATTGCGCAAGCGCACGCGGCAGCCAGCCCTCGCGCGCCATGCCGTACACCAGCCGCGAGCCCATGATGATCTGGATCAGCGCGCCGTTGATCACCGCGACCAGGCTGATCAGGCTGATCACCGTCGGCGCGCGCCCGGTCGCGGCGGTGTACAGATCGGCCAGCGGCGCGCGGCTCGTCGTCAGCGTTTCCAGCGGCAGCCCGAGCACCGCGACCAGCGCGACAACGAGATACAGCACCGTCGCAATCACCAGCGACCACAGAATCGCGCGCGGCACATTCTTCTGCGGCTCGCGTACTTCTTCGGCCAGATTCGCCGTGTCCTCGAAACCGATGTAGGCGTAAAACGCGAGAAACGCGCCCGACAGTATCCCGCCCAGCGCCAGCATGTCTGCGCCCGGCAGCAGCGTCGGCCATGCCGTGGGCAAACGCGCCAGACTCGCTTCGCCGGTGACCGCAATAATCAGCAGCAGTCCGCCCAGCTCGACCAGCGTGATTAGCGCAGCGAGTGTCACCGACTCGGCAACACCCCACGCCGCGATGAGGCCCAGCGCGACGATGAGCGCCGTCGTCACCAGCGCATCAGGCAGCGCAACCCACACTGCAAGATAGCCGGCAAAACCGTTCGCCAGCGTCGCCGCCGACACCACGCCGGTGGTCAGCACCAGCAATCCCGCCAGCTGCGTCAGCCGTCGGCGGCCAAAGCCCTGCTGCACATACAGCGCCGCCCCGGCAGCACGCGGAAACCGCGCCGCGAGTTCGGCGTAGGCCAGCCCGGTCAGCGCCGCCACCCCCGCCGCCAGCGCAAACGCCAGCGGCGCCAGCAGCCCCGCCTCCGCCGCCACCTTGCCCACCAGCACATAAATCCCCGCGCCGAGGATGGTGCCAAGCGCATAAAACGTGGCCAGCAGGCCGGAGATGCGGGGGGCGAGTGTGGGGGCAGTTGGATCGGTCATCGCAGAGTCGGCAGACGGGGATGGCACGATGGTAGCAGCGAACAAAACCCTTTCGGGAAAAGGCCAGACTCAGGGTCGCACCGGCCAGCCATTGATCTTAATACCCCTGTGGCTTACTGCTCCCGGAACGAATTATTACGGTGTATCAATCAGGTAATACCAAATTCTGAAGCAGACCCATTTGACCTCCGTATGGCGGGAGCAGATGCCCGCACCGGCGTGCAGGGATAGGTGGCGGGTCATCGGCCATTGCCGCCGTTGGGTACAGCGCCACCTTGGTCAGCAATCCGCCACCGCACACCGGCCTTTGGCTAGAATGCCGTCGAATGGCCGCTTGTATGTAACTAATGCAAGGGGAAGGCAATCATATCGAGCAGACGCTGGCGTATCGTGCTGGCAGGAGCCGATAGATCAACCGTCGCAAACCGGATCGCATGGCCCTGAATCACAACGGTTTCATCAACCCATTCCCCAATTGAGGGGTGCAATAGCAAACCGGCAGACCCTTGATCCAAAGGATCGTCGCCTCCTCTCTGAGACATCAGGTAGGCATAGATCTGATAGACGTAGCCGCTTCGCAATGACGCTTCTCGAAACCATCCCTTCGTGACGATGGATGTGAACTTGGTGTCGATGACGATCCGACGGCTATCGCCAACGTGATCAAGCACTACATCTGTGCGCATTGAGGGCAGAATTTCATCGATACCCGCTGTCTGGTTACCGACCTGCCAATTAAGGAGTTTTCCGGCATAGACCTGCCATCCCGAGGATGGCAGCACGACATCGTAAAAGCCGGCAACTGCCTTCTCATAGAGGCGGCGCGCCCAGATTTCATCACGGTCTGGCGTGGTAAGAAATTCACTGCCGGCATCCTCAGTGGGAAGTGCAAGATTCAATGCCAACTTGGCTGCCGCCACCATGAACCGGTCTTTGGTATCGTTCCGCCCGAATCGATCCGTGCTGACTTCTGCGCGCGTTGGGCGAATGCCAGAGACACCAAGTCGCTTGAAAGTGTTGGCTAGCTTGCGGCAGCGGTGCGAAAGCGCAGGCTGTCGTACTACCCCGGCAATCACATCAAGCGCGGCAAGGACAAAGCGGTTACGTGGGGTATCAATGGTAAGTTCCTCGAACCTGCATGCCACCTTCCCCCGGGCAAGAAGCTGATGCCGTTCTGTGGTCAGCAGGTCAATACGACCACGCACCCGACTCAGTTCGGCTTCACTCTCTCGAAAGCCAGAACTGAGATTCCGGTGCAACCGTTCCTCAACGGCATAGGCCAATATCTCCGCGATCAGGTCGGGGATGTCGTCCGGATTGTCCTCAACTGAAACCTTCATCCTTCCTATCTGACGGAAGAGATCGGAGGCATACAGCATCAACAACCACAGGTTGCGAACGGGGATGCGCCCAACGTACCCTGGCATAGTCAGGGGCATGGCGTGCGCCTTCATGGGCGCGACCATTACAAGCCCTCAATCAGGCGCTGTTGTGCAGCACGGGACTTGTCCAGGGCATCAAACCAGTATTCATCGAGGAGAGGACCGATTTCCGTGGCCACCACCTGGCGGAACCACTCTCTGGCATCGCCGTTGACCGCACCGATTGGCGGCGTCACGTAGCTATGGCCGATGCGGAACTGACGACCCAGCGTTGAATCCGCAGCAATTTCCTCATTCAGTTTGGCAACACGCAATTCAATTCCGCTGACCACGTCAGTAGCTATGCCGCACTCACTCACCAGCCAATTACGCCAGGGCTGGCCCAGACGTGGTTCCAAGTCCACGAAAGCAAAGCGGCGACGTAATGCCAGATCAACCAATGCCAGCGAGCGATCCGCAATGTTCATTGTGCCGATCACGTACAGGTTGTCGGGAATGTAAATCCGTTCGTCGGGCTTACGCCGATAGCACAGCTCGATGGCTTCATGCGGCGACCGCTTGTCCGCTTCCAGCAGCGTCAGCATTTCCCCAAAAATCTGCGCAGGATTACCCCGGTTGATCTCCTCGATCACAACGATATAAGGGTGAGAAGTTCCGCGTGCAGCCTCCACAGCCTCCATGAATGCACCATCGACCAGTGACAACTTGCCATCACCCGATGGCCGCCAGCCGCGCACAAAATCCTCGTAAGAGAGATTCGGATGGAATTGAACCGCACGAACCTTGCGATGGTCTCGCATCCCGATCAAGGCAAAAGCTAAACGCTTCGCCAGCCAGGTTTTCCCAGTACCAGGCGGTCCTTGCAGAATCAGGTTCTTCTTGATACGCAGGCGATCAATCAACCGTTCAAGCTCGACACGCTCCAGGAAACAACCATCGGCCAGAATATCGTCGAAGCTGTAAGGCTCGGCGGACAGGCCAGTAAACTTCTCGCTTGTCACTGCTCCGTCGTCGACGTTCGCATCGTCGTCCTCCGGTTCCGAGGGAAGAGCTCCGGGCTCCTTATGGTTCCATGCCGCCAGCGACAGTTCAGGGAATGAGTGAACTTGGAGTCCCCCATCCTGAAATTTTTCTTCCAGGGTATCCATCACCGTCAGGTAGTCAGCTGCGTTGCATCGCTTCTTGGGACCGTGCAAACCGATGGGGATGCCCAGTACTTTCGCTATGTAGCCTTGCGAACCGCTGTCCAGGCTCAGGAATGACCACGGCCGTACCCAATAGAGGCCGAAGGTAAGATTCCATGCAACACCGCGACGACCATTGGCATGGTCGAACGCGGCAGCGAAATCATCTCGAACCTTGGTATCTTCCGAGTCTGCAAGCCGAATGCCCGCAGCGAACACATTCCAAAGCGCATCGATGTGATCTGATGGACGCACATTTTCAAAGCCGAAATACCAGGACTTCAGGTTGTTCAGTACCGGGATGCCCTCGAAAGAGTCCGGCACGGGCACAGAGACGCCCAGAAATTTAGCCAATTCGGCAGCGATGATTTTCCGGTTGTCATTGGTGATCCCCCTATTGAACAAGCCGATTGTCGTGAACGGGCAAATATCCCGAACAAACCCTGTTGTGCCGTCCACATACTTGTCGTCTGTTAGATGGCCGAGACCGTCAACGCGACCTGCAATGTCTCGGACGCCAGCGACCAGCGCAGAACGATTGTTGCGATAGTCGAGTAGTTTGTCGGCGACTGCTTCATAGAACTTGGTCCAGCCGAACCGGCGCTTATCCGATGCCATATCGCCAAATCGCTCGGCCCAGTAGGGATCATTTCGGAAGCGACCAATGTCCTGCGCAGCGCCTTCAAATGCGAAGTCGATCAATGCTTCGGCCAACCACTTATTACGCTGTACCCGCCAGATCGTCGCTTGGTAAGTGTAGAAGTACCAGAGTTTCGGCGTATCGAGTGGCGTCCAGTCCACTCGGACCCGACGGCCATCGCCGAGGTTCTCCGTAATTGTGCCAACGGCCTTGATGACCATTACCGAGACCGTCAAGCCACGATTATCAAATGGCAAATCGTGTTTTTGCGTATAGGTGGCTTTGATGGCGATGCGCTCTCCAGGCTGCATGGCGCGAACGAGATCGAGATATTTATCCTCGTAGCCGTTCTCCCAAATCCCCTCCTTAAGAAATCGAGGCGTTTGATCGTCGGTACCACCATAGCTCGCGCCTACGAACCAATATGACGGATTTCCTGCTCCCACGGCCTCACCCCTTTTCCGATTTCTGTTTTAGCTTCCACAATTCCTTCAGTCCTGTGATCCGTCAATTTTTACAAAACCTGGCGCAGCGCTCACGGCCCATAGTTGGATTGATTATGGCCTAACTTTGTTTCCAGCCACCATCTGCGCTGCCTATTCCGTGCGGGTAGCAAAGGGCCGCCTTGGCCGACTATCTGCCATTGAATCTCGGTAACACAATCATAAAACCGAGACAAAAAAAACGGGCAATCGCCCGCTTTGTCTGACCATGCACCCCGATCAAGCCGTGTCGCCCACTCCCTTCTCGAAGCTGAACGCACCACCCGCCGCATCGACACGGATCGTGTCCTTCGCCGCAAACCGCCCGGACAAAATCTCCTTCGCGAGCGGATTTTCGAGTTCGCTCTGGATCGCGCGTTTGAGTGGCCGCGCGCCGTAGAGCGGATCGAACCCAGCGTCGGCGATTTTTGCCAGCGCGGCGTCGGAAATTTCCAGCTTCATTTCCATCTGCGCGAGACGTTTTTCCAGTGCCTGCAACTGGATGCGGGCGATGCTGGCGATGTGGGCTTCGCCGAGCGCGTGGAAGACGACGACTTCGTCGATGCGGTTAATGAACTCGGGGCGGAAGTAGCTTTTCACTTCGCCCAACACGGCGAGTTTGACGACCTGATAATCGTCGCCGCTCATCTGCTGGATCATCTGGCTGCCGAGGTTAGAGGTCATGACGATGACGGTATTGCGGAAGTCGACGGTACGGCCCTGGCCGTCGGTGAGGCGGCCGTCGTCGAGCACTTGCAAGAGCACGTTGAACACGTCCGGGTGCGCTTTCTCGACTTCGTCCATGAGGATGACGGAATAGGGTTTGCGGCGCACGGCTTCGGTCAGATAGCCGCCTTCTTCGTAGCCGACGTAGCCGGGCGGCGCGCCGATCAAGCGCGCGACCGAGTGCTTCTCCATGAATTCGCTCATGTCGATGCGGATCATGTGGTCGGCGGAATCGAACAGATATTCGGCGAGGGTTTTGCACAGCTCGGTTTTGCCGACGCCGGTGGGGCCGAGGAACAAAAAGCTGCCGAGCGGGCGGTTCGGGTCGGAGAGCCCCGCGCGCGAACGGCGGATCGCGTCGGAAACGACGCGCACGGCTTCGTCCTGCCCGACGACGCGGCCGTGCAGTTTGTCTTCCATCGCGAGCAGTTTGTCGCGCTCGCCCTGCATCATTTTCGATACCGGAATTCCGGTGGCGCGCGAGACAACTTCGGCGATTTCCTCCGCGCCGACTTCGGTACGCAAGAGTTTGAACACGGGTTTGTCGCCGCTGATTTCCGCGTGCTTCATCTGCGCTTCGAGCGCGGGCAATTTGCCGTATTGAATCTCGGCGAGCTTGTCGTACTGGCCGCGCCGTTGCAGCTCGACCATTTCGCCGCGCAGTTTGTCGATTTCTTCCTTGATGTGCGCGCTGCCCTGCACCTGCGCTTTTTCGGCTTTCCAGACTTCTTCGAGGTCGGCGACTTCGCGGCCGAGCCGGTCGATTTCGTCGTTGATGAGGCCGAGGCGTTTTTTCGACGCGTCGTCGTGTTCGCGCTTGACCGCTTCGCGTTCGATTTTGAGCTGGATGATGCGGCGGTCGAGCTTGTCCATCACCTCGGGCTTGGAGTCGATTTCCATCTTGATGCGCGCGGCGGCTTCGTCGATGAGGTCGATGGCCTTGTCGGGCAGGAAGCGGTCGGTGATGTAGCGGTGCGAGAGTTCAGCCGCCGCGACGATGGCGGGGTCGGTGATGTCGACGCCGTGGTGCAGTTCGTATTTTTCCTGCAGGCCGCGCAGGATCGCGATGGTCGATTCGACGCTCGGTTCGTCCACTAAAACTTTCTGGAAACGGCGTTCGAGCGCGGCGTCTTTTTCGACGTATTTGCGGTATTCGTCAAGCGTGGTCGCGCCGATCAGATGTAGCTCACCGCGCGCCAGCGCGGGCTTCAACATATTGCCCGCGTCCATCGCGCCCTCGGCCTTGCCTGCGCCGACCAGCGTGTGCAGCTCGTCGAGAAAGAGGATGTAGCGACCGGGGTCCATCGCCAATTCTTTTAGCACCGCTTTCAGGCGCTCTTCGAATTCGCCGCGATATTTTGCGCCCGCGAGCAAGGCGGCGAGATCGAGCACCAGCACTTTTTTGCCCTTCAAGGTTTCCGGCACTTCGTCGTTGACAATGCGCTGGGCGAGGCCTTCGACGATGGCAGTCTTGCCGACGCCGGGCTCGCCGATCAGCACCGGGTTGTTCTTGGTGCGGCGTTGCAGGATTTGAATCGAACGGCGGATTTCGTCGTCGCGGCCGATCACCGGGTCGAGCTTGCCTTCGCGTGCCCGCGCGGTCAGATCAAGCGTGTATTTGGCGAGCGCTTCGCGCTGGCCTTCGGCGTCCTGATCGGCGACGCCCTCGCCGCCGCGCACGGCCTTGATCGCCTGTTCGAGCGCGGCCTTGGTCACGCCGTGCTGTTTGAGCAAACGCCCGGTCTCGCCCTTGTCGTCGACGGCGGCGAGCAGGAACAACTCGGACGCGATGAAGGCGTCGCCGCGCTTCATCGCGTCCTTGTCGGTCAGATTCAAGAGGTTGTTGAGATCGCGCGAGACGTTGACCTCGCCGCCCTGGCCTTCGACGCGGGGCAGACGGCCGAGCGCTTGCGTCAACGAGGCTTTGAGCGCGGGCACCTGCGCGCCCGCGCGTTGCAGGATCGAGGCCGCGCCGCCGCCGTCCTGATTGATGAGCGCCAGCAGCAGATGCTGCGGCTCGATGAAGGCGTGATCGCCCGCGAGCGCGAGGCTTTGCGCGTCGGCGAAGGCTTGCTGGAACTGGGTGGTGAGTTTGTCAAAACGCATGGGTGACCTCGTGCTTAAGGTATATTCGATGTCACCTAAATGATGCCGGTGCCGCCGATTTCAAGCTGCTGCGCATGAATAAACCCATGTCCGACCTGATCACCGCTGCTGTCGAAACTGATGTTGCACGCGCGCTGGACGAGGATGTCGGCAGCGGTGACCTGACCGCGCGCCTGATTCCCGCCAGCCGGACCGCCCACGCCCGCGTCATCACCCGCGAAGCTGCGATCATTGCAGGCCGCCCCTGGTTCGACGCCTGCTATCGCGCACTGGATCTGGCCTGCGAGCTTGACTGGCAGGTGATCGAAGGCGATGCCGTGACCCCCGGACAGACGCTGGTGGTACTGCACGGCAATGCCCGCGCGCTGCTCACTGCCGAACGGCCCGCGCTGAACTTCCTGCAAACCCTGTCGGCCGTGGCCACCGCGACGCGGCCTTATGTGGACGCGGTGCGTGGCACCCACGCGGCGATCCTCGACACCCGCAAGACCCTGCCCGGCCTGCGCATCGCGGAAAAATACGCGGTGCGGGTGGGCGGCGGACAGAACCAGCGCGTGGGTCTCTACGACGGGATACTGATCAAGGAAAACCACATCGCGGCAGCGGGCGGCATCGCAGCGGTGCTGGATGCGGCTTTCGCGCTGGCAGGCGATACGGTCAGCGTGCAGATCGAAGTGGAAACACTCGACCAGCTGGAACAGGCCCTCAGCGCCGGTGCGCCGCTGATCCTGCTCGACAATTTCAGCCTCGACACCATGCGGCACGCTGTGCGGGTTACGCAGGGCCGCGCCCTGCTCGAAGCCTCGGGCAACATCACGCTGGACACGGTGCGCGCGGTGGCCGACACCGGCGTGGACCGCATTTCCATCGGCGGGCTCACCAAACACATCCGTGCGGTCGATCTGTCGATGCGGATACAGACCGAGGGCTGATCCGCTGTCTGTCCGCATCCTCCGCGCCGACTACGCCGATCCCGACCATGCGGCTGCGCTGGTCGCGCTGCTGGAGGTGTATGCGCGCGATCCGGCCGGAGGAGGCACGGGCCTCAGCGACTTCACCCGCGCTCACCTTGTCCGGCATCTGGCCGAGCGGCCGTTCATGTTCAGCGTGCTGGCGTTTGACGGCGACACCGCCGTGGGCTTGATCAACGCCATCGAGGGGTTTTCCACCTTTGCCTGCCGCCCGCTGGTGAATGTGCACGACGTGGTGGTGTTGCCCAGCCATCGCGGTCGCGGCATCGCTGCACAGCTGTTTGCCGAAACCGAAGTCATCGCCCGCGAACGCGGTGCGTGCAAGCTGACGCTGGAAGTGCTGTCGGAAAACCGCACCGCGCGCGACCTGTACACCCGGCTCGGCTTCGACAATTACCGTCTCGATCCGGCGATGGGCGAAGCGCGTTTCATGCAGAAGTGGCTGGACGGTTCGTAGCGAGATGCTGGAAAGCCCACGCGGCTTCGCCCAGAACAGCTGGACAGGCCCAGGTGGACAGGCTCAGCCCGTCTTGGCGAACAGCGCCACATCGGGCAGACCGTCGAAATGGGCATCGCAGGTGAGCAGTTCTGCACCCTGCTGACGCGCGGTCGCGTAGACGATGGCGTCGGCCGTAGCCAGCCGGTGCGCCCGGTGCAAGTCCGCAGCGAGCAGGGCCAAGCGGGTGTCCAGGGGTACGACGATGCATTTCTGCGTGTAGGCCATCATCTGGTCGGCCTGCTCTTCGCCCGCCTCGCGCATCAGCCACTTTGCCAGTTCGAGCTGCACGATGGTCGGCACGATGCACTGCGACTTGTCCGGAAACTGTTTGCCCAGCTTTTTGCCCAGCGCGCTGCCGGTGAGCCACTCGATCCAGGCCGACGTATCGACCACGCGAAGCGGCGCGGCCATCAGTAACGGTCCTTGCGCTCGCGGTAGTTGGCAGTGTCTGCGCCCCTGGCCAAGCCGGACAGTTGGGCCAGTTCCGGCACTGGCATCACCAGTACGCCCTTGCCCTTGGGGATGAACACGAATTCCTGCCCGGCTTCCCAGCGCTGTTCTTCGCGCACGGCTTTAGGAATCGAAATCTGGAATTTGCTGGACAGGGTGGCGGTAGCGGTCACGCTCATTTTCGTACTCCATCTTTATCGATGATATTCTGGTAAGAATACACCGGATGCGTCAAAAAGCCATTCGTGCCGTGCCTGCCTATGCCGGGGCAAGCCAGATCACTGACGCCATACGCCCGGTGACGCCGTCACGGCGATAGGAAAAAAAGGTGTCGGCTTCGCTGTAGGTGCAACGACTGCCACCGTACACCGCCTGCACACCGGCATGGCTGAGGCGGACACGGGCAAGCGCGTAGATATCGGCCAGCCATTTGCCGCGCGCGGCCTGTGGCGCAAAAGCGGCGTGGGTTTCGGCATGCTGCGTGATGAAGGCGTCGCGCACATCCTCGCCCACTTCAAATTTGCGTGGGCCGATTGCCGCCCCCATCCACGCCAGAATCTCGCCCGGCGGCACGGCCATGGCCGCCACCGTGGCTTCGAGCACGCCATCGGCCAGGCCACGCCATCCCGCGTGGGCGGCGGCGACGACGCTGCCAGCGCGGTCGCAGAACAGAACAGGCAGACAATCGGCGGTGAGCACGGCGCACACGGCACCGGGCTGGCGGCTGACGCTGGCGTCGGCCTCGCAATCGGGGGCGGGTGTGACGTCCAGATCGACGACCCGCGCACTGTGTACCTGACGCAGCCAGCCCGGTTCGGCCGGGAGCTGGCGGCGCAGGTATTCACGGTTGGCGGCGACATGCGCCGGAACGTCCCCCACATGGTCGCCCAGATTCAGGCTGTTCCACGGTGCGGCGCTGACGCCACCGGCGCGGGGGGTCATGAGCGCCTTGACGCTGGCCGGGGCGGGCCAGTCCGGGTGAATCACGTCTACTTGATCCAGTCGGTGTTATCGCGCAACGCTTGCAGCAGCGAGGCGTAATCAGGCGGCAACGGCGATTCCCACTGCATTTTGGCCTGCGAGATGGGGTGCACCAGACCGAGGCGTTCGGCGTGCAGCGCCTGACGCGGGAAGGGTATCTTGTGGTGGTGGCGGCGGCTGGCGCTGTAGAGCTGCTCGCCCACCAGCGGGTGGCCAATGTGCTGCATGTGCACGCGAATCTGGTGGGTGCGTCCGGTTTCAAGCTTGCAGCGCAGCAGGGTCACGCCGGGAAAACGCTCGACGACTTCATAGTGGGTGACGGCAGGCTTGCCCATGGGGTGA
>JAJXUA010000085.1 GCA_021783275.1 Pseudomonadota bacterium
TTTGCCGGCATACGTGAACGGCTGGATACCTGCGATGTGCCCGGCCCGTTCAAAGGCACCAGCATTGCGATGATCACGGCCGGGCTGATGTCGCTTGCGTTCATGGGTTTCTCGGGACTGGTCAAGTAATGTTCACTGCGGTGGGGGTGATGGTGGGCATCGCGGTGGTCATCGGCCTCGCACTCGGCTGGTCGGCCATCCGCTTCCGGGTTGAAGGCAACCCGTTGGCCGAAAAAATCGACCGCATCCTGCCGCAAACGCAGTGCGGGCAATGTGGTTTCCCCGGCTGCAAACCCTATGCCAATGCCATTGCCAATGGCGAAGCCGATATCAACCAGTGCCCGCCGGGCGGCGAAGACGGGGTGAAGCAGCTGGCCGAACTGCTCGGCGTCGAAGTCAAACCGCTCGACGAAACGCACGGCACGCCCAAGCCCAAATCAGTCGCCATCATCGATGAACAAATCTGCATCGGCTGCACGCTGTGCATTCAGGCGTGTCCGGTGGATGCCATCGTCGGTGCGGCCAAGCAGATGCACACCATCGTGGCGGCGGAATGCACCGGCTGCGAACTCTGTCTGCCGCCCTGCCCGGTCGATTGCATCGCCATGGTCGCGATTGAAGAAGACCTGCCGCACTGGAAATGGAAACACCCGGTGGTGATGATGAAACAGGCGGCCGCATGAGCCGCGAACTGTTCCGCTTCAAGGGCGGGGTGCATCCGCCCGAACACAAAAACGAATCGAACTCCCGGCCAGTCCATGCCACGCCGATACCCAGAATCCTGACGATCCCCCTGCGCCAGCACATCGGCAATGCCGCCCAGCCCATCGTCAATGTCGGTGACAGGGTGCTGAAAGGACAGATGATCGCCGCTGCCGACGGCTACATTTCAGCAGCGGTACACGCGTCCAGTTCCGGTGTGGTCACGGCGATTGGCCCGCGCCCGGTGCCGCATGTGTCGGGGCTGCCCGATACCTGCATCGTGATCGAGACCGATGGCCGCGATGAATGGACGCCGCGCACACCGCTGAATCTGGACGTGGACCGCGCCACCCTGCGGATGCAGCTGCGCGACATGGGGCTGGCCGGGCTGGGGGGCGCGGGCTTTCCCAGTGCGGTGAAACTCGATCCGGGTGCCGCCGGGATCTGCCCCACGCTGATACTCAATGGCGGCGAATGCGAGCCGTGGATCACCTGCGACGATGTGCTGATGCGTTATCACGCCGACACCATCGTGCAGGGCGCAGCGATCATGCGGCAGCTGCTGGGCAGCCAGGAAATCCTGATCGGCATCGAAGCCAACAAACCCGAAGCGATTGCCGCGATGCAGGCCGCGGTCACCACGCTGGAGGGTGCGGTGGAGGTGGTCACGGTTCCGGCGATCTACCCCGGCGGCGGGGCCAAGCAGATGATCGAAACGCTCACCGGCAAGCAGGTTCCCAGTGGCAAGCTGTCTACCGATATCGGCATCCAGGTGTTCAATGTCGGCACCGCGTATGCACTGGCGCGGGCAGTGCATCAGGGCGAGCCCATGATCTCGCGGCTGGTCACGGTCAGCGGCCATGTGCTGCGGCCGCAGAATGTGGACGCCCTAATCGGCACGCCGATGCAGACGCTGATCAACCTGGCAGGAGAGCGCGACGGCACCACCCGCGTGGTGATGGGCGGACCGATGATGGGCATGCCGCTGCCCGGTGCCGACGTGCCGGTGGTCAAGGCCACCAACTGCGTCCTGGTGCAGTCGGCCGAGCTGTTTCCGCCGCTGCCGCGCGCCCTGCCCTGCATCCGCTGCACCCGCTGTGCCGATGCCTGCCCGGCAGAATTGCAACCGCAGGAACTGTTCCGCTTTGCCAAATCGCATGATCTCGGCCGCGCGCAGGAGTATCACCTGTTCGACTGCATCGAGTGCGGCTGTTGCAGCTATGTGTGTCCCAGCCATATCCCGCTGGTCGATTATTACCGCTACGCCAAAAGCGAAATCTGGGCGAAGGAACGCGACAAGCGTGCGGCGGATCTGGCACGTGAACGGCACGAATTCCGCCAGTTCCGGCTCGAACGCGACAAGCTGGAAAAAGCCGAAAAACTCGCTGCCCGAACCCAGAGCAAGCGCGCTGAAATCACCGCCACGGCACTAGGCACCGACGCCGCGCCCGCCAGCGACGCCGACGCCAAAAAAGCGCTCATCGCCGCTGCCATGGCTCGTGCGCAGGCCAAAAAATCCGACGCCGCACCCAAAAACACCGAGCACCTGACGCCCGACGCGCAGCGCGAAATCGAAGCCATCGAAGCGCGCCGCGCCAAAATCCACGCGCTCGCCCACCAGCCGCTGGAGACCGAGGACTAGCCCATGCGCCATGGATTGATGCTCACCGCCTCCCTGCGCGCACGGTATGCGGAATTGCCCTTCGACAGGCTCAGGGCGAACGGTCGGAAAGGGATTCCGTTTCCGGCAGGCACTTGGACTTTGCGCAGGACAGGCTTCCTGCGCGCACGGTATGCGGCGCAAGTCTTCGACAGGCGCATAGCGAACAGTCAGAATAGCCGCGCCCCAACCCACATAACCTATTGAGTCCGGCAGATGCCCTCACCGTTCATCCTTGCGCCCAGCAGTGTCACCCAGGTCATGGCCTGGGTGCTGATCGCGCTGCTGCCCGGCATTGCCGTGTCGGTCTGGTTGTTCGGTCCCGGCATCCTGATTACGCTCGGCCTCGCCACCGTCACGGCGCTGGCTGCCGAAGCCGCGATGCTCAAGGCGCGCGGCTACCCGGTTCAGCCGTTTCTCAGCGACCTGTCGGCCATCGTCACGGCCTGGCTGCTGGCGCTGTCGCTGCCCACGCTTGCGCCCTGGTGGCTGATCGTGACCGGCGTGCTGTTTGCGATTGTGGTGGCCAAGCATCTGTATGGCGGGCTCGGGCAGAATATTTTCAATCCGGCGATGGTGGGCTACGCGGTGCTGATCGTGTCGTTTCCGGTGCAGATGACGCAATGGGCGAGCCCGGCTGAACTCGGCCCCGCGCTGAACTGGGCGCAAAGCCTGGCCGCTGTGTTTGGCGGCATTGCCCCCGCCACACTCGACGCCGTCACCATGGCCACTCCGCTGGATGCCCTGCGCACCGGACTGATTCAGCAGCTCACGGTGGACGAGGTGATGGTGCAGACCCTCTTCGGAAAATTCGGCGGCACGGGGTTCGAATGGCTGGCATTTTCGTTCTGGATCGGCGGGCTGATTCTGTGGACCCGGCGCATCATCGGCTGGCAAATCCCGATGGCGTTTCTGGCCGGGGTGTGGCTCACCGCCGGCCTGCTGCATTTTTTTGACGCCGGGCGCTTTGGCTCACCCTGGTTCCACTTTTTTGCGCCGTCGGTGGCGCTGTGTGCGTTCTTCATCGCCACCGATCCGGTATCGGGTGCCACCACCCCGCGCGGCAAACTGATCTTTGGCTTTGGTGCCGGGTTCCTCACCATCGTGATCCGCACCTGGGGCGGCTATCCGGACGGCGTGGCCTTCGCCATACTGCTGATGAACCTGGCCGTGCCGCTGATCGATCAGTACACGCAGCCGCGCGTGTACGGCGAGCCCGCACC
This sequence comes from Pseudomonadota bacterium, assembly GCA_021783275.1. Taxonomy (GTDB): domain Bacteria; phylum Pseudomonadota; class Gammaproteobacteria; order Burkholderiales; family Thiobacillaceae; genus Thiobacillus. The sequence goes on from JAJXUA010000085.1 coordinate 3,586, forward strand.
CACCCGGAAATCCGGCCCATGAATGCGGCACTGCGCAACGCACTGCGCACCGGCGCGATCCTGCTGGTGTTTGCCAGCCTGGGCACAGCGCTGCTGGCGCTGACGCACAACCGCACCGAGCCGGTCATCGTGCGCAGCCAGCATGCCGAAAAACGCGCGCTACTGGGCCAGGTGCTACCCGCCACGCATTACGACAATGACCTGCTGGCCAGCGAGCAGCGCGTGCCCGCCGACGAGCTGCTCGGCACCCGGCAGGCTTCATCGATCTGGCTGGCACGCAGGCAGGGCGTGTTCAGCGGCGTGGTGCTGGAGGCGGTGGCGCCTGACGGCTACAGTGGCGACATCGCCCTGCTGATCGGCCTGGACGCCGCGGGCACGGTCACCGGCGTGCGCGTCACGGCGCACCGCGAAACGCCCGGACTGGGCGACTACATCGAGCGCGCCAAGAGTGCGTGGATCGATCAGTTCAGCGGCAAATCCCTGCTCACGCCGCCCGACGCGCGCTGGAAAGTGATCAAGGATGGCGGTGCATTTGATGCCCGCGCCGGCGCCACCATCACCCCGCGCGCCGTGGTCAAGGCCGTACACGGCGCACTCGTTTACTATGCACGGCATCGCGCCGCTTACGCTGCCCCGCAGGAGACCTCACCATGATGACGATGCAGGAATTTCGCACCCTGTTCGGTAACGGACTCAATAAACAGAACGCCGGGCTGGTGCAGCTGCTCGGGCTGTGTCCGCTGCTCGCCATCAGCAACAACGTGGTCAACGCGCTGTCGCTGGGGCTCGCCACCATGCTGGTGATGGCCGCGTCTTCCGGCGCGGTTTCGGCGGTGCGCAATTTCGTGCCGCACGAAATCCGCATCCCGGTGTTTGTGCTCATCATCGCGGCGCTGGTCACGGTGATTGATCTGGTGATGAACGCCTTTGTCCATCCGCTGTATCTGGTGCTGGGTATTTTCATTCCGCTCATCACCACCAACTGCATCGTGCTGGCGCGCGCCGATGCGTTTGCGTCCAAAAACCACCCGCTGCATGGCATCGTCGATGCCTTTGCCATGGGGCTGGGGCTGACGCTGGTGCTGGTGGTGCTGGGTGCCATCCGGGAAATTGCCGGACAGGGCACCCTGCTGTCCGGCATTGATCTCGTTTTTGGTGAAGCGGCAGCCGATTTTGTGCTGCACGTGCTGCCCGGCTATCCGGGATTTTTGCTGGCCATATTGCCGCCGGGTGCCTTCATTGCGCTGGGCCTGCTGATCGCCGCCCACAACTGGAACCAGGCGCGCGCAGAACAGCGTGCCCGCATCAGCCCGCCGCTTGCTGCATGAAACCGCCGCTGAAAAAGCGCGTCCCCAAACCGCGCAATCCCTATGTGGCACTGGCAATACAGCGCCACGCGGGCGAGCATGGCAAATCAGCCCGCGCCAAGCGCCAGGCAGAAAAACAGGCGCTGAAAAAATCCCTGCATGAACAGTAATGCCCCGTCACCCTGCCTGATGCAGCAAAGCCCGTGAATTCAACCCAGCGCCACGAAATTTTCAGCCGCCTGCGTGCCGCCAACCCGCATCCCACCACCGAGCTCGAATACACCACGCCGTTTGAACTGCTGGTGGCGGTCACCCTGTCGGCGCAGTCCACCGACAAAGGCGTTAACCGCGCAACCCGGCGATTGTTTCCGGTGGCCAACACCCCGCAGGCGATTCATGCCCTGGGCGAAGCCGGGCTCGAAGACTACATCCGCACCATCGGGCTTTATAAAAGCAAGGCGCGCCACATCATCGCCGCGTGCCGGATGCTGATAGACCTGCACAACGGTGAAGTGCCGCATGATCGCGCCGCGCTGGAAGCGCTGCCGGGCGTGGGCCGCAAAACCGCCAACGTGATCCTGAATACCGCCTTCGGCGAACCGACCATGGCGGTGGACACGCATATCTTTCGCGTATCCAACCGCATTGGCCTTGCCCCCGGCAAGACCGTGCTAGCGGTGGAAAAAAAACTGCTGAAAGTCATCCCCACCGAATTCCGCGTGGACGCGCACCACTGGCTGATCCTGCACGGCCGCTACACCTGTGTGGCGCGCACGCCGAAATGTGCCGAGTGCATCATTGCCGACCTGTGCGAGTTCAAAGGCAAAACCTGGCCGCCCAAGCCCGCGCCCACCCCGGCAAATTAAAGATGCCAGCACACATGACTTCCGACACCGTCATTGCGAGGCGCGCAGCAACGAAGCAATCCAGACTGCGTGCGTATACGACTGGATTGCTTCGGCCTAGCCTCGCAATAACGGCGGTACGTCATCCCGACGCAACCCCCCACTAGCCCCCCACGCCATGTTCACCCCCAGCCGCGACCAGGTACGCCAGTTCTTCTTCGACGTGTGGGCAAAATACCGCGCCGGGCAGCCGCTGGCCGGGGCCGAACAGCCCGCGCTGGAAGCCGTGCTCGCGCACCCCGAATACCACGCCCTGCTCGACCAGCCCGAGGTCTACCTCGATCGCGACTACTCACCCGAAGCTGGCGAAACCAACCCGTTTCTGCATCTGGCCATGCATCTCGCCATAGCCGAACAGCTAGCGGTGGATCAACCCGCCGGCATCCGCACACGCTACCAGCGCCTGCTCCAGCAGCACGGCGAAGCGATGGCCGCACAACACGACATCATGGAATGCCTGGCAGAAATGATCTGGCAGGCGCAGCGCCACGAAACAGCGTTCGATGCAGTAGCGTATCTGCGTTGCCTGGATGGCAAGCTGGGGGAAGGCTGATGGGTGAGTTCTGCGGAGATGGGGTTCTCCGATGTGTGGGTCATCGACCAGAACGGCCATCTGGTCTTGATCTCGTGAATGCCCGGTACGTACTCAAAACCAGTCTCAAGGCGTGATCAGGAATCAACAAATTAGAACCCATCTCGTCGCCTCTCTTATACTTGTTGGTAAGCCAACACTAAGGGAGATTGAAATGACGCCATACCGCAATTTAAGCGGCAGCTCAAATGTTGTTTCCTACGAAATCGCCGAAGATGCGATTCAGGTAGTCTTCAAGTCCGGGACGCATCGTAACTATCTCTATAACCATCTCCGTCCGGGGAAATTGATTGTTGATAGGATGAAAGCCCTAGCTGTTGAGGGATGCGGCTTAAATTCCTATATCTCAACTACCGTAAAGAGCAATTTCGCGAAAAAATGGTAAGTCTGTCTAACGATTCCCATCGTGATAGACCAGTCCTCCTTGCGCTTTCGGTTTCCTCACATGGCTTGCGGCATTCTACGGTCAAAGTCTAGGAGCTGGAATCTGCAATGAAGATCCGAGCGGTTCGCATCAAAAACTTCCGCACGTTGTAAGACGTGACAATCCCCTTCGAATCCGTCACTACATTCATCGGTCCGAACGGCGCAGGCAAGTCCACTGTGCTTCGCGCGCTTGACTGGTTCTTTAACGGCAAGCTTGGTTCGCTGACGGAGAAGGACTGCTCCTTCGGGGCAACTAACGAAGACATCGAAGTTCAGGTCACATTCTCTGACCTCACCGAAAAGGACCGAGGTGAGCTTGGCAAGTACGCGCCTGACGGCGTTGCCACATTCACTGCATGGAAGCGCCGCTCATGTGACGGCGCTGAGGTACTTTCTGCGAACGCGAAGGGCTTTCCAGAATTCAACGCGATCAAGGCAGCAAAAAGTGCGACGACGAAGAAGGATGAATACGCCAAACTCCGCAAAGACTGCCCGGATCTAAACCTTCCAGCGGCCAGTACAGGTACGGCTGTTGACCAGGCGATGATGACCTGGGAGTCTTCACACACAGACCAACTTGTTGACGCCCCCGAAGCACTTCAGACTAATTTCTTCGGCTTCAACAGCGGCGGCAAGATGAGTGGCCTTTTCGACTTCGTATTGGTTACTGCCGATCTTAGGGCTAGCGAGGAGTCGATTGATGGGAAGTCCAGCATCATCGGCCGGATCATTGAGCGCTCGGTCGATCGTGCTGCTGCCGATGAGGAGATCGCGAAGATCGTCGAAGAGTCACGCGCGAAGCAGCAGGAAGTCTACGAGGAAAAGTTCAAGGCGCAGCTTGAGGCCATTACGGCGCAACTCAACGCGGTCGTCGCGTCTTACACTCCTGGCCGGGCCGTCATGGTTTCCCCAGCAGAGGTTGAACTCAAAGCCCCTCGGACCATATTCGAGGTGGCAGTGCTCGATGGCCCAACTGAGACTGCCGTGGAGAGACAGGGGCATGGCTTTCAGCGCACGCTTTTGATCTCAGCGTTACAACTCTTGGCGCAGTCAGGTGCGGCGTCCGCAGAAGGTGTCATCTGCCTTGCGATTGAGGAGCCGGAACTCTTTCAGCACCCTATCCAGGCCCAAACATTCGCGAAGGTACTCCGGTCGATTGCCGAGGATGCCGGTAAACGCATCCAGGTGACCTATGCGACTCATAGCCCTTACTTCCTTGAGGCGCGACACTTCAACCAGGTCAGGCGGCTGACGAGGTCGTCTGACGAGATTCCCGTGGTCACTGTCCATCTAACTACTGTTGCTGACGTGAAAGCCAAACTCAGTGGGGTACTGAGCGCCGATACAGTTGATCGCCAACTAGACGGCATCGTGGCGAATCAACTTGCTGTGGCACTCTTCGCGCATCGTGCTTTCCTCGTGGAAGGCACGACAGAGTCGTCAGTGTTCTACGGTATTGGCGACAAGATCTCTCTCGGCTCGCTTGAAGCCGTTGGTGTCTCCATCGTTCCCGTAGGTGGCAAGACATCGATCCCACTCGCGCACGCGATCCTGACATCGATCGGTATCCCGGTTTATGCACTCTTCGATGCGGATGGTGGGTTTGAAGCGCGTGCGAAGGCCCATGGGAAGCCGCAGAATAAGATCGATGATGAGCGAAATAGTCATGTGGCAGCGAATCGCTCGGTGTTGAAATACTTCGGTCGTGCTGAGGAGGACTTCCCGTCCGCTACCGTTACCGAAGAGATCGCGATCTTTGAGGATCACCTTGAAGCATTCCTGTCTGCAAACTGGCCCGAATGGATCACAGCCTGTATCAGCGTCGAAGCTACTGCGGGTATCACTCTTGTGAAGAATCAACTCGCGTATCGGACAGCCACACTAGAGGCTGCAGGAACGGTACCTGAGATGCTCACGCAAATCCTAGCCAAGGCGAAGGGTAAATAATCATGCAAGAAATCATCTGCCCGAACTGCGGGAAAGCATTCAAGATCGACGAGGCCGGGTACGCGGACATCCTGAAGCAGGTTCGCGACAGTGCGTTCGAGCAGCAGTTGCACGAGCGGCTTGAGTTGGCCGAACAGGACAAGCGAAATGCTGTCGAGCTAGCCAAGGCCCAAGTCGCCAGCGACTCGCAAAAAGCTGCTGCTGCCAAGGACGCCGAAATCCAGGATCTGAAGGCCAAGCTCGATTCCGGCGACGTCGAGAGGAGGCTCGCCGTGACCGAGGCCCTTCGCACCGTAGAAAAAGAGCGTGACGTGCTTGCCAACGAACTTGAGAAGGCGAAGCATGAAAAGCAGGCAGCTTCCGAACTGGCAAAAGCGAGGCTCGTGAGTGAACTACAGATGGCCGCCGCAACGAAGGACGCAGAGATCCAGGGCCTGAAGGCCACACTCGACGCCATCGAGATTGCTCAGAAGCTCGCGATCACCGAAGCCGTCAGTGCGGTCGAGAAGGAGCGCGATGTACTGAAGAGTGGCCTCAATCGAGCCGAGCTTGAGAAGCAGCTCGCCGAGAAGGCGCTCAAGGACAAGTACGAGACGCAGATCAGGGATCGCGATGATGCGATCGAGCGCCTCCGCGACATGAAGGCCCGGCTGTCGACCAAGATGGTTGGCGAAACCCTCGAGCAGCACTGCGAGACCGAATTTAATCGTATTCGAGCGACGGCGTTTCCGAGGGCATATTTCGAAAAGGACAACGACGCGCGAACTGGCAGCAAGGGCGACTACATCTTTCGCGACTCGGTTGAGGCCGGCACAGAGATCGTCTCGATCATGTTCGAGATGAAGAACGAGAGCGACGTAACGGCTACCAAGAAGAAGAACGAAGACTTTCTCAAAGAGCTCGACAAGGATCGTACTGAGAAGGGGTGCGAGTATGCGGTGTTAGTTTCCCTACTTGAGCCAGACAGCGAGCTTTACAACTCCGGCATTGTCGATGTATCCCACCGCTATCCGAAGATGTATGTCGTCCGGCCGCAATTTTTCATCCCGATCATTACGTTGTTACGAAACGCC
>JAJXUA010000086.1 GCA_021783275.1 Pseudomonadota bacterium
GGTTTCCGCAACAGCGCGGCGACCATCTTCGTCGTCGCGCGGCACTGGGACGAACGCGAAAAAACCATCGACGATCTGGTCGGCGAAATCACCGGTGCAACCGCGCATATCAAGGAAGCGCTGGTGCTGGCGTTTGCGCCGCCGCCGATTTTTGGTCTCGGCAACGCGGGCGGCTTTGAGTTCTACATCCAGAATCGTGGCGAAGGTGACGCGAAAAAACTTGCCGAAGTCGCAGATGGTTTTCTCAATGCCGCGCGCGCCGACAAGCGCCTCGCCCAAATCCTGACGCTGTGGCGACCCCACGTGCCGCAGCTGTATGTCGATGTCGATCGCGAAAAAGCCAAGATGCTCGGGGTGAACATCGACGACGTGTTCAATACGCTCTCGGCCACGCTCGGCAGTTACTACGTCAACGACTTCAACAAGTTTGGCCGCACCTGGCAGGTGCTGATGAGTGCCGAACCCGGCGCGCGCAAAACGCCGCAGGATGTGTCGGCGCTGTTCGTTCCCAACGCGAACGGCGACATGGTGCCGATGACCGCACTGGCACGGGTGAACTTCTCGTCGGGCCCGGAAACGCTCGACCGCTACAACAACTATCAGGCGGTCAAGCTCTTTGGCAGCGCGGTGCCCGGCATCAGCTCCGGGCAGGCGCTCGCCATCGTCGATGAAATCGCGAAGAAAACCCTGCCGCCGGGCTACAGCTACGAATGGACCTCGGCATCGTTCCAGGAAAAACGCTCGTCGGGCAGTTCCGGGCTGGCGCTGGGCCTGGCGGTGATCATGGTGTTTCTGATCCTGGCCGCGCAATATGAAAAATGGTCAATGCCGTTCGCGGTCATGCTCGCACTGCCGTTTGGCACCTTCGGCGCATTGGCTGCGGTGTGGCTGCGCGGCCAGACCAACGACGTGTATTTCCAGATCGGTCTGGTGACGCTGCTGGGGCTGGCGGCCAAAAACGCGATCCTGATCGTTGAATTCGCGGTGCTGAAAAAAGCCGAAGGCTATTCCAGTGTGGCGGCTGCGCTGGAAGCCGCGCGGCTGCGCTTCCGTCCCATCCTCATGACTTCGCTCGCCTTCATCCTTGGTGTCGTCCCGCTCGCCATTTCCACCGGCGCGGGCGCGGGCGCGCGGCACGCCGTCGGCACCGGCGTGGTCGGCGGCATGCTCGCGGCGACCTTCCTCGCAGTGTTCTTCATTCCGCTGTTTTATCACTGGGTGAGCGACCGGCGACTGAAGGTCGATCCGGCGGAGCTTGACGCGCATCCGCATGTGAAGCGCGGCACGAACGTGCACACGCCGTCACATCATCCTTCGCCGCCCGACTCCCACGCCTGAATCGCGGCCTTGCGCACCGCGCTCCAGCGGTAGCCGCCGCTGGTACCGTTGGCGCGGATCACGCGGTGGCACGGGATGAGGCAGGCGACCGGATTGGCGGCGATGGCATTGCCCACCGCGCGGGCCGCATCCGGCTGGCCGATGCGCTCCGCGAGCGTGCGGTAGGTCGTCAAGCCCCCCGGCGGAATCGCCAGCAGCGCGCGCCACACCTGAAACTGGAAATTGCTGCCCTTGAGCCACAGCGTCAGCGGAGCGTCCGGCTGCGCATTGCGGAACATTGCCGCGATCACCGGCGCCGTGGTCGCAGGGTCGTTCCGTAGCGTGGCCCGGGGCCAGTCGATGCGCAGCATCGCCGCCGCATCCTCGCCCGCCTGCATGAAATGCAGACGGCAAACCCCGCGTGCGCTGCGCGCGATCAGCGCCGCGCCGAACGGCGTCGGGTGCACGCCATAGTGGATCGTGAGCCCGAGCCCGCCCGACTTCGCCTCCCCCGGACTCATCGCGTCGAGCGTCACAAACAAATCGTGCAGCCGCCCAGGGCTGGACAATCCGCTGTCCAGACTGAGGCTCAGCACATCACGCGTCGCCGCCAGCCGGGCACGCGCGTCGGCGAGCGTCAGGCTTTGCAGAAAGCGCTTCGGGCTGATGCCCGCCCAGCGCGTGAACAGGCGCTGAAGATGCGCCTCACTCAAACGCAGATGCCGCGCCAGTGCCGCCAGATCGGGTTGATCGCGCTGGTGCGCGTGCAGATAGGCAATCGCCTCCGCGATGCGTGCATAGTCGCGACTGGAGTTGGCAAACGGCGTGTTCATGCTGCGACTTTACAGTGGGGTGCGGCAGGGCGGCCACCCGATACTTGCGATGTTGAGAGTGACATCATGAGTGGAGGTATGCCGACATCTTCATACTGATGGCACTCGAATCGACAGTGCTGCCGTTGTCGAGCGAGGTCGCGCTGATCCCGGCCAGTTCTCTGGCTCAACAGGAAAAAATGAATTTTTGCCTGATCGAGTTGGCGTCCACTGCAGGCAGTCCTGGATACGCGACTGATCTGCATGAATTCCGGCTGGTGCATATCCTGCAGCGTCTCGGCACGGGCCTGTAGTCGCTGATTCTGACACTGTCCGGGTATTTTATCGGCAGCTATTTTGAGTGAAAAAAACGGCAACGAGATAATGCTCTCGTTGCCGTATTCTATGTGTCGAGACTTACGATAGGTTAATTGCGATGACCATCCCGATGGTCGCCACGGTCGTTGTCGCGATGATCTCCGCCGCGATGATCGTCGCGATCGTGACCGCGATCGCCGTTGCCGCGATGGTCATCACGTCCGTCGCCGCGTCCATCGTGATCGTGACGATCACGATGGCGTGACTGGTAGCGCGGAACATATTCGCGGTCATACCAGGTGTTCTGCACGAAATAAACCCGCTCGCCGCAGGCATCATATTTGCCGCAGTGCTTGCGCCAGTTTTTGGCATGGCCGGGCGGCACGTTCAAGTAAATCGGGGCGCGGTTGACCGCCACGCGTCGTACCACTCGCGGCTCGCTGTAAATCACGCGCGGGCGTCCGTAATCGCCAATATCGATGCGTCCGTAATACCCGGGCTGGCCGATATTGATCGATACCCCGACATCAGTATCCGCGAGGGCGGGAGTGGCCAGCGTGGCCGTCGTTGCTGCAATGAAGGCAGCGGTCATCAGGTAATGCTTCATATCAAACCTCCGGTTGTTGTGTTTATCCCATCCGGCAATCAGCCATGCTGGCGCAGTATGGGACATGGCATCGTCACACGTCGGTCGTCCGTTAGCTGTAGGAGAATGCCGAACGTGCTGTAGTGTGATCCCCCTGGATTCGCCTCCGTATCAAGCCCATGAAGCTTACTTATCCGATGCGAACCAACGCTCCGTCCGGGCTCCAGGCCACACGTCGATGATGGCGCAATCCCCCGGCATCAAGGCGTAACATCCCAGCCACCAGTTTTTTCGCGCCTGCTCATCATTACCCGACCTCACGCATAGCGTCGAATGGTGTGTCCGATCAAGATGAACGGTGTGCAGTCTGAGAATGATCAGCTTCGGTTTTCCAGAGGGCTGCCTGGATGGTGGGCAGACCTTTACTACTAACTGTCCTTAGCATCACATCGGGCGTGATGCAGAACGATACATAGCTCATGCAACGACCAAAAATAAAGCCGGGATGGCCCCGGCTTTATTTGCTTCACCCCGTTTGTCTTACGCCGCCTTTTCGTGGTGGTAGCCCGTTACGGTATCGACCTCGGATTTCGACCCGAGGATGACCGGCACGCGCTGGTGCAGACCTTCGGGCGCAAGATCGAGGATGCGCGCATAGCCAGTGGTGGCCGCACCGCCCGCCTGCTCGACGATGAAGGCCATGGGGTTGGCTTCGTACAAGAGGCGCAGCTTGCCGGCCTTGCTGGGGTCTTTGGTGTCCTTGGGGTACATGAAGATGCCGCCGCGGGTGAGGATGCGATGCACTTCGGCAACCATGGAGGCGACCCAGCGCATGTTGAAATCCTTGCCGCGCGGGCCGGTTTTGCCGGCCAGACACTCTTCGACGTAACGCTGCACCGGCGCTTCCCAGAAACGCTGGTTCGACGCGTTGATCGCGAATTCTTTCGTCTCGGTCGGGATGGTCATGTTGGGGTGGGTCAGCACAAATTCGCCGACGTCACGATCCAGCGTAAAGCCATTCGTGCCGTGGCCAAAGGTCAGCACCAGCATCGTTGACGACCCATACAGCGCATACCCGGCGCAAACCTGCTGCGTGCCGGGTTGCAGGAAATCTTCGGCCTTGGCGGCGCGACCGGAGACCGATGCTTTCAGGATCGAGAAGATCGTGCCGACCGAGATATTGATATCGACGTTCGACGAGCCGTCGAGCGGGTCGAACACCAGGAGGTATTTGCCGAGCGGGTATTTCGCGGGGATCGCGTACACGTCGTCCATTTCTTCCGACGCCATCCCGGCCAGGTGGCCCGCCCACTCGTTGGAGCGGATCATGATGTCGTTGGTGATGACGTCGAGTTTTTTCTGCGTTTCGCCCTGTACGTTTTCCGAATCGAGCGCGCCCATCACGCCCAGCAGCGCGCCCTTGTTGACGGCATTGGAAATCGACTTGCAGGCGGTGACAACGTCGTTCAGCAGCGAGGTGAAATCACCGGTCGCGCCCGCCGTGCGGCGCTGCTCTTCGATGATGAACTGGGTGAGGGTGGTGCCGGTATGCATGGAAACTCCAGAAAAAATCAAGAAAATTGAATATTAGAAAAGTCGCACATTCTATCACGCGATAAATTACGGGAATTCCACACTGCTAAGCCACCAGGCCCAGGGTGGGCAGACTGGACTCAAGCTGATCGATCGTTCTACCGGCCTGTGCAGCCGCCACATATGGCCGGGCAGACGGGTGCAAATATCCCTGCGGGTTACTCTTCGCCGACCAGCTGGTCCGAGCGGGTAAACGTCCAGGTGCGCGTGATTGACAGGATGTCAGCCTTCTGGCGCATGTCTGCCGGAAACGCGGCGTAAGGCGCGGCGAGTTCCACAATGCGTACCGCCGCGGCGTCGAGTAATTTGGATCCGGACGAGCGATCCACTTCCACGGTTTCGATGCGGCCATCGGCGTAGATCGATACCGTGAGCTTCAGGCTGCCGTAAATGCCCTGGCGCCGTGCTGCTTCGGGGTAGTTCACATTGCCGACGCGTTCGATTTTGGTGACCCAGTCTTCTACATACCGTGCAAACGCGTATTCGCGGGCATTGGCTCCTACAAATGCACGTTTCGGGCGTTTCTGGTACGCATCCCACTGCTGTGAAATGCGCGCCTGCAACTGCGCCATTTCGCGCGCCTGCTGGTTGATCTGGTTGACGTCGAGCGTCGGCTCGGCCGGGGTGGGCTCGGCGCGCTGGGTGCCGGACTGCAAGCGTGCGGTAGCGCTCATCTGGCTGAGCAGTGCCCGGGCTTTTTGCTCGAGTGCCGCCACCCGTGCCTGAGTGGCGGCGGCCTCGGCACCGGTTTCGGTTTGTGCGCTGGCGGGCAGCGGGCTTTTCAGCCGCCGGTCTTCGTCGGTGTTGCCGCCGCCCGCCAGATTCACCTGCGCCAGTGAATCCGGATTCAGCGGCGCTTCCTGCGTCTTGGCGTTCACCAGCACCACTTCCATCGGCTGGTTCGGGTCTTCGAACAGGCGCGGGTTGATCTGCACCAGCTGGGTCGAGAGCACCATGCCATGTACCGCAGCAGAAGCCAGCATGGCCAGCGCCATGCGGGTGCCCTGCGGGGACGGTTCGGCGAGAGTGGGGGCGGGTGCGTTGAACATGCGATCAGCTTGCCCTGATTCTACGGAACGATGGCGGTGCTGTCAGGCGGCGGGGTCAGGGTCTCGAGATATTCCGCATGAAAACTGATGTCGAGCAGGTCGATGGCGGAAATGGCGAGGCGGACTTTTGCCCCGGCTGCGATACCCATCACCGAAGGCGCGCGGGTCACCAGCGGCAGGGTATCGAAGCGCACCAGGTCTTCGCGGATCACGCTGGCGGTCATTTCGCTGATGTGTTCCTGCTGCATCCAGCGCAGCATCCAGTAGCGTTCCAGTCGACGCTGGAAATCGGCGTAGGCGTCGTACGCCAGCTCGAAATCACGCACCGTGGCAAACAGCGCCTCGCTGCGCGGCGGGTACACCGGATCGGTGCCCTGCACGATGCTGATGAGCTGGCGCTGGTTGACCAGATCAACATAGCGCCGCAGCGGCGAGGTGGACCAGGCGTACTGATCGACGCCCAGACCGACGTGCGGATCAGGCGAAGTCGTCATGCGGGTTTTTCCGCCGGACTGCGCGCGGTAAATGCCGGGCACGCGGTGTTCGGCCAGCCAGCCGCCCCAGTGCGCGTTGGCAAAAATCATCAGCTCGGAGACCACCTTGTCGATCGGGCTGCCGCGTTTGCGCGGCGCGATGGTGATGGTCTCGCCTTCGACCTTGAAGTTGTAATCGACCCGATCCACCGTGTCGGCCTTGCCGCGCCCGGCTTCCAGCACGGCAGCAAAATCACGCAGCCATTCCAGTTCACGCCGCCAGGGGTAGTCCGGTGCTGCGGGGTTTTTCAGCGTGTCGTCGTTGAACTGCGTTTCGAGTGTCTCGTGGCGCAGGTTGTCGGCAATATGCACTTTTTCCAGCCGGGTTTCGGTAGACAGCACGCGCAGGTCGGATGCCACCTCGACATACAGCGACAGCGCCGGGCAGTCGTGCGTTTCGCCCAGCGTGTAGTGATGGATCAGCGCGTCCGGCAGCATGGTGATTTTGTCGCCCGGAAAATACACGGTGGACAGCCGCTCGCGGGCGATCTGGTCGAGCCCGGAGCCGGGCGCAATGCCCAGCGCGGGCGCAGCGATATGAATGCCGACCCGGATCGTACCGTCGTCCATCCATTGCACCGACAGCGCATCGTCGATTTCGGTCGTCGCTTCGTCGTCCATCGAAAACGCCCGCACCGGACTGGTGGGCAAGGCGGGAGGATCCAGCGGTTCGTCTACCGGCGGGAACTCGGTGCCGCGCGGAAAATGCTCCAGCAAAAAACTCATGCGGTGAAAATCCAGCGTCGAGGGGATCGCCCCGCAGCGTTCCATCAGCCGCAACGGCGACAAGCCCGTGGCGCTGGCCGCATCTTCCAGTGCCTTGAACTCCAGCGTGTTCTTGTCCGGCGCAATCAGGATGCGCGGTATCAGCGACGCGTATTCGGGCGGCAGACGGAACGCGCCCAGCTCGGTGGCCAGCGACGCCTGCCGCTCGGCGGCCAGCCGTTTTTTCTCCAGCCCGGCCTTGGCCGCTGCCAGCGTCTCTGCCGGTGCCGGGCGGTAACGGCCCTTGCCCTTTTTGTGGAAATAAATCGGTGACGCGTGCAGCTTCAGCAGCAGCGCGGCCGATTCAGCCGGTCGCGGCGTGTGGCCGTAATACTCCTGCGCCAGTTGTTCAAAACCGAATTCATCGCTGCCTGCGGCTTCCCACAAAAAATCCGCATCCAGCTCGGCGGTCAGTGCCTCCGCTTCAGTCAGCGCCTCGGCGGCTGCGGGCGTGCCAAAACGCAGCAGAATGGTGGCGGACTTGATCTTGCTGCGTTTGCCCGAAGGCGTTTCCACCTGCGCCGTCGCCTCGGTTTCAGACAGGATGGAACCGGCCTTGAAGTGGCCGTCTTCTTCAAAAATGATGTGCATCAAAAATCCAGAAGGGTGTTGAAATAGCGTTCGAACCCGGCAAAACCGTGATCGCCGCCGTCTTCGATGATCTGCCGCGCACCGGCGTAATACGCCTCGGCGTCGCGCACATCGAGTACGTCATCGCCGCGTTGCGCTAGCAGGAGATAGCGTTCCGGCCGCGTGATCGCTGCCACGTCCAGCGCCGCCAGCTCGGCCAGATGGGACTCAGTGAATACCCACTTCTCACCCGTGTGCCAGTTCGTCTGCGTGCCCAGCGCCGCGCGCAGGAGCTTGTGCGCATGCACCGCCGGATTCACCAGCACCGCCTTCCAGCCGTATTTTTCGGCCAGGTACGTGGCGTAAAACCCGCCCAGCGAACTGCCCACCAGCGTCACCTCGATGGCACCCGCACGCGACAGATGGGATTCGATCCTGGCAATCGCCTCACGCGGACTGTTGGGCAGCGCCGGGCAGTAATACTCCGCCAACCAGCCCAGGCCCGCCAGATGGTCACCGAGCTGCTTGGCCTTGCTGGACGCGGGAGAGGAGTTGAATCCGTGGAGATAGACAATCATTTGCGGATTTTACCGGGGGGGCGGGGATTCCCGAAATCGACGGACCAGTCGTTGCGAGAAGCGCAGCGACGAAGCAATCTAGTCTGTGTGCACGGAGTGAGCAATCGCAGAAGCGAACCGTTCCGTGCACCGTTCGCCCTGAGCTTGTCGAAGGGCTGTCAATAGCAGTGAAGTGGTTCGCTTGGCTATTGACCGTTGGCCGGGGGTAGCCCGGCGGCTAGTTACTTTCTTTTGCTTCGCCAAAAGAAAGTAACCAAAGAAAAGGCGACCCCGCTCATCCCCGAAACCCCGGAAACCGAGCCTGCCGGGTGGGCGTCAAAGAACTCGTTCTTCTTTTGCTGTTTTGATTTGATTTTTGTGAGAAGAACTTCAGACACCTTTGCCGCTGATCCACCCGGCAGACTCGGTTTCCGGCGGGGCTGAGAGGGGAGGAAAGTCAAAACCAGGGTGGTGGTGCCAAATGGCTTGCGTGCTTATCTTGTCATTCGGCGCGATGACCAGAGGTATTGGGCTCTACACGAGGTACCCGCTTAGTGTAGAACCCCCCATGATTCGCAAGCCCCCCCCGATATAGAAGCCAACGCAGTGAGTCTTGCTTGCGTTTCGACTACAAATCGATATGTCAGGAAATCCTCGACCTTAACTATTAGCGTGCTTTCTCCCGTCCCCTCGTCCGTGTATTCAGTAGTGTTGGGAAATTCTTCCACAATGCGTTCCAAAACCTGAGCATCCGGCGGCCATGTTTCGAAGTCGATCACGAAGTCAACGACATATTTTTTTGTGAAGTCGAATCCGTCATTGCGTAACCTGCGCAGTACTTGCCCGTCATCATCGTCTGGCCAGAAATCGATGGTATTTGAGTTCATCTAAGCTCGCGTAGGGCGCAATGCTTATGCATTGCGCAGGATAATTAGCACAAGGGCGTAGGTCCGTATAGTCATCGCCGCCCTGGTTTTGACTTTCCTCCCCTTACAGCTCCGCCGAAGATCAAGTGTGCCGGGCGGATCAGCGGCAAAGGTGTTTGAGCCCCGCTCACAAAAATTAATTGGCAATACAAAAGCGGGGCGAGTTCTTTGCCGCCCGTCCGGCGCGCTTGATCTTCGGGGTTTCGGGGCTGTTGGGGTCGCCTTTTCTTTGGTTACTTTCTTTTGGCGAAGCAAAAGAAAGTAACTTGCCGCCGGGCAACCCCCGGCCAACGGTCAGTCGTCCTGCAAAGTTTTATAACCAGTGCTGACAGCCCTTCGACAAGCTCAGGGCGAACGGTGCACAGAACGGTTCGCTTCTGCGATTGCGCACTCTGTGCGTACAGGCTGGATTGCTTCGTCGCTGCGCAACTCGCAACGACGGTTCGTTACGCATACCCGCCATACCGATGCATCGGCGTCAGCACAATATCCTCGCAGCGTAACAGGGGACAGACCACGATTAGCGTACACAATCAATATTGCCCGGATGTGTGAAGCCCAAATACTAATCGAAACGCCCAGTCACCGCCGCCCTGGTTTTGACCTTCCGCCCCTCTCAGCACCGCCGGAAATTGAGCCTGCCGGGTGGATCAGCGGCAAAGGTGTCTGAAGTTCTTCTCACAAAAATCAAATCAAAACAGCAAAAGAAGAACGAGTTCTTTGCCGCCCACCCGGCAGGCTCGATTTCCGGGGTT
>JAJXUA010000010.1 GCA_021783275.1 Pseudomonadota bacterium
TCACCCTGGAACGCCTGATGGATCAGACCGCGATCACCTACCCCGCGACCACCCTCAACGAAATGACGGGCGCAACCATCAAGACCATCATGGAAGATGTGGCCGACAACCTCTTCAACGAAGACCCCTATTACCAGCAGGGCGGCGACATGGTGCGGGTGGGGGGCATTGAATACACCATCAATCCGACAAAAAAAATCGGCGAGCGCATCAGCAACATGACGCTCAAGGGCAAGCCGGTCAATCCGGGCACGGTGTACAAGGTTGCGGGCTGGGCACCGGTGGCAGAGGGCGCAACCGGCGAACCGGTCTGGGACGTGGTCGCCACCTACCTGCGTGACAAGAAAGTCATCAAGGGCGTCAAACTCAATACCCCGACCATCGTCGGGATCGGCAAGAAAAACCCCGGGATTGCAGCCTACGACGGCACGTATTCCTGAGCGGAACTACGCATCGCCCCACAGCGTACACCATGCTGACGGGCTCAGGCCTTCCAGCGTTTCGATATTGCGCACGTAGAGCGTTTCTGCCTCCGGAAACGCCGCCACGGCGCGCGTGATACTCGCCTCGCGCAGCAGGTGCAGCGTGGGGAACGGCGCACGGTTGGTGTAGTTGCTGCGCGCGTCAGCCGCCGTGCCTTCGAACTGGAACTGCGGATGGAAGCTGGCAATCTGGATCACCCCCTCCAGACCGTGTTCATCAATCGCGGCGTCGGCGAGCTGGAGAAAATCATTGAAATCCAGAAAATCCGGCAGCAGTGTGGGGTGGATCAACAGCGTGGTCTCGACCGATTCCGGGTCGGCCGCCGCCAGAAAATCGAGTTCCCGGTCGAGGTCCTCCAGCAGGCCATCCAGATGCCGGGCGCTGCTCACCACCATGCGCACCTGATTCCGGACGGTTACCGCTTTGGCGAACGGACACAGGTTCAAGCCGATCACCACCTTCTCCAGCCAGTCCCGGGTGGCTGCCATCACTGCCTGTTCATCCATGTTTGACGCCTTTGCCGCCTGCAAGAGGCGAACTTTAGCGGATACAATGGCTTATTGTCAGACGTTGATGCATTCCGCCCCTACTGAATCATGATCAGCAGCGCCATCCGCCAGAGTTTTCTCGATTTTTTCGCCTCCAAGGGACACACCGTCGTCGCCTCCAGTCCGCTCGTTCCCGGCAACGATCCGACGCTGCTCTTCACCAATGCGGGCATGGTGCAGTTCAAGGACGTATTCACCGGCCAGGACAAGCGCAGCTATACCCGCGCAGTATCGTCGCAGCGCTGCGTGCGCGCGGGCGGCAAGCACAACGACCTGGAAAACGTCGGCTATACGGCACGGCATCACACGTTTTTCGAAATGCTCGGCAATTTCAGCTTCGGCGATTACTTCAAGCACGACGCGATTCGCTATGCGTGGGAATACCTCACCACCGTACTGAATCTGCCGACCGAGAAACTCTGGGTCACGGTCTATGCCGAAGACGACGAGGCGTACGCAATATGGAACAAGGACATCGGCGTGCCCGCCGAGCGCATCGTGCGGATTGGAGACAACAAGGGCGCGCGCTACGCCAGTGATAATTTCTGGGCGATGGGCGACACCGGGCCGTGCGGGCCGTGTACCGAAATTTTCTACGACCACGGCGAAGGCATTTATGGCGGCCCGCCGGGCAGTCCGGAAGAAGACGGCGACCGCTACATCGAGATCTGGAACAACGTCTTCATGCAGTTCAACCGTGACGACAAGGGCGTGATGCATCCGCTGCCCAAGCCGTCGGTGGACACCGGCATGGGGCTGGAGCGGATCTCGGCGGTGATGCAGCACGTGCATTCCAATTACGAGATTGACCTTTTCCAGGCGCTGATTGCCGCCGCCGCGCGCGAAACTGCCACCGCAGACCTGACCAACAACTCGCTCAAAGTCATCGCCGACCACATCCGCGCGTGCAGTTTTCTCATCGTCGATGGTGTCATCCCCGGCAACGAGGGGCGCGGCTACGTGCTGCGCCGCATCGTCCGCCGCGCGATTCGTCACGGCTACAAGCTCGGCGCGCGTGCGGCGTTTTTCTATCGCATCGTTCCCGAACTCGTCGCGCAAATGGGCGAGGCCTACCCCGAACTCGTACGCGCGCAAGGCCGCGTGATGGAGATTTTGAAGCAGGAAGAAGAACGCTTTTTCGAAACCATCGAAAATGGCATGCAATTACTTGAGGCCGGGCTCGATGCTGAACAGGTAAAACATGATTCACCTAACTTAGAGATTAGTGGGTTCATTTTTCTCAAGGAAGGCCTAACCCGCTTCCACTGCAACGAAATCAGTTCAAATTTAGGTGGTCGTTTAACTCGCTCTATTTTTGTACACAATGGCTTAGCAGAAGCAGAGCTTGTTGAAATAGGTAAAAAAACCCTTTCATCTGGTGAAAATGAGGCTCGGTTTATCAGGCGTAACTGGGCTGGCCTAACACTAGCTGGCGAGTTGGCGTTCAAATTGCACGACACCTATGGTTTTCCGCTCGACCTTACCGCCGACGTCTGCCGCGAGGCCGGCGTGACTGTCGACACCGAAGCCTTCGACACAGCGATGGCGCGACAAAAATCCCAAGCGCGCGCCGCCGGCAAATTCAAGCTTGCCGGGACGCTCGATTACGCGGGGACGGCGACCACGTTCCACGGCTACGACACGCTCGTGCACAACGGCAACATCCTCGCGCTCTACCGCGACGGCGCGGCGGTCGACGAACTGGTCGAGGGCGAGATCGGCGTCGTCGTGCTCGACCACACGCCGTTTTACGCCGAATCCGGCGGCCAGGCCGGCGACCGGGGCGTGCTCACGGGTGCGACCGGGGTGTTCGAAGTCGAAGACACGCTCAAAATCCAGGCGCAGGTCTTTGGTCATCACGGCGTCGTCAAAACCGGCGTGCTGCGCGTCGGCGTGCCGATGCAAGCGCAGGTCGACGCGCAAAACCGTGCCGCGACCGCGCGCAACCACTCGGTCACGCACCTGATGCACAAGGCGCTGCGCGAAGTCTTGGGCGAACACGTCCAGCAAAAAGGCTCGCTGGTCGACGCGGACAAAACCCGTTTCGACTTCGTGCAGCCGGGGCCGATGACTGTAAACCAAGTCATGGAGGTCGAGCGCCGCGTCAACGCTGAAATCCTCGCCAACACGGCAACGAGTGCGCGAATCATGGACATCGAATCGGCGCAGAAAACCGGCGCGATGATGTTGTTCGGCGAAAAGTACGGCGACGAAGTGCGCGTGCTCGACATCGGCAGTTCGCGCGAGCTGTGCGGCGGCACGCACGTCGCGCGCACCGGCGACATCGGCATGTTCAAAATTGTTTCTGAATCGGGTGTAGCCGCCGGCATACGCCGAGTCGAAGCCGTCACTGGTATGGAAACCCTTAGCCGCATGACATACCAGGATTTCCAGATCAATGGCGCTGCAATGCAGCTCAAGTCACATCCAGATGAGATTCAAGAGAGAATTTCAGCAGTCCTTGAGCACAGCCGCGCACTCGAAAAGGAACTCGATCGACTGAAATCCCGCCTCGCCAGTGCACAGGGCGACGAACTCCTGAACCAGGCGGTGACGATCAAGCATTCGAAAGTACTTGCCGCCCGGCTCGACGGAGTCGATGCCAAGGGCTTACGCGAAGCGGCCGATAAATTGCGTGACAAGCTCGGCTCGTGCGCACTGGTGCTCGCGAGCGTGGCCGACGGCAAGGTCAGCCTGATTGCCGCGGTGACCGCTGACCTGACCAAAAAACTGAAAGCGGGCGACTTGGTCAACCACGTCGCCCGGCAGGTGGGTGGCAAGGGCGGGGGCAAACCCGATCTGGCCATGGCGGGCGGGACGGAACCCGACCGCCTGCCGGAGGCGCTGAAATCGGTCGCCGCCTGGGCCGAGCAGCACCTGCTGGTGTAGATTGCACGCAAACGGGTACAGTATTTGCTCAAACCATCCGTAAAGTGTTCAATCTGACAGCTACGCTTCGCTTGAAAACATGAATTCACTGACCGGTAAACTCGCTTCGGGTGTTGCACGCCTGACCGCGCTGGGCAAGCGGACAGACGACCCCTTGACCAGCACCAAGGCGGTGACCAAGTGGTTTGACGCCCTGCCGGGCGGCGACGCATTCAAATGTCAGGAAGCCATCCTCGGCGAATTCAAGCGTTTTAACGAAACTTCGACGCAATACACGAAAGACCGTCTCGCCGTCCTCATGCTGCTGGACGAGCGCTCGCGCGACGTACAGGACACACTGGTGCGCCAGTACCTGCGCAATCCGCGCATGTCACGCCAGGTTGAAAGCCAGCTCTGGCACGCGATCTACGGCCTGTACTGGGAAGTGGCGCGCGGCTACCATAGTTTTGTCCTGCATTTTTCGCGCGGGGCCGGGCAGACTCCACACGAAAACCAGATTCCCATCGCCACCCTGCGTGCCCTCCAGGCGTTTGGCCAGTTGCTGAAATGGCGCGCCATCCGTTATCTGCCCAGTGGCGACAAACTCTGGCTGCGCCTGCACAACCTCTACAAAATTGCTGAAAGCGAACGCTTCAACAACCGCAGCCTGCGGGCATACGCCGCAGATGCCAGCGAAACCACCTGTGAAGCCGCCTATCTGCATGTCCTGATGCTGCACCTGGCCAATTCGGGCACGCTGTATCCAAAACAGCTGGAACTGGTCGATAGCTGGCTGCTGTCCTGGCAGAAGCTGGTTCAGATCAGCAACCGTTACGATGCCGAATCCCACAGTTTTTCCGTCGATCTGGCGGCGGATCACGGCCCGCGCCGGGTACGCAAACCCGATGCCGACAAACCCTTCCGCTTCTGGGCCACCGGCAATCTGGTTCACGCCCTGGGCGAGCTACAGACCGCACTGCGAGAAGGAGCCAGCCCGGCCCAGCTCGGGCTGACCGACAACACCCGCACCGCCGAATGTCTCGAACTGATCGACCACCTGAAACGGCAATGGTCGCCGCTGTCGTCGCGTGAGCAACGGCGGTCTGTGCGATCCGCAGTCAAGCGCCTGATCGATGTGGCACATGGCATGAACGCGGTCGTCACCCAGCTCAAGGAAATTTCCGCGCCTGCCACCAGTGCCTCGCTATACAAAAGCACTCTCAGCTATAAGGAAGCCGATGACATGCGGGTGTACGGCTTCGTCACCGAGCGCACGCACAATAACGAATCGCTCATGCGCGCGCCCACCCCCTCAGGCAATGCCGATGTCGAGCGCTGGGTCATGCAGGATGAAAGCACCTGCGGCTACGGTGCCGTGGTCGAATCGCGTGACAAGGACTGGCTGCGGGTCGGTGCGCTGCTGTCGCTGCGCAGCATCGAAGGCGAAACCTGCCGTCTCGGCATCATTCGCCGCCTGGCACGACTGAACGACGAAACCAGTTCGGTCGGCATCGAAACGCTCAACGAACCCCCGGTACTCGCCATGCTGTATGACACCACGTCATCGGGCTATACCGTTGATGGCCTCGACAACAGCAATGCCAAACTGCCCCATGCCGGAATCTGGCTCACAAGTGCCGACAAGGGCGACAGCGTGATCATCGACCCGGTGCACTTTGCTCCTGGCAAGGTTGTGCAGGTGCATGGTATCGAAGGCATCCAGCATATTTCGCTTGGTCACCCGATGGAGCGTAGCGAAGGCTGGATCCGGGTCAAAGCTGACATTGTCGAAAGCTGACCCGCCGCGTTGTCAGCCGCATCATTTCTGGCGTGCCCCGTTATTCCGGTTTAACTTTGGCCGGGTCTCTGGCACAATCGTCGAAAATCCGACACATGCACAAAATGACCCGACCAAAGCGCGGTGTTTTGGCTGTGTTGCCCCCTGCGACCCGGAGGACACGTGGCTCAAACCAACAAGCCTAGCCTGCTGATCGTCGATGACGATCCGCTGATTTCCGACACCCTCACCTACGTTCTGAGCAAGGATTTTGAAATCTCTGCGGCTGAATCACGCGCCCAGGTCAAAAGTCTGATGATGCAGCTGGACGAGCCGCCGCAACTGGCGCTGGTCGATCTGGGCCTGCCGCCGCAACCGCACAAACCCGACGAAGGCTTTGCGCTGATCGCCGACCTGCTCGGTATTTCGCCCAGCATCAAGATCCTGGTGCTGTCGGGCCAGAGTGACGAAGCCAATGCCCGCCATGCGCGCGCGCTCGGTGCCATCGATTTCATCGCCAAGCCCTGCGAACCGGAACGCCTCAAGTCGCTGCTGTTCAACGCCCTGCTGGTGCAGGATGCCGAGCGTACCGCCGACAAGGCCCCCGCGCCGGTCAAGGATTCGGGCATCGTCGGCACCAGCCCGGCGATGGACAAGCTGCGCGAGCAGATCAAGCAATACGCGGCGGCACCGTTTCCCGTGCTGATCGAAGGTGAATCCGGCAGCGGCAAGGAACGGGTGGCGTCGAGCCTGCACCAGTTATCGCCGCGTGCCCAAAAACCCTACCTCGCGCTTAACTGCGCGGCGATCTCGCCGACCCTCGTCGAGCCCACCCTGTTCGGCTACGCCAAGGGCGCGTTTACCGGTGCCACCAGTGCGCGCGCCGGATATTTTGAAGAAGCCGAAAACGGCACCCTGTTCCTCGACGAAATCGGCGAACTGCCGCTGGAATTGCAGGCCAAGCTCTTGCGTGTGCTGGAAAACGGCGAATACCAGCGTGTCGGTGAAACCCAGCCGCGCTTTTCCAACGCCCGCGTCGTCACCGCCACCAACCGCGACCTGCGCGCCGAGATCAAGGCCGGGCGTTTTCGTGCCGATCTCTACCACCGGCTGTCGGTGTTCTCGATTGCGGTGCCGCCGCTGCGCGAAATGGGCCAGGACAAGCTCACCCTGCTGACGCACTTCCGCGATTTTTATGCGCGCGAAGCCAAAACCCAGCCCTTCACCCTCGACAACCGCGCGCAGCAAGCCTGGGAGGAATACCACTTCCCCGGCAACGTGCGCGAACTGCGCAACATCGCCATCCGCCTGACCACCAAGTATCCTGGCATACCGGTAAATACCCAGCAGCTGGAAGCCGAACTCGACACCGACCAGGCGTACCCGCAGGAAATCCCCCTCGCCAGCGACGGCAAGGCGCTGATCGAACTGGCGCGCAAGCAGTTGCAGACCATGGCCAATTTCAATCTCGACGTGACCCTGCGGCAGTGGGAAAAAGCCTATGTCGAGGCGGCGCTCAACATGACCCACGGCAATCTTTCGCAGGCGGCCAAGTTGCTGGGCATCAACCGCACCACGCTGTACAGCCGCATGCAAACCTACGGGACGGAATAAGCCACTTTCGTGTATTTCGATTATTTCGGTCTGAAGGAAGCACCCTTCCGCATCACGCCGAATACCGAGTACTGGTATGCCGGTGGCCAGCGCGGCGAAATGCTCGCCGCCCTCCTCTACGCCATCGACCAAGGCGAAGGCATCATCAAGGTCGTCGGCGAAGTTGGCAGCGGCAAAACCATGCTATGCCGCAAGCTGGTCGCCCAACTGCCCGACAGAGTCGATAGCGTCTACCTCGGCAACCCCACGCTGTCGCCCGACGACATGCTCGCGGCCATCCTCGCCGATCTGGGCATCGACACCCCCGAACCCACACGCCAGGCGCGTCTCGCCCAGCTCAATGCGGCGCTGCTGGCGCGCCACGAAAGCGGGCGTCGCGTGGTGGTGTTTGTTGAAGAAGCCCAGGGGATCGCGCTCGATCATCTGGAATTCCTGCGCCTGCTGACCAATCTGGAAACCGCTACCGACAAGCTTCTGCAGATTGTGCTGTTTGGCCAGCCCGAACTCGATGCGCAGCTTGCCGACCCGCGCATCCGCCAGCTCAAGGACCGGATTACGGTCAGCCTCCGGCTTGCACCGCTCAGCGAAGCCGAAGTCTCCGATTACCTGCGCTCGCGCCTTGCCGTAGCGGGCTATCGTGGCCCCGACCTGTTTACGCCCATGCTGGTCGCGCGCATCACCCGCCTGTCTGGCGGCCTGTCTCGCCGCATCAACGTACTGGCCGACAAAACCCTGCTGGCGGCCTATGCCGAGCAGACCCATACCCTGACTGCCGCCCACCTGGATGCTGCGGCGCGTGATGCCGACACCCCGGATGCAACGCGCCGCCCCACCCCACCGCGCTGGATCGCAATCAGCGCGGGTCTGGTCGCCGCACTTGGCCTGCTGGGCTGGCTGGCCTGGCAAGGCCTGGGCGATACAGCACCGAGCACGACACCGACTCTGGCCGCCCCGCCTGCTGCACCGCCCGCCGCACCCCGCATCATCGACATGGCCCACGAAGCCCGCCAGACCCAGCGCTGGCTGGCCAGCGCCCCGCCCGGCACCCATGTCATCCAGCTCGCATCGGCTAAAGAAGCCGCCGCCGCAGCCGTATTACTGGGGAGCCTGAGCCCGGGCATCCCGCAGCCGGTGCGGGTGTTGCACGGACTCAGCCGGGGCAAACCGGCCTGGATGATCCTGGCCGGGGAGTTTTCCGGACGCGAAGCGGCGCTGGCGGCCTTGCGTGCCCTGCCGCCTTCGCCCGCTGGCACGCCCTTTCTGCGCAGCGTCGGCAAAATGCGGACTGTAGTGTTACCGACAGGATAGTGATGAACGCTGAGTTGCAACGCCCCTCGATCGCCCTCGCCCTGCTCGGCCTGATGCTGGCGGGTTGCGTGCCGCCCAAGGCCTTCGACACCTCGCCCGGCCACATCTCGCAACCCGCGCCCACGGCCGCGCCAGTCACCGCACCGCCCGCGCCCGTCAAGGCCGCGCCCCTGCTGAGCGCACCCCGCGCCAGCGCACCCGTGCCCACCTACACCGTCGTCGTCAACGACGTGCCGGTCAAGGAACTGCTGTTTTCCATCGCCCGCGACACCCAGTACAACATCGACCTGCACCCCGGCATCAGCGGCACGGTCTCGCTCAACGCGGTGCAGGAACCCCTGCCCGCCATCCTCGAACGCATCGCCCGGCAAGCCAACCTGCGTTACGAAATGCATGGCCGCACCGTGTCGGTGATGCCGGACACGCCTTACGTCAAGACCTACACCGTCAACTACGTGAACGTCGCCCGCAACACCACCTCCAGCGTCGGCGTCGCCGCGCAGATCGCCAGCACCGGCGGCGGGAGCATCGGCAGCAGCGGTACCGCCAGCGAGAACAGCAGCAGCACCGGCAACTCGTCCACCACCACGGTGGCGAGCCAGTCCAACAGCGACCTGTGGACCGTGCTGGCAGACAACATCCGTACCCTGCTGGCCGGTACCCGCGCGGTCACGCAAAGCAACGAAGAACGCGCCGCACGGCTGGATGCCGAAAAGACCGCGCGCGCCGAACGCGTGTCGCAGGCCGAAGCCGCGAGCAAGGCCGGTGCGGGGGCAGCCAGCCTGTTCACCGCCGCGTTTGCCAATCAGCCGCTGGGCGACGGCAAATACGATGTCGCCGTCAACCCGGTCGCCGGGACGGTGTCGGTACTGGGGACCGCCAAGCAGCAGGAACTGGTGCAGCAGTATCTGGATCGGGTCATGCAGTCGGCGCAGCGTCAGGTTCTGATCGAAGCGACCATCGTCGAGATCACATTGAAAGACCAGTATCGGGCCGGGATCGACTGGTCGAAAGCCCTCCAGGGTGCCACCGGCTGGAGCATCAACACGCTGGGCGGCGGCACCAACGCGCTGGCCGGAACGCTCACCCCGTTCATCCAGGCGACCTACACCCACGCCGGTGATAACGGCTTCACAGCGGCCATCGACCTGCTCGAATCCTATGGCAACGCCAAGGTGCTTTCCAGCCCGAAACTGATGGCGCTGAACAATCAGACCGCCCTGCTGAAGGTGGTGAACAACCTGGTGTATTTCACCATCACGGCCGATACCACCACGGCGGCCAACGTTGCCCAGACCACCACGTTCACCTCAACACCGCAGACCGTGCCGGTCGGCGTCGTCATGTCGGTGCTGCCGCAGATCAACGAAAACGGCATGGTGTCGCTGACCGTGCGCCCGACGATTTCGCGCCAGGTCGGCACCGTCGAAGACCCCAACCCCGAACTCAAGCGCGGCGATCTCGATATCAGCAACCGCATCCCCGTCATCCAGATCCGCGAAATGGAATCCCTACTGCAAGTGCGCAGCGGGCAGACCGTGGTGCTGGGCGGTCTGATCCAGGACGACATCAACAACGCACGCGATGGCATCCCCGGCCTGTCGCGCCCCGAAGGCATCGGCGCGGTGTTCGGCCAGCACGAGCGCGTCAACAGCCAGACCGAGCTGGTGATCTTCCTGCGCCCCATCGTCGTCACCAACCCCACGCTGGAAAGCGACGAACTGCGCCAGTTCCAGCGTTTGCTGCCCAGCGCACGGAGTGCGCCGTGATGCAGCCCGGCATGCGGAGCACCCCTTGAGTCTGCTGCTCAAAGCGCTGAAGCAGGCCGAAACCGCCAACGCGACCAAACCTGCTGCGGGCTCGCCTGGCGCGCTCGAACTCGAACCGCTCACCGAAACCGGCATCGACGACGTCAGCGAGTGGACTGCGCCGCCCCCTTTGGCCTACGGCGGAACGCCGGAGACCCCGCCGCGCTCGCCCCGCTTCCGCCTGCCCCGGCTTTCGCTGGTACCGCTCACGGCGCTGATTGCCGCGCTGGTGGCCGCAGGCTATGGCATGTATCTTTATTTCGCGCTGCAACCGCCCGCACCGCCCCCCGCAGTCGCCAGTACGCCGTCGTTGCCTGCGGCATCGGCCCCCACTGTTGTGGTGGTGCCCTCGCCCGCGCCAGCGGATCTTCCGTATGCTGAATCCCAATCCGTCGCGGTACTGTCCGACGATTTGCCTCCCGATCTGGGCGACGCCGCAGCCACTGCGTCGCTGACCACAGATGCACCCGCCCTGCCTGAACCCGCCCGCCGCACGCGCACGCCGACAGCCACGCCCGCCAGTGCCCCCCAGTTCCAGCCCGACGTCAACCCGGCACTGCTGGATCGCGCCTATCTCGCCTACCAGCGCGGCGCGCTCAACGAAGCGCAGGCGCTCTATACCCAGGCTGCCGCACGCGACGGCAATGTCGATGCCCTGCTCGGGCTCGCCGCGATTGCCAGCCTGCAGAACCGCGACGACGACGCGCAGCGCCATTACCGCGACGTGCTCGACCTCGATCCGCGCAACGCAACCGCGCAGGCCGCACTGCTCGACCTGCTCGGCACGTCCGACAGCCAGGCCGGAGAAAGTCGCCTCAAGCTCCTGATCGAACGCGACCCCAGCCCACAGCTATATCAGGCGCTGGGCAACCTGTACGCTGACCAGAAACGCTGGAACGATGCGCAGGTCGCCTACTTTGAAGCGTATCGCGGCGCGCCCGACAACGCCGATTACGCCTACAACCTCGCGGTCAGCCTCGACCAGCTCCAGCAATATCCCGCCGCGCTGACGTATTACGAGCGTGCCCTGGCCGCAGGCGGCACGCATCGCTTCGACCGCACCCAGGCGGGTACGCGGGTGCAGCAGCTGAAATCACTGCGATGAAAACCGCGCACCACAGAGACACGGAGACACAGAGAAAACCCACCCGATCAGGATTTTCTCCCTGCCTCTGTGCCTCTGTGGTTAAGGGTTTTTAACCCATGGAACGCCGCAAGAAACTCCGCATGGGTGAAACCCTGGTCTCGCAGGGACTCATCACCGTCGATCAGCTGCGTATCGGCCTGACCGAACAGAAAACCAGCGGCCTGCCCATCGGCCGCCAGCTGGTGGCGCTGGGATTCATGACCGAGGCGGTGCTGCGCGACCAGCTCGCCAATGCCCTGGGCAGTCAGGGCATCGACCTCGCGCAGGTTGTCGCCGACCCCGAAGCCCTGCAACTCGTGCCCGAGGAATTTGCGCGCCGCCATCACCTGCTACCGATTGCGCACGACGCCGCGCAGAATCTGCTCACACTCGCCGCCACCGATATGTTCAACGTGGTCGCGCTCGATCAGCTCAAAGCCGCGCTGGGCGGACAGATCGAGATCAGCACCCAGCTCGCGGGCGAAGCGCAGTTGCTGGAGTGCATCGACAAGTTTTACGGCTTCGATCTGTCGCTCGACGGCATCCTGCGCGAAATCGAAACCGGCGAAGTCGATTACGCCAGCCTCAATCCCGAAACCGAGGAATACACCCAGCCGGTGGTGCGGCTGGTCGGCGCGCTGCTCACCGACGCGGTCAAGCGCGAGTCGTCCGACATCCACTTCGAACCCGAACACGCCTTCCTGCGAATTCGCTACCGGGTCGACGGCGTGCTGGAACAGATCCGCAGCCTGCACAAAACCTACTGGCCCGGCATCCTGGTGCGCCTGAAAGTGCTGTCGGGCATGAACATCGCCGAGACGCGCGCGCCGCAGGATGGCCGCATGTCGCTGACACTGAACGGCCGCCCGATCGATTTTCGTGTATCGAGCCAGCCTGGCATCCACGGCGAAAACCTGGTGCTGCGCATCCTCGACCGCGAAAAATCCATCATGCCGCTGGAGCAGATGGGCTTCACTACCGACGCGCTGCGCGAACTGCAACTGATGATGGCGCGCCCCGAAGGCATCCTCGTCGTCACCGGGCCGACGGGCTCCGGCAAAACCACCACGCTGTACTCGATGCTCTCGCATCTGAACAACGAGACGGTCAACATCATGACGCTGGAAGACCCGGTCGAATACCCGGTCACGCTCATGCGCCAGAGCTCGGTCAACGAAACGCTCAAGCTCGACTTCGCCAACGGCATCCGCTCGATCATGCGCCAGGACCCGGACATCATCCTGGTCGGCGAAATCCGCGACAAGGACACCGCCGAAATGGCCTTCCGCGCGGCGATGACCGGCCATCAGGTGTTCACCACGCTCCACACGAATTCCGCGCTCGGCGTGTTTCCGCGCCTGATGGACATCGGCATCCAGCCCGGCATCCTCTCGGGCAACATCATCGGCGTCGTCGCCCAGCGCCTGGTGCGCAAGCTCTGCCCGCATTGCCGCGAGGCCTATGCCCCGGACGAGGACGAGGCGCGCATCCTCGGCTGGCAAACCGGCGACGCGCCCGTCTACCGCGCCGTCGGTTGCCCCGCGTGCAGCCACAAAGGCTATCGCGGCCGCCTCGCGCTGATCGAACTGCTGCGCATGGACCCCCGGCTCGACGAGCTCGTCGCCAACCATGCGCCGCTGCACGACATCCGCCGCACCGC
Organism: Pseudomonadota bacterium; assembly: GCA_021783275.1. Classification (GTDB taxonomy): domain Bacteria; phylum Pseudomonadota; class Gammaproteobacteria; order Burkholderiales; family Thiobacillaceae; genus Thiobacillus. The sequence continues at coordinate 13,193 of JAJXUA010000010.1, forward strand.
CTTCGAACTCGGCTACCGCCCGCTCGCAGAGGATGGGGTTGCCCGGGTGAAAGACGGCATCACCTCGCTGGCGGAAGTGGCGCGGGTGGTGGATTTGACGGGGCGGGTCTAGCGATGAATACAGAAACCCTTCACCACAGAGACACAGAGACACAGAGAAATGCGTTGACCGACAGGGTCATCGGCGCAGCGATCGAGGTTCATCGTGCGCTCGGACCAGGACTGCTCGAGTCTGCCTATGAAACCTGCCTTTGCCATGAACTCGGGCTTCGACAGATTCACTTTCAGCGGCAGCTGGAACTGCCGGTTGTTTACAAGGAAATGCCACTCGACGCCGGTTATCGGCTCGATATCGTCGTGGAAAAACAACTGGTGCTCGAACTCAAAGCCGTAGAGAAACTCCAGCCAGTACATGAAGCACAATTGCTGACCTATCTGAAATTGTCCCAACTGCGCACCGGATTGTTGCTCAATTTCAATGTGCCCGTGATGAAAAGCGGTATCAGGAGAATCTCTTTATGATTTCCCGGAAACCAGCGCGTTCAGGTCATTCTCTGTGTCTCTGTGCCTCTGTGGTGAGCGGTTTCATTCTCCGCGTACGTCACTGCGGATAACAACCCATGCCTTTCTTCGACTACCGCGCCATCGACCAGACCGGACGCTCCGCGCGCGGCACGCTGTCCGCGACCAACGACGTCGATCTCGAACTGCGTCTGAAGCGCATGGGGCTCGACCTCATCACGCTGTCGGAGCTGTCACGGCAATATGCGCCGAGCGGGCGCGAGCGGGTGACGCGGCGCGATCTGGTGACTTTCTGCATCCACATGCGCTACATCACGCGCGCCGGGATTCCGCTGCTGGAAGGCTTGCGCGACCTGCGCGACACCATGGACAAGCGCGGCTTCCGCGATGTGCTGACGGCGCTGCTGGAAGACCTGGAAGGCGGGAAGGTGCTGTCGCAGGCGCTGGCCGCGCACCCCGCTGTGTTCGGTGCGGTGTTCGTGCACAGCATCAAGGCAGGCGAGCAGACCGGACTGCTCGACGCGGTGTTCGACCGGCTCGCCGAATCGCTCAAATGGCAGGAAGAAGTCGCCACCAAAACCAAGCGGCTGATGATCTATCCCGCGCTGGTGCTGGCGGTGGTCGGCGTGGCCATTTTGTTCCTGCTGATCTACCTGGTGCCGCAGGTGCTCACGCTGGTGGAAACCATGGGCGTGGCGCTGCCGTGGCCGACGCTGGTGCTGATGGCGATTTCCAACGCGCTGCGGTCTTACTGGATCGTCGGCCTGGTGCTGTTCGTGCTGCTGGTGACCGTGCTGCCGTGGTGGATACGCAAGACCGAATCGGGGCAGGCCTGGTGGGATCGCGCGCAACTGCGCCTGCCGATCATCGGCCCGATCATGCAGAAGATCGTGCTGTCGCGCTTCGCCAATACGCTGTCGATGATGTATCGCTCGGGCGTCACCGTGCTCGATGCCTTGAAAGCGGGCGAGATGGTCGCCGGCAACCGTGTCATCGCCGGCGGCATCCGTCGCGCCGCGCAGCAGATCGCCGACGGTCGCGGCCTGTCCGAAAGCTTCCAGTCGATGGCGCTGTTTCCGCCGCTGGTGATCCGTATGCTGCGTGTCGGTGAAACCACCGGCGCGCTCGACGAAGCGCTCGACAACGTAACGTTTTTCTATAACCGCGAAGTGCTCGATTCCATCGAAAACGGCCTGCGTGTGCTGGAACCGATGCTCACCGCCATCCTCGGCCTACTGCTCGGCGGCATCCTGGTGTCGGTGCTGCTGCCGATTTACGACCTGATCGGGAATCTGCCGCTGTGATGTCAGCCTGTGCACAAAACCACTCACCACAGAGGCACAGAGGCACTGAGAAAAGCCTTGCCGGAACCGCGCCCTATTGTGGTCAAAACTCGATAGGGTTTTCTCCCCGTCTCCGTGCCCGGGAACCTGCCGCTGCGATGTCAACCTGCGCACAAAACCACTCACCACAGAGACACAGAAGCACTGAGAAAAGCCTTGCCGGAACCGCGCCCTATTGTGGTCAAAACTCGATAGGGTTTTCTCCCCGTCTCTGTGCCTCTGTGGTGAATGGTTTTATCCAATCATGATGTTCGCCCACCGCCTCCTCTTGCTCGCCACCCCACGCCAGATCGGCGTGCTCGACTGGCGTCCGGGTCATCTGCACTGGCTGGGGGAATTCAGCACCAGCGCCGAGGGCATCGCGGGTTTCCGCCAGGTGGTGCTGCGCCACCGGCATTTGCCCGCGCTGGTGGTGGCCGATACGGTGGACGAGGATTACCGCAGCGAAATCCTGCCGCATGTGCAGGGCCGCGCACGCGACGCCCTGCTCACCCGCAAGCTGAAACAGGTGTTCCGCAACGCCCGCTTCACCGGGGCCTGGCGGCAGGCGCGCGAACACACCGGGCGGCGCGACGACCGCTATCTGCTCGCCGCGATGACCGATGCCGAATGGCTGATGCCCTGGATCAGCGTGCTGCTGCAGGAAAACGCGCCGCTCATCGGCGTCACCCCGCTCGCCATGGCCAGCCAGTATCTGCTGCCGCGCCTGCACGTGAGCGAACCGCATGTGCTGCTGGCGTGCCGCTTCAACAACGGCCTGCGCCTGTCGTATTACCAGGACGGCCAGCTGCGTTTTTCGCGCCTGATCGGGTCGGATACGCCCACCCAGTTCAGCGGCAACGCGGCCGAAGAAATCGCCAAGACCCAGCTCTATCTCACCGGCCAGCGCATCCTGCCGCGCGAGGCCCGACTGCATGTACTGCTGCTCGACCCCGCCGGTCGGCTCGACAGCGCACAGGCGCAGCTCAACGCCGATCCCGCATTCAGTACGCGGCTGGTGGATATGGTCAGCCTCGCGCGATCGCTGCATATCCCCGAAGACTTTCTCGCCACCACGCCCGACATGGCGATGCTGGCGGCTGTCGGCGGCGAAACACCGTCGCTTAATCTGGCCCCCGCCGACCTGCTGAAACGGCATCTCGAATTCCAGTGGCGGCGCGGCCTGCATCTCGCCGCCGCCAGCGTCGCCGTGGTCGGCATTGCTGGCAGCGTCGCCTACAGCCTGCACGCCCAGGCGTTGCGCGACGAGGCACGCGTGATCCAGACCCAGAGCTTGCGCGCCGACCAGCAGCACCGTGCCATCGTGAGCCGCTTTCCTGCGCTGGCAACGCGCCCCGATCAGCTTGGCCAGACCCTCACCCTCGCCACGCGCCTCAACGCCGCGCCACTCGACATCGCGGCCCTGTTTGTGCCGCTGGGCCAGGCGCTGTCGGCGCATCCCGACGTGGTGTTAAAGCAGGTCGCCTTCAACGACCTGGGCCAGGGCAGCGCCAGCCTGCGCATCGACGCCCACCTCGCCCGTTTCGACGGCAACTACCGCGCCGCGATGGCGCGCATCGACCGCTTCGCTGCGCGGCTCGCCTCCACCCCCGGCGTCACCGGCGTCGAGCGCCTCGACAATCCGGTGAACACCGCCCCCACCGCCACGCTCACCGGCACCACCACCGGCGAAACCTCGCCCGACGAAACCCGCTTCAGTCTCAGCGTGCAGGTGCGCCCGTCATGATGCGCCCGCCCATCGCCTCGCTCAAAACCGCACTCGCGCTGCTGCTCGCCGCGCTGCTGCTGAGCGCCGCCGGGCTGCTGTGGAGTCGCGGCGAAGCGCAGACGGCGCAACAGGCCCTGGACACCCAGCAAGCCACCCTGCGCGCCGCCCAGGGCCGGCAACAGCAGGGCGAATCCGAAGCCCGTCTGATCCGCCAGCACCTCGACGCCTATCAAAGCCTGGCGGCACGCGGCTTCATCGGCGCGGAAAACCGCCTCGCCTGGATCGAGGCCGTGCAGCTCGCCAACCGCGACGCGCGCCTGTATGGCCTGACCTACACTCTGTCACCGCGCGCCGCAGCCACCGCCGATTTATCTGGCGGCCTGCCTTTGCAGCAAACCCGCATGACCGTGAAACTGCCGCTGCTGGTGGAAACCGACCTGCCGCGCTTTCTCGCCGCCGTTCGCGCCCGCGCGCCTGGCATCTTCCGCGTCGCCAGTTGTCAAGTGCAGCGCGTGTCCGACGTCCGCACCCAGGCGCTCGACCGTCCCGAACTCGATGCTGAATGCGAACTGCTGTGGTTCACCATTGCGACTGGGGAGGGATCGTGAAAACCTGTTCACCACAGAGACACAGAGACGGGGAGAAAAGCAGGGGTACGTCTATCCATCCTGATTTCGTCATTGCGAGCCCAGCGAAGCAATCTAGCGTAGCGAAGCAATCTAGCGTAGCGAAGCAATCCAGTAGCGTCGTATCCAGCCCGGCGCGGATCAATCCGAAAACCGTCTCACCACAGAGACACAGAGGCACGGAGAAGAACTGCGGATCGAACGGCATTCAGCAAGCATTCGGGCTGAAATTTTCATTTGGGCTAAAACATTTGTTCAGACAAAAACATCCGCTCAGTCTGAACTATCCGTTCGGGCTGAGCTTGTCGAAGCCCCCAGGCACCAGGCTCGCTTCAGCCACCCTGCCCTGCCCTTCGACAGGCTCAGGGCGAACGGTGCACAGAATGCTGTCTCTTTGCGCCATTGGGGTTTTCTCTTTGTCTCTGTGCCTCTGTGGTTCAGGGTTTGCTGCCAGCCCCGACCCCGGTCGCCTGTTCTACACCCCCGCCGAACGCGCCCGTCTCGAAGCCGCCCGCGTCCGCACCGTCACCCGCCCCGGCGCAGCAGACAGCGAATACAGCGCGCCCGCGCCCATCCATTACGACGGCATCGTCACCCGCTCGGACGGCCAGACCACGCGCTGGGTCGATGGCCGCGCACAGGCCGGCGACGCCCGCGTCCTCGGCCTCAAGCCCGGCCAGATCCGTGCCGATGGCAAGGTGTACGAACCCTATCAAATCCTGCGCGACGCGCCGCCGGACGCGCCCGCCAAGGAGCCCACGCCATGACCCGACCACACGGCTTCACCCTCATCGAGCTCGCCATCGTGCTGGTGATTATCACCATCCTGGTGGGGGGATTGGCGGTGCCGCTGTCGGCGCAGATTCAGGCTCGGCGAGTGGCGGAGACGCGCGCAAGCATGCAGGCCATACAGGATGCGATCTTGGGGTATGCCATGAGCCATACGAAATCGTGTAGTTGTAGTTATGACCCTGACATGGATTCTGACGGCGATGGCGATCTGTCATCGACCAACCCATCCACAGGGTGCTCCGATATGTGCCCTCTCGAAGGTGCTCCATCAAATACTCTGAGTTTTACGCGGCATTATTTGCCATGCCCCGATGACGGAACCGGAATCGAAGCTGCCCGAAGTGCGTCAGGGCGATGTACTACGGCCCGTGGACGACTCGCTTGGAAAACACTTGGGGTCGGGGAAGCAGATGCCTGGGGTCAACGATTTACCTATGCCGTAACACCGGGTTTCACCGACAACGATAACGGCTTCATTTCTACTTCAACTCCATTTCCAACAGCAAGTCCTGCTACCACGCCTACCAACGGGACGCTGGATATCTACAACAGTGCAAGCTGTTCAGGTGCAGGCCCGGCCAGTGATGCCGCCGTGATCATCATTTCGCATGGACCGAACGGACGCGGGGCGCAAAACGTCAGTGGCGGAACGCCGCTTCCCCCTGCGTCGGTCCCGGCAGACGAGCGGCAAAACCTGCCTACTTACACCTCAGTTGCGCCATGCAATGTAGCCAATACCGACTTTGTCAGCCGCACAGCCGATACGAATTTCGACGATATCGTCGTCTGGATGTCGCCCAATATGCTTTTCAGCCGGGTGTGTCCGTCGGGCGGCTGTCTGTAGCCTGTAACCGGAACATCACCCGTCCCGCTGCATTCTCCGGCAACTCCAGCCGATACCCCACGCGCGCGGCCTGCCGCGCGGCCTGATACAGCCCCACGCCCAGCCCGAAATCCGACGCCACCGGACTCTGGAACAGGTTGCGAGCGACATGGTCGGGCGCGGCGGCGCCACTGTCGGTGACGGTCAAACTCACCAGTGGGCGCAGCACCAGCCGCACTTCAACTGCGAGATTAACCTCGCTCTGGCGTTTGCGCAGGGCGTTGGTGAGCAGGTTATCGACCACGCTATCGAACAGGTCCTGCGGTAGTGGGGTCTCGTCGAGGCCGTCGGCAAAGAACTGCACGTCGTCGTGTTCGTAGCGGATTTCCAGGGCGTCCCACCAGGCCTGCGCAGCGATGCGGGTAACGTTGTCTTCCACCGGCTGCTTGAGTTTGTCCACCGTCTGCGACAGGCGGTTGGCGAGTTGCGGCAGTTGCCGCTTGATCAGTTCGAGCAGGCGATCACTGTCTTCAGGCGCGGTCATGTCGGCGGCGGCGAGCAGGGTTTTCATCGACTGCAGGATGTTCTTCACGTCGTGGGTGAGGCGCGCGCCGGTGTCGTGGATGGCCTGGCTGTAGGCCTGTTCGCGCAGCGTCTGTTCGCGCACTTTGGCGGCGTAGAAATAGCCGAGTAACTGCGACAGCAGACGCACATGCAGCGCCAGCGCCGGGGTGAGCGGGCGCGGCGACTGCCAGGTGAGCGTCAGGCCATGAAACTGGTGTTCGAGGCTGTGTGCGGCGGGTTCGCCAAAGCGGCCTTCACCGCGCGCGGCCTGCCAGTGGCCACCGCGTATCCAGGTCAGTTCGTCGAGATTGGCGAGCGCGTCACGTACGAAAGACTCGGGATCGCGCTCGCGTTCGGCCAGGGTGGCGAGCCGCTGCGCCCAGCCTTCGAACGGCAGGCCAACCGACAAGAGATAGCGCGAGGTGACCTGCCCCAGGCCGGTAAACCCGGCGCGCGGATTCCACAGCCACGACAGCACCAGCAGCAGCGCGGCCATGCCGAGCAGCGTTTGCACCAGCGCCCAGGCGTAGCTCACCTTGGCCACCGCCACCACGGCAAACACGCCCAGCGCCATCACCATGATCAGCAGCGACAGCAGCAGGCCGTAAATGAAATCGAGCGTGGACGAGGTGCCGCGCTGACGCGCGGCGGGGACAAACAGAATAATCAGCGGCAGCAGCGGCAGGCCCCAGCGCACGCCCTGCACCAGCGCCTGCGGCGGATCGCTCTCGCCCAGGGTTTGCGGCAGCACCCAGGTGAGCAGCAGCGCCAGCAGGTAGCCCAGCGCCAGCAGATAACTGACGCGCTGCGCGGACTGGTTTTGCGAGGTGGCAACCGCGCCCACCAGCCCGGCCAGAATCGCCAGCCACAGCGCCACCACCCAGGTGCTGTCCACCAGTACCAAGAGCGCGGCCATGGCAAACACCGGCAGCGCGAGGCGGGGCTCGATGCGCGCCTCGCTACGTACCAGCGGCTGCCACAGCAGAAAGAAGCCGTAATGCGCCAGCAGAAAAGCGCGAGTGATCGCCGGATCGGCGTCGAGCACCACCGCCGGATGCAGCGCCAGCAGCATCAGCGCCAGCCAGCGGCCGGGGGCCACCTCGGTGAGCGCCCGGGCGAGGCGACTCAGCCCGCCGGAAGCAGCGGTGGCGGCAAGCGGCGTATTCATGAATTAGGCTGCCATGAGAGCGGCCGCTGGATACGCGCGGGGAAGCAGATGAACGTGGGATCAGACTGCAGTTTCGACATGAGCATTGCTAACGGCAGACGCAGACGGAAATCCAGCCCGGCGCGGTGCCGGGCGATTGACGGAAAGCTGGCACGGCTGTTGTGATTTCATCAGTTCGCTCAGCTTTCCATTCAAAATTCATACACTTGTTGTTTATTTATCAAACACTTGTGAAACATGTTCAGCTGGAATACATCTTGCGAATCCGCGTGTGGCACATATCAATTACGGAGCGTTCAACCATGCCTTTGAATTCTTTGCCGCGTCGCCAGGCCGGCTTTACCCTGATCGAGATCGCCATCGTACTGGTGATCATCGGTCTGCTGCTCGGCGGTATTCTCAAAGGCCAGGAGCTGATCAACAGCGCGCGGGTGAAGAATCTTGCCACTGATTTCCGTAATGTACCGGTCTTCATTTACGGCTATCAGGACAAATTTCGCTCCCTGCCAGGCGACGACCCCGCTGTCGTTGCTCACTTGGGCGCAACTGCGGTCTCGGCACCAGCAGGCCCCACTCTCGGCAACGGCGTCCTGAATGGTGCTTGGGACAGCACGACCAATACCGACGACACCTTCCTGTTCTGGCAACACGTTCGGCTTGCCGGGTTGGCTCCTGGCCCCACAGCAATTGCCGCCGCTGACTACCCTCCACTGAATGCGGTGGGCGGTCGTGTTGGGGTCCAGAGTACTGCTCCTTTAACCACCATGAACAGCGGTACGTATTTCATTTGTTCAGCCGGAATTTCAGGCAAGTTTGCAAAACAACTGGATACCCAGCTGGATGATGGCGACACCGATGCAGGGACCGTACAGGCAGGTGCAGTTGCAAACGGTACAGCCGCCGCAAATGGCGCATTGGTAGACACAGACAACTATACGGTTTGTATGGGCGTCTGATTGCTGCAATTTTCGACAATGAAGCCCGCTCTGCGGGCTTCATTGTTTTCAGCCCTGCAACACCCGAAACTCCGCCGCCGCCAGCCCGTCTGCCGCGCCGCGCAGCACCAGCACATCACTCACCTGGATGCGCGCGTCGGGCTGGGGATCGACGCCGGTGATGCCCTGGCGGCGGATGGCCACGACTTCAACCAGCAGATCGTCGAGCGCCAGCTCATTCAGCGTGTGCCCGGCAGCGGCCGCGCCCTGGGTGATGAGCACGGTGTGCAGGCGTGGCTGGGCGTGCTGGTCGAGTTCGTCGTCGGCGTCAGACGCGCCGCGAAAGAATCCGCGCATCATGGCGTAGCGGGTTTCGCGCACGTCGCGGATGCGTTTCAGCACCTGGGTCAGCGGCACGCCCAGCAGCATCAGCGCGTGCGAGGCCAGCATCAGTGAGCCTTCCATCACTTCGGACACGACTTCGGCGGCACCGGCGGCCTTGAGCGCGTCGATGTGGGTGTCGTCGATGGTGCGTACCACCACGGGTAAATCGGGGCGCAGTTCGCGCACGTGGCGCAGGATCGCCATGCTCGACGCCAAATCGGAATAGGTGACGACAACGGCCTGGGCGCGGCTGAGTCCGGCAGCCACCAGCACTTCGCGGCGGCTGGCGTCGCCGTAGACCACGCTGGCGCCGGACGCGACCACGGCCCGGATCCGCTCGGGGTCGGCGTCGAGCGCGACGAAGGTGATGCCTTCGGCTTCGAGCAGGCGGGCGAGGTTCTGTCCGCTGCGACCATAGCCGCAGACGATGACGTGCTTGGTCTTGCCAAAGGTCTTGAGCGCGATGTCGTGCACTTCCTTGGCCTTGCCCGCCCATTCGCTGCCCGCCAGCAGACGCGTCAGCACGTCCAGGCGGTTGATGATCAGCGGGGCGATCAGCATCGACAGCACCATCGCCGCCAGCACTGGCTGGGTAATTTCCGCGCCCAGCACTTTGAGGTCGGCGGCCTGCGCCAGCAGCACGAAACCGAATTCGCCGGCCTGCGCCAGCCCCAGCGCGGTACGTACGGCGGTGGGGCGGGCATTGCGGAAGGCCAGTGCAATGCCCGCCACCAGCAGCCCCTTGCCCACCACAATCGCGAGCAGCAGCAACAGTACGTTGTGCCACTGCACCACCACCAGCATCGGGTCGAGCCGCATGCCGATGGTGACGAAGAACAGGCCGAGCAGCACATCGCGGAACGGCTTGATGTCGTCTTCCACCTGATAGCGGTATTCGGTTTCCGAAATCAGCATCCCGGCGAGAAACGCGCCCAGCGCCAGCGACAGCCCGGCGCTTTCGGTGAGAAACGCCAGCCCCAGGGTAAACAGCAGCAGATTGAGCGTAAACAGCTCGGGCGACTTGCGCCCGGCCACCCACTGGAACCAGGGCCGCATGATGCGCTGGCCGACGAACAGCAGGAAACCCAGCACCACCACCGCCTTCAGCATGGCGAAGGACAGATCCGCCGCCATGGAATCGGATTCCCGGGCAAACGCCGGGATCAGGATCAGGAGCGGCACCACCGCCAGATCCTGGAACAGCAGCGCACCGAAGATGTGGCGGCCATGCGGGGTCTGGATTTCAAGCCGCTCGGCGAACATCTTCGAGACAATCGCGGTGGACGACATCGACATGATGCCGCCCAGCGCCAGCGCGGTGAGGAAACTCAGATCGAGCAGCCAGGCGATCAGCACGGTGATCGCAATGGTCAGCAGCACCTGCGCGCCGCCGAAGCCGAACACCGTCATGCGCATGGTCATCAGGCGCGCCAGACTGAACTCCAGACCAATCGAGAACATCAGGAAGACGACGCCGAATTCGGCCAGATAACGCGCTTCTTCGCTGTCCGGAATCCAGCCCAGCGCGAACGGCCCGATGGCAATGCCCGTGACCAGATAGCCCAGCATCGTCGGCAGCCGCAGCGCACGCGCCACCGCCGCCACCAGCACGGCCACGGCAAGCAGGATCAGGACGAGTTGCAGGCTGGAATGCATGAGGAAACCGGGCGGGACGGGCAGGCTAACCTAGAAACCGCAGTTGGACGCGCCCGAGGGTGCGTCGGATCGGGTGACTGCCGCGAAGCAACGACGTGGCAGGCCGGGGCCTGCAAGGAGGCGCGACAAAGGCAGGCGCACGAGCAGGCGCGCCATCGGGTGCGTAGCGGTCTCATCCGGTGGGTGAGCGTGGCCGAAAGCAGAAATATCAGCGTTCATGGGCAATCATCAAGATGGCAAGCGGTCAACTACGGTTTCCAGGTTTAGTATACTTGCGGCCCATGCTCTCCCACGCTTTCTCCCCCGAAGATTCCCTCGCGCTGGCGCGCCGCGTGCTCGACATCGAAGCCGATGCGCTGCGCACGATGGCGAGCCGCATCGATCACGAATTCGCCGACGCCGTCCGTCTCATTCTCGCCTGCTCCGGTCGCGTCGTCGTCTCGGGCATGGGCAAGTCCGGCCACGTCGGCGGCAAAATCGCAGCGACGCTGGCATCGACCGGCACCCCGGCCTTCTTCATGCATCCTGGCGAAGCCAGCCACGGCGACCTCGGCATGATCACCGCCGACGACGTGGTGCTGGCGCTGTCGAATTCCGGCGAAAGCAGCGAAATCGTCAGCATCGTGCCTCTCATCAAGCGGCGCGGGGCCAAGCTGGTGGCGATGACCGGCAACCCGGACTCCACCCTGGCGCGCGAGGCCGACGCCCACCTCAACGCCGGGGTGGACAAGGAAGCCTGCCCGCTCAATCTCGCCCCCACCGCCAGCACCACTGCCGCGCTGGCGATGGGCGACGCGCTGGCCGTGGCCCTGCTCGATGCCCGGGGATTTTCCGCTGACGACTTTGCCCGCACCCATCCCGGCGGCAGCCTCGGCCGCAAGTTGCTGGTGCACGTACGCGACATCATGCACAGCGGCGATGCGCTGCCGCGCGTGCCGCAAGACGCCACGCTCAAGACTGCGCTGGTAGAGATGACGCAGAAAGGGCTGGGCATGACTGCCGTGGTCGATGCGACCGGTCAGGTTGCGGGGCTCTTTACCGACGGCGACCTGCGCCGCGCGCTGGAACACGCCCTCGACCTGCAGCAGGCACGCATCGCCGAACTGATGACACCCAGCCCCAAAACCATACGTGAAGACGCCCTCGCCGTGGCGGCGGTCGAAAAAATGGACAGCCTCAAGATCAACGGCCTGCTGGTAGTCGATGCCAACGGCCTGCTCGTCGGAGCGCTCAACATGCACGATTTGCTGAAGGCGGGGGTGGTGTGATGGTGCAGATCACAACACCTCTCACCACAGAGACACAGAGGCACAGAGACTCATACTGTCTGAGTGGTGGCACTCGTGATAACCCTGTCTGTTTTTCTCCCCGTCTCCGTGCCTCTGTGGTGAAAGGTTTCAGGGATCTGCTGATTTATTCAGGCTTGGTCATTGCGAGCAAAGCGAAGCAATCCAGAATGTCAGCACAATTAACCGCTCCTGGATCGCCACGTCACTTCGTTCCTCGCGATGACCGAACAATGCAGCGTTTCCTTGGCGGTGTGATGGTGCGGATCACAGCACCTCTCACCACAGAGACACAGAGACACAGAGACTCATACTGTCTGAGTGGTGGCACTCGTGATAACCCTGTCTGTTTTTCTCCCCGTCTCCGTGCCTCTGTGGTGAAAGGTTTTAAATGAATCCCGCCCTCTTAGAACGCGCGCAGAAAATCCGCCTGATGGCCTTTGATGTCGATGGTGTGATGACAGATGGCACCTTGTTTCTGGCCGATGACGGACAGGAATACAAGGGCTTCCATTCGCTCGACGGCCACGGCCTGAAAATGCTCAAGAGTACGGGCGTGCAGCTGGCCATCATCACCGGCCGCACCTCACGCGTGGTCGAGCACCGCGCGAAAAATCTCGGCATCGACATCATCCACCAGGGTGCGCACGACAAGCGCGTGGTCTACGAAGCGCTGTGTCGCGACCTTGGCCTCGCCTGCGACGCCACCGCCTACATGGGCGACGACGTGGTCGATCTGCCGGTGATGCGGCGCGCCGGGCTGGCGATCACCGTGCCGGCCGCGCCGGAACTGGTCAAGGCGCACAGCCATTACACCACGGTGCGGGAAGCAGGACACGGTGCCGTACGCGAAGCCTGCGAACTGCTGATGCGCGCACAGGGCACGCTCGACGCGGCGCTTGCGCCCTACCTCGCATGACGCCTGCGCGCGCGCCCTACAGCCTGATACGCCCCATGCGTCCCGCCGCATGAGCGTACGCGGATCGCTGTGGCTGCCGCTGGCGCTGTTGCTGCTGCTGGCCGGGCTCAGTTTCTGGATCGAGCGTGCGGTGCAGCTCCCCGCCAGCCGTGGGCAAGCGGCTGCAACCGATCCCGAAGGCATTATCGAAAATTTCGACGCGCTGCGGGCAGACCTGAATGGCAACCCGCTCTATCGTCTGTCCGCCCGACGTCTGATGCATTATTCCGGCAACCAGCTCACCCGCATGGACGCGCCGCGTTTTGAACGTCTGGACGCGGCAGTCGGCGCGGTGAGCGCCAGCGCGCAGCACGGGCTGGTATCGGAAGACGGCAGCTCGGTCGATCTGACCGGCAACGTCCAATTGGCGCGTGCCGCAGTGACGGCTGAATCCGCCTTGACCCTGGATACCGCGCGCCTGATCCTCTACCCCGACCGCAACCTGTTGCGTGCGCCGGGTGCCGTCACCCTGCGCGACAGCGGGCTGGATTTGCGCGCGGGGGCAATGGAATACGACACCGCCCGCCGCATCATCAAGCTGACAGGACGGGTGAAAGCCCGCTATATTGCAGGCGGCAATTCAGGCAAGATTCCGGGCAACTCATGAGCACCCTCCTACGATGAAAAGATACTCACTCCTGCTGCTGCTGGCGCTGGCCGCGCCCGCCCACGCCGAACGTGCCGACCGCAGCAAGCCGGTCAACCTGGAAGCCGACAGTGTCACGCTCGACGACATCAGCAAGGTCAGCGTGTATCAGGGCAATGTCATTCTCAGCCAGGGCACGCTGATGCTGCGTGCCGACCGGGTACAGGTCACGCAGAACGCCGCCGGCTTGGACCGTATTCATGCCACCGGCCGACCGGTGGCGTTTCGCCAGAAGCTCGACAACAGCGAAGAATTCATTGAAGGCTTTGCCAGCCGGATCGAATACAACAGCGGCAGCAGTGAACTCGAACTGATCGGCCAGGCGCAATTACGGCGCGGCACGGACGAGCTACGCGGCGCGCAGATTTCCTACAACGCCAACACCGAGTTTTACAAAGTCACCGGCCAGGTGGGCACACAGAAAACGGGAGGCCGCGTACGCGCAGTCATCCGTCCGAAAACCCCCGCCGCCCCGGTGGCCCCGGTCACCCCACCCGCCGCCCCATGAGCCTGATTGCCGCCCAGGGCCTGCGCAAGACGTATGGCAAGCGCACGGTGGTGCACGACGTTTCGTTCGAGGTTAACAGCGGCGAAGTGGTGGGCCTGCTGGGCCCCAACGGCGCGGGTAAAACCACCTGTTTCTACATGGTGGTGGGGCTGGTGGCCGCCGATGGCGGCAGCGTGCGGATGGACGACCGCGATCTGACGCACATGCCTATCCACCAGCGTGCGCGCATGGGACTGTCCTACCTGCCGCAGGAACCCTCGATTTTTCGCAAGATGACGGTGGAAGAAAACATCCGCGCCATCCTCGAACTGAAGCCCTATTCGAAAGACGAATGTAACGAACACCTGAACAATCTGCTCGAAGATTTGCACATCGAACACCTGCGTGATGCTTCAGCGGTCAGCCTGTCGGGCGGCGAGCGGCGGCGTGTGGAAATCGCCCGCACCCTGGCAATCAATCCGCGTTTTGTGCTGCTGGACGAGCCGTTTGCCGGGGTGGATCCGATCGCCGTCATCGACATCCAGAAACTGGTGCATTTCCTGATCGAACGTGACATCGGCGTGCTGATTACCGACCACAATGTGCGCGAAACCCTGGGCATCTGTGATCGCGCCTACATCATCAATGACGGCCGCGTGCTAACCACTGGTAGCCCCGACCTGATCATTCAGGACGACAACGCCCGCAAGGTCTATCTGGGCGAAAATTTCCGCCTCTGATCCCGCCTGAGGCGGAACGAATCAGGCTACACTTGACTCAAGTCGGCATGATTATTGCCGTAGTCAGAACACATGAAGCACAGCCTCCAACTCAAGATCGGTCAGCACCTTACGCTGACCCCGCAACTGCAGCAGTCCATCCGGCTTTTGCAACTGTCCACGCTCGAACTCAACCAGGAACTGGAGCAGATGCTCCAGGACAATCCCCTGCTTGAGCGTGAAGAAGAAGACGAAGCCGCGTTTGCTGCAACCGAAGTCCCCGCACACACCGCCGAAGCCGAAGCACAAAGCACCGAAGCGCCGCAACAGGCCGACAACAGCGAAAGCGAAGCCATCACCACGCTGGATGATTCCGACTGGAACGACTACAGCGCGGCGGGGAGCGATGACGACGATGGGGAATTCACCCAGGGCTCGGTCGCCGGAGGCAGCCTGCGCGAGCATCTGATCAGCCAGCTGATCGTCAGCCCGCTGACCCCGCGTGACCGCATCCTGGTCGCTGCGCTGATCGACGACCTGGACGAGTCCGGTTTCCTGACCCAGCCACTCGAAGACATTACTGCCAGCCTCCAGGCCGAGCTCGAAGAACTCGAGCACGAAGAGCTGGAAACGGCACTCAAGCACCTGCAAAACATGGAGCCGACCGGGGTCGGTTCACGTAATCTGGCGGAATGCCTGACCCTGCAGCTGCGCGCCCTGCCCGCCGACACTCCGGCCCGCGATGACGCCATGCGGCTAACTTCGCACTACCTGGATTTGCTGGCCGCCCGCGATGTGGGCAAGCTGAAAAAGATGCTGGGGATCGACGATTTTGCACTGCGCGCTGCCCGTACGCTGATCCTGTCACTGAACCCCCGCCCCGGCGCGGCGTTCGGCGTTGATGAAACCCACTACGTCATCCCCGATGTCTACATCCGCAAGGTCAAGGGCATGTGGATCGCCAGCCTGAACGTCGATGCCATGCCGAAACTGCGGGTCAACCGCGTCTATGCCGACATTCTGTCGCGCCATCGCGAATCGGGCGGCAGCCAGCTCGCCAGCCAGCTGCAGGAAGCCCGCTGGCTGATCAAGAATGTGCAGCAGCGTTTCGACACCATCCTGCGGGTTTCACAAGCCATCGTGGACCGGCAGAAGCACTTTTTCGAACATGGCGAAGTTGCCATGCGGCCACTGGTGCTGCGGGAAATTGCCGATGCGGTGGAACTGCACGAATCGACCATCTCGCGCGTGACCACGCAGAAATTCATGATGACGCCGCGCGGGCTGTACGAGCTCAAATATTTTTTTGGCAGCCACGTTTCCACCGACAGCGGCGGCTCCTGTTCCTCCACCGCCATCCGTGCGCTCATCAAACAACTGATCGCCGCCGAAAGCCCGAAAAAACCGCTGTCAGACGGCCAGCTGGCCGAAGTCCTCGGCCAGCAGGGCATCGTGGTGGCGCGACGCACTGTCGCCAAATACCGTGAATCGATGCAGATTGCGCCCGCCAACATGCGCAAGACACTTTGATTGCCAAGGCTTTTTGCTGCACGCGCCGGAAAACATCCCGTCCGCCTTGAATGTCCCCCGCTTTCGTCCCACAATGAAACCGGGTGCTGACAGCACCCGGGGTAAAGAAAGTGCAACTCTCGACCCGTTTATTCAAGCAGACCCCCAGGAGGCTTTATGAACTTGACGATTTCCGGTCATCATCTGGAAGTGACCCCCGCGATCCGTGACTATGTTTCCGACAAACTTGATCGCGTCAAACGACACTTCGATCACGTCATCAACGTCACCGTCATCATGCAGGTCGAAAAACTGGTCCACAAAGTGGAAGCCACCCTGCATGTGCGGGGCCATGATTTTCATGCCCACAGCGAAGACGGCAACATGTATGCCGCCATCGACCTGCTGGCCGACAAACTCGACCGCCAGATCGTCCGCCACAAGGAAAAATCCGGCGACGTGCATCAGGGCGAAGGCGGCCTGAAACGACAGCCGACCGAAAGTCCGGCTGAAGCCTGATCAAACCTTTTTATGACGCCACGACGCCCGGACGCAGCCCTGCCTCCGGGCGTATAATTTTTCCGCACCGGCATTTGTGTCCGGTAGCCCCAATGGCATGAACCTGATCGCCCCGCTCATTACTGCTGATACCGCCTTGCTGGACCTGAGTTTCACCAGCAAGAAAAAACTGTTTGAACACGCCGCCGAGCTGTTTTCCAGGACGCATGGTCTCAAATCTCCGGATGTCTTTACCAGCCTGTTCGAACGTGAGCGGCTGGGTTCCACCGCGCTGGGATTCGGCATTGCCATCCCGCATGGCCGCATCAAGGGTTTGAAGGACGCCGCCGGTGCACTGTACCGCCTGAAAACCCCGCTTGAATTCGACGCGCCCGACAACCAGCCGGTCGTCCTGTGCTTCATCCTGCTGGTTCCCAAGGATGCCAACGAAAAGCATCTGCAAATCCTCGGAGAACTGGCGCAGTTTTTTGGTGACGAAACCCTGCGCGACAAAATGCGCGACGCCACCACCCCCGCCGACCTGCTTGACCTGCTGAACAGCTGGACCAGCTAGGCACGCCAGCGGCATGGATCAGCCCATCGAGGTGTCTCCTGCTCACGTAACGGTCGCAACGCTGTTTCGCGACATGGGGGAGCAGCTCAACCTGAAATGGGTGGCCGGGCGCCGGGGGGGCTTGCGCACCCTGACCTCCGAAACCATCCAGAAGCCGACGCTGGCGCTGATTGGTCATCTCAACTTTGTCCACCCCAACCGGGTGCAGGTGCTGGGCTGTGCCGAAATGGACTATCTGCGCAGCCTGCCTGCGCAGAACCTGAAAGACGCGCTCGATCACCTGTTCTCGTCCGAACTCGCGGCCATCGTGATTTCCAATGGCGAAGCCGTTCCCGACGCCCTGTTTGCCTGCGCCGAGGAGACTGGTACCCCGCTGCTCACATCCAGCCTGGCGAGCCCGGTCCTGATGCTGCATCTGGGGCATTACCTCACCCAGTGCCTGGCTGAAACCACGTCGCTGCACGGGGTGTTTCTGGAAGTGCTGGGCACTGGCGTGATGATCAAGGGCGATGCCGGCGTGGGAAAAAGCGAGCTGGCGCTGGAACTGATTACGCGGGGACACCGGCTGGTGGCGGATGATGTGGTCGAGCTTCGCCACGTGGCACCGGAAACACTGGAAGGCACCTGCCCGGCGCTGATCCGCGACTTTCTCGAAGTACGCGGGCTGGGCATACTGAACATCCGCTATCTGTTTGGCGAAACCGCAGTCAAATTGCAGAAGAATCTCAAGCTCATCGTCGAGCTGGTTCATCCGCAGGAAATCGGCGAAGTGGGGCTCAACCGTCTCGACATGGTGGCGTCGGCCGAGACCATCCTCGGCGTGGCAATTCCGAAAGTGCGCGTGCCGGTGGCGGCAGGGCGCAACCTCGCCGTGCTGGTCGAAGTCGCCGTGCGCAACCATATCCTCAAAAGCCGTGGCATCAACCCGGTGGAGCAGTTCATCCTGCGCCAGCAGGCCGCAATCGACGGGAGCACCTGATGCAGATTGTTCTGGTTTCCGGCCTGTCGGGGTCGGGCAAAAGTATCGCCATCGCCGTGCTGGAAGACATCGGCTATTACTGCGTTGATAACCTGCCGCTGGCGATGCTGATGCCACTGGTGGCGCATCTGAAACACGAGGGCCATGGCCGCATCGCGATAGCCATCGACGCGCGCAGCAGTGCCAGTTTTGCGCAGCTGCCCGAGATAGCCGACACGCTGCGGGCGCAGGGGGCCGATCTGCGGGTGGTTTTTCTCGAAGCCAAAACCCTGTCGCTGGTGAAACGCTTTTCCGAAACCCGCCGTCGCCATCCACTGTCGAGCGACCGTGTATCGCTGCAGGAAGCCATTCAGCTCGAACGCGAAATGCTCGCCGAGATTGCGCCGCTGGCGCACCGCATCGATACCAGCGACCTCTCGCCGTCTGCGCTGCGGCTGTGGATCAAGGACATGATCGGGCAGGACCGTTCGCGCATTACGCTCTTGTTCGAGTCCTTCGGTTTCAAGCACGGCATACCACTCGACGCTGATCTGGTATTTGACGTGCGCTGTCTGCCCAACCCGCATTACGTGGCCGAACTGCGTCCGCTTACCGGCTGCGACCAGGCCGTCGTGCAATACCTCGAAGCCAGCCCCGACGCGATGGCGCTGCTGACCGATATACGCGGCTTTGTCGAAAACTGGCTGCCGTGTTTCATTCGCGACCATCGCGCCTATCTCACCGTGGCCATCGGCTGCACCGGCGGCCAGCATCGCAGCGTGTATTTTGCCGAAACCCTGGCCACCGCCTTCCGCGAGCGTGAGCAGGTGCTGGTGCGGCACCGCGAATTGTCCTGATGACGGTCTGGCGCACGGGTGATGCCGGGGTCGTGCTGGCCGGACTGGCGGCCGTGATTGCGCTGGGCGCACACGCCTGGAGCCGGGGTCCGGCCGAACGCGCCATCGTCCGTGCCGCCGGCAGCATCGTCGAAACCCCTGCCTTGACGCGCGCGCACACCGTGTCGGTGAAGGGCCCGCTGGGCATGACCCTGATCGAGATCGAGCCGGGACGCGCCCGCATTGCGCGTGACCCCTCACCCCGCCAGCTCTGTGTACGACAGGGCTGGCTCAGCCAGGCGGGCGATACGGCGCTGTGCCTGCCCAATCAGGTCAGCCTCGAAATTCGCGGCCGCGACACCCTGCATGACACCCTCGCCTATTGAACTGCAGGTCACCGCAGACGACCGGCGCATCGCCCGCTATGCTGCGCTGGCGCTTGGTCTGACGCTGGCCGAAGCCGCCCTGCCCAGCCCCGTTCCCGGAATCAAGCCGGGGCTGGCCAATATCGTGATCCTGATGGTGCTGCTGCAATACGGCTGGCGCACCGCTGCCTGGGTATCCGGCTTGCGCGTGGTGGCGGGCGGACTGCTGTTCGGCACGCTGTTTGCGCCCGGCTTCTGGCTGGCGAGTGCGGGCGCGACGGCGAGTCTGGCGGTGCTGGCGCTGGCGCAGTTTCTCCCTGCGCGTTATTTCGGCCCGGTCAGCCTGTCGGTGCTGGCGGCGTTTGCGCATATCGGCGGCCAGCTGGCTTTGGCTGGCGTATGGCTGTTGCCGGGTGCGGCCCTGCTCAATCTGCTGCCGGTGTTTGGCGCGGCGGCGCTGGTCTTTGGCACGGTCAACGGCGTCATCGTGGCGCGCCTGCTGCAACGCACGGCGCTTGCCGCACCCATCGCCGACAGGCGACAATCCACGCCATGTCCCCATCCCTGAATTCTGTCACCCTGGCCCTGTCGGGCGCGTCCGGCATGGCCTATGGCCTGCGTTTGCTGGAGTGCCTGCTGGCGGCGAATATCGAAGTTAATCTGCTGGTAACCCAGGCCGCGCATATTGTCGCCAAGCAGGAGCTGGGGATTGCGCTGCCCGCCCGGGCCAGTGACCTGGAGCGCCAGCTGAGTGAGAGCATGCAGGCCGAAGCAGGCCAGCTGCGCGTTTATGGCCGCGACGACTGGTATGCGCCGGTGGCCTCCGGCTCCAATCCGGCCGACGCGATGGTGGTATGCCCGTGTTCCATGGGCACGCTGGCAGCGATTGCCCATGGCCTGTCCGACAATCTCATCGAGCGCGCCGCCGACGTGATGCTGAAGGAGCAGCGCAAACTGATCCTGGTGCCACGCGAAGCACCGTTCTCGACGCTGCATCTGGAAAACATGCTCAAGCTGTCACGCATGAACGCGGTGATCCTGCCTGCCAACCCGGGGTTTTATCATCGCCCCCAGACCATCGAGGCGGTCATCGATTTCGTCGTCGCCCGCATCCTCGACCAGCTTGGCATTGATCATGCCCTGATGACACCCTGGGGCGAAGATTGATCAAATCGCAGCGCCGCACCCTGCCGCTGTTTCCGCTCAATACCGTGGTGTTTCCCGGAGGGCGTCTGCCGCTGCGGGTGTTTGAACAGCGCTATCTGGACATGGTGAAACAGGCGATTGCCGATCAGTCGGCTTTTGGCATCTGTGCCATCCGCGAAGGGTCGGAAGCCGGTGCACCCGCCCTGCCCCACGCCGTCGGTACGCAGGTGCAGATCATCGACTGGGACATGCCGGAAACCGGCATCCTGCAAATCGAAACCCAGGCGCTGGATCGTTTCGTGATCCGCGACCTGCATACCGAATCCAGTGGGCTGATCGTGGGCCAGGTCGAAGCGATCAGCCAGGAACCCGCGATTGCCGTTCCAGAGGAACTCGAAATCGCCGTCGAAATCCTGCGCCAGATCATCAGCGAATACGGCATCACCCGTTTCCCCGAACCGCATGATTTCAACGATGCGGTATGGGTCGGCTACCGCCTGTCCGAAGTGCTGCCGCTCAAGCTTTCGGTACGGCAGAACCTGCTGGAAATGAACGACAGCGTCACCCGGCTGCGGCTGCTGACCGAATTTCTCAAGAAGCACATGAACTGAGTCACACCTGGACTGACATGGCCCGCTTCTATCCCGCGCTCGAAGACAAGCACCACGACTTCATCGCCGCGCAGAAGATATTTTTCACCGCCAGCGGCACCGCCACCAGCCGGCTCAATCTCTCGCCCAAGGGCATGGACAGTCTGCGCGTGCTCAGCCCCAGCCGCGTCGCGTATCTCGACCTCACCGGCAGCGGCAACGAAACCGCCGCGCATCTCCAGCACGACGGCCGCCTCACCCTGATGTGGACGAGCTTCGACGCCGATCCGCTCACCCTCAGATTGTATGGACGCGGCCGCGCTGTGCGCCGACAGGACGCCGACTGGGCCGCCCTGCGCGCGCATTTCCCCGCGCTGCCCGGCGAACGCCAGCTCATCGTCCTCGACATCGACTCGGTGCAAACCTCGTGCGGCTACGCCGTGCCGATGTACACCTACCGCGGCGAACGCGACACACTCGCGCGCTGGGCCGAGAAAAAAGGCCCCATCGGTTTGCTCGATTACTG
Organism: Pseudomonadota bacterium; assembly: GCA_021783275.1. Taxonomy (GTDB): domain Bacteria; phylum Pseudomonadota; class Gammaproteobacteria; order Burkholderiales; family Thiobacillaceae; genus Thiobacillus. Next base: position 34,812 of record JAJXUA010000010.1, read on the forward strand.
GCGTGAAAAAAACCAGGTCAGCATCGACGGCCTGCCCACTCATCTGCTGGAGGATCAAACATGAAACGTCTGCTCATTATCCCGTGTGTATGCCTGCTCGCCGCCTGCGACGCCAGCCCGCCGCCGCAACCGCAAACCGGGGAACGCCAACCCAACCCCGTGTTCGAGACGCAGATTCAGGCGGTGGAAAAGGCGCGCGCGGTGGGAGGTCAGGTGATGGACGCGGCAGAGGCGCAGAAGAAGCAGATAGATGAGGCGGCGCAGTGAACCGGCCCCAGAGTGCGCGCAGCCTGATGGTGTACGTCAGACCAATCCAATAGAATGCACACATCGCACGCGACATTTGCGCAAGGAGACCGGCATGGACTACCGTGACAGAATCACCGTAGAGCCCGACAAGCGCGGCGGAAAGCCCTGCATACGCGGCCTGCGCATCACCGTTTACGACGTGCTGGACATGCTGGCAAGCGGCATGAGTGCCGACGACATCGTGGCGGATTTTCCCGAACTGGAACCGGCTGACATTCAGGCGTGCCTCGCCTTTGCGGCCGACCGCGAGCGTCGTCTCCTCATCGTCCATTGATGAAACTGCTGCTGGACGAAAATCTGTCCCGGCGTCTGGTTCCCTTTTTGCAGTCGGTGTATCCCGGCAGCACCCAGGTCGCACTGGAAGGACTGGAGCGCGCAAGCGACCGCGATATCTGGCAATACGCCAAGGATCGCGATTTCGTCATCGTCACCAAAGACGCGGATTACTACGACCTCAGCCTGCTGCTCAATGCCCCACCTTTCGTGATCTGGCTGCAAACCGGAAACACCGACAAAACTGCCGTGCTGACCTGTTTGATCGACAGTCATGCCGAAATTCAGGCCGGGTTCGAGAGCGGGCAGCATTGTGTCGAGGTGTTTGCGTAATCAACCGTTGGGCGCTTGAACACCATTCAGACACCGCAGCGCTGAAACCGTGGTCTGTCGCTTGTCAGCAATCAAGACAGGAGAACTATGGTTTCAGGGCCTTCTATACATTCAAACTTCATCGTTGCGAGCGAAGCAACGCAGAAACGCAGACGCATCAACGCGACTTCTGGATCGCCCCACAAGGGGACTCCGACTTGCTATGGGCTCAAGCCCATGCAAAATCGCAGCCACGTCGCTTTGCGCCTCGCGATGCCAATATATGGCAGTGTCGTACAGACCCCGGCCAGTCCATCCTTCACCCAAACAGTTTGCCCTTCAACATCTCCAGCCCCTGCGCCATCAAATCATCGCCCTGCGGCATCTGCCCGTTCGGTGTGAGCTTGTCGATCACCTGCGGCAGCAGGTCGGCGAGCCCGCCCGCAGCCTGTGATTCGTTCATGCCGAGCTGACCGGCGATCTGGCCGAGCTGGCCGCTGCCGAGTGCGGCCTTGATCTGCTCGGGGGAGATCGGCAGGTTCTGGCCGGTGCTGATCCACGAATTCATCTGCTCGCCCAGGCCATTTTTCTGGAAGGCTTGCACCAGTCCGGCGAGACCGCCGCTTTCGCCCTTGTTCGCGAGCATCTGCATCACCACGTTGATCATGGCGTTGTTGCCGCCGTTGCCACCTGTGCCGCCGAGTGCACCCATCACGCTGTCCAAGAGTCCCATCGTCATCTCCTCTGATTTGAAATTGTCAGCTTGGCACAGGTGCATGAAGCGCACGCGACAGCCGGTGAAAATTTACATTTCTTCGATCAGGCGCTGCACCACAGCCCCTGCCAGCATCAATCCAAACAACGGCGGCATGTAGCTGATGGTGCCGTTGACCGCCCGCGCACGGCCACGCCCTTCGACCGGCTGCGGCGGCAAGGGCGCACGACCGGCCTCGTCGGAAAACACGGTGAGCACGCCCTTGGCGATGCCGCGTTTGCGCAGCCGTTTGCGCATCACCGAGGCCAGCGGGCACATGCAGGTTTTTGCAATGTCGGCGATCTGGATGCGCGTGGGATCGAGCTTGTTGCCGGCACCCATGCTGGACGCGACCTTGAGGCCGCGTTCGATACTGCTCACCACCAGCGCGACCTTGCAGTTGAGCGAGTCGATGCAGTCGATGACGAAATCGACATCGCCTGGCACGATGTCGGCGACGGTTTCGGGAACCAGAAATTCGCGCAGCACGGTCAGCTCACAGGCCGGATTGATATCGCGTATGCGCGCTGCCATCAGCTCGGCCTTGGACTGTCCGACGCTGGACAGCATGGCGGGCAGCTGGCGGTTGATATTGGAAGCGGCGACGACATCATGGTCGATCAGCGTCAGGCGCCCCACGCCTGCGCGCGCCAGCGCTTCGGCACAATACGATCCGACGCCGCCCAGCCCGGCTACCAGCACATGAGCGCGCACCAGCCGGGCCTGTTCGTCAGATGTGAGCAGGATACGGGTACGTTCGAATTGCGGCGGCAGGGCGGTGTCCATCGGCTAGAATCGGTTCATGTTGAAATGGCTGGCAACGCTGGTATTGGCACTTCTGTTGATGGGGCTCTTCACGCCCTGGCTCCAGCGTCTGGGCTGGGGCAGGCTGCCGGGCGACTTAAACATCAAACTGGGCAGCCGGGAAAAGCGCCGCCTATTTTACTTCCCCTTGA